>NZ_CP070354.1:380000-680000 GCF_016919405.1 Ensifer sp. PDNC004
CGAGCAAGCTTAAGCCGATAGGTGAAGGCGCAGCGAAAGCGAGTCTGAACAGGGCGTTCAGTTCGTCGCATTAGACCCGAAACCGAGTGATCTAGCCATGAGCAGGTTGAAGGTTGGGTAACACCAACTGGAGGACCGAACCCGCATCTGTTGCAATAGATTGGGATGACTTGTGGTTAGGGGTGAAAGGCCAATCAAACTCGGAAATAGCTGGTTCTCCGCGAAATCTATTTAGGTAGAGCGTCGACCGAATACCCTCGGGGGTAGAGCACTGGATGGGCTATGGGGACTCACCGTCTTACTGATCCTAACCAAACTCCGAATACCGAGGAGTACTAGTCGGCAGACACACGGCGGGTGCTAACGTCCGTCGTGAAAAGGGCAACAACCCTGACCTCCAGCTAAGGTCCCCAAGTCATGGCTAAGTGGGAAAGGATGTGAGGATCCCAAAACAACCAGGATGTTGGCTTAGAAGCAGCCATCATTTAAAGAAAGCGTAACAGCTCACTGGTCTAAATAAGGGTCTTTGCGCCGAAAATGTAACGGGGCTAAAGCCATGCACCGAAGCTGAGGATACGTCGCAAGACGTGTGGTAGCGGAGCGTTCCGTAAGCCTGTGAAGGGATACCCGTGAGGGGTCCTGGAGGTATCGGAAGTGCGAATGTTGACATGAGTAACGATAAAGAGGGTGAGAGACCCTCTCGCCGAAAGACCAAGGGTTCCTGCTTAAAGTTAATCTGAGCAGGGTTAGCCGGCCCCTAAGACGAGGCGGACACGCGTAGTCGATGGGAACCACGTTAATATTCGTGGGCCTGGTGGTAGTGACGGATTGCTTAACTTGTTCAGACTTATTGGATTGTCTGGGCGGGGACGCGGTTCCAGGAAATAGCTCCACCGTATAGACCGTACCCGAAACCGACACAGGTGGTCAGGTAGAGTATACCAAGGCGCTTGAGAGAACTATGCTGAAGGAACTCGGCAAATTGCACGCGTAACTTCGGAAGAAGCGTGACCCTTTTTGACGCAAGTCAGATGGGGTGGCACAGACCAGGGGGTAGCGACTGTTTATCAAAAACACAGGGCTCTGCGAAGTCGCAAGACGACGTATAGGGTCTGACGCCTGCCCGGTGCTGGAAGGTTAAGAGGAGGGGTGCAAGCTCTGAATCGAAGCCCCAGTAAACGGCGGCCGTAACTATAACGGTCCTAAGGTAGCGAAATTCCTTGTCGGGTAAGTTCCGACCTGCACGAATGGCGTAACGACTTCCCCGCTGTCTCCAGCATAGACTCAGTGAAATTGAATTCCCCGTGAAGATGCGGGGTTCCTGCGGTCAGACGGAAAGACCCCGTGCACCTTTACTATAGCTTTACACTGGCATTCGTGTCGGCATGTGTAGGATAGGTGGTAGGCTTTGAAGCAGGGACGCCAGTTCTTGTGGAGCCATCCTTGAAATACCACCCTTATCGTCATGGATGTCTAACCGCGGTCCGTTATCCGGATCCGGGACAGTGTATGGTGGGTAGTTTGACTGGGGCGGTCGCCTCCGAAAGAGTAACGGAGGCGCGCGATGGTGGGCTCAGACCGGTCGGAAATCGGTCGTCGAGTGCAATGGCATAAGCCCGCCTGACTGCGAGACTGACAAGTCGAGCAGAGACGAAAGTCGGTCATAGTGATCCGGTGGTCCCGCGTGGAAGGGCCATCGCTCAACGGATAAAAGGTACGCCGGGGATAACAGGCTGATGACCCCCAAGAGTCCATATCGACGGGGTTGTTTGGCACCTCGATGTCGGCTCATCGCATCCTGGGGCTGGAGCAGGTCCCAAGGGTTTGGCTGTTCGCCAATTAAAGCGGTACGTGAGCTGGGTTCAGAACGTCGTGAGACAGTTCGGTCCCTATCTGCCGTGGGTGTAGGAATATTGACAGGATCTGTCCCTAGTACGAGAGGACCGGGATGGACATATCTCTGGTGGACCTGTTGTCCTGCCAAGGGCATAGCAGGGTAGCTATATATGGAATGGATAACCGCTGAAGGCATCTAAGCGGGAAACCAACCTGAAAACGAGTATTCCCTTGAGAACCGTGGAAGACGACCACGTTGATAGGCTGGGTGTGGAAGTGCGGCAACGCATGAAGCTTACCAGTACTAATCGTTCGATTGGCTTGATCGTTCCCATTGCTTGTGTTCATCACAAGGCGATTGCAAAGCATTCGCCGAGATGAACGACGTGTTCAAAACAAAACGAGTTCGCTTAAACCCGAACTCACCAGCTTCTCATCCGGTTTGAGCCCGCAAGCTCAAATCTTGCGCTTTGCCGACCTGGTGGTTCTGGCGGGGTGGCTGCACCCGTTCCCATTCCGAACACGGCCGTGAAACGCCCCAGCGCCGATGGTACTTCGTCTTAAGACGCGGGAGAGTAGGTCGCTGCCAGGTCTGCAAAACGCAAGATAAAACGCCGGAAATCTTCTCGACACACTCTTCGGCCCTGCCGAAACACAAGGGCCGCCAACAAGCGGCCTTTTTGCGTAAGTAAGATCAGACAAACCAACGGGATTTTGCGCACGCAAAACCCGGACCGGTTAAACGGGATTTTGCCTTCGGCAAAACCCGCAATGAGCGGATAAATCCCAAAGGGATTTACCGCGATGGCGCGGGGTGGAGCAGCCCGGTAGCTCGTCAGGCTCATAACCTGAAGGCCGCAGGTTCAAATCCTGCCCCCGCAACCAAATCTCATAACCTAAAGCCCGCCAGGAGAAATCCGGCGGGCTTTCCGCGTTCTAAAGGCGACAAAAACGCAGATGGGCGCAGGCCGAAAGGCGCCAGAGCAGGCAACGACCAAAGAACCGATCAAACCCGCCAGGATCGCATTCAGCCCAAGCGCACGCTCCAGTGGGACATAATGGTCGCAAGCCAAGAGGACGTGCAAAGGGCCATCGATCGCGGCCGTGCAAGGAAGGTGGGGCGTTCTTTTCGGCGTGCCTGCAAAACAAACAAGTCGAAAGCTAAAACCGCTCCAGCATTCTCTTGAGCGTCGCGTTCTGCACACGGAGCTGGTTCGCCAACAATTTTCGAAGGCGACTGTTTTCCGCATCAAGTGCGGCCAGTTCTTCGAGAGACGTCGTTGGCGTCGATCTCGATTGTAGATCCGGGTCCTCGCCCCCGGATGCCAAAGGGGTAGTCGGCGCCGGGCGGGAAGCTTTCTTCCTGGACGTCTGCTTTGGTGCGCTGCGGGTCTTGGGGACCAAGAGCGGGGCGGACGTGGAACCAGCTACTTCGTCATCCGACTGTGCGCCAGCAACCGGGTCAACCACTGCATGGGCCGGATCGGAGGCTGTCACGACGGTCGGTTCTTCCACAAAATTCGGAACATCAGCATCCGCGGCGTGATCAGTACCACCGTTGCCGCCCAATTCTCGGTGGCCGAACAGATGAGCCGATTCGGTCTCAATCTCGCGCGCGAGGGTCTTGAGGTCGGTGTTTCCCCATATCGAACCCGTTGGCACTTTTGGCTGACGGCGGCCGGATTTGAACTCAACAACGAACCTGCGTTGTGGCGTTTTCATATAGTTTGAACCCAATGTGGATCGAAATGCTGCGGCACGACTGGTTGCACAAAGTCAGGTGCTTGGATCACAGCCGACCGCTAAAGGAGCAGTGGAGCCACAGCGCTCAGCGCGTGGCTTCTCCCTGCCTCAATCGATGCCAAGCTTCTTGCGCAACTCGGCATTCTCCGCGCGCAACTTTTCCGCCAAGAGCTTTCGCAGCTTCTGGTTCTCGGCCTCGAGCTGCACGAGTTCGGCAAACTCGTCGCCGGCCGAAGCGGATTTTCTGCTCGGCTGATCATCTGCCTTCAAGCTACCCTTCCAGTTATAGTAGGTTTGCTCGGATATTCCGGCACTTTTGATCGCATCTTTCATCGTACTCGCGCCGTCAGCGACCTGTGCCCCGATCTGCCTGAGCTTCTCGAGTTTTTCTTGTTCGCTGAATTTTCTGGACTTGGCGGAGGGCTTTGATGCTGTTGCCGTCGAAGTCGCGCTCTTCGTTTCCCCGGCCGCATTTTGACGTTTTGCTGTGCTTCGCTTTCCGCGTTCAGGTGTGTGCACAGTCGCTGAGCCCTCGGCAACCAGGGTGGTTGGCGTCGTGTTTTCTTCAGGCATTAGTAATCCTTTTTTTAAGATCGTCCTTTTTTCAACCGAGTGAAGGCCAGAGTCAACACGACTCGCAGGCCGATTTTCGATGCCGATCCAATAGGGTATACGAATTGCCTCTTCGTTCTCCGAGCCGTTGTCGGGGCAGCTCGGCCCGATATCCGCGGGGGGTCCACATTCACGCTCACCGTCTAGGCTTCAACTTCACGCAGGCCTGGCAGTCGTCGATGGCGCGGGAGTTTCCCGCCCCATCGACGACAGGGTTCAAGACTGAGGCATCTATGGCTGCTGCGCCTATGCTTTATCCAGGACTGACGCGACGGCATCGGCCGCCGCTTTGACGACAATATCGGCCTCGTCCATGGTGAGGCAAAGCGGTGGCGCAAAGCCGAGGATATCGCCTTGAGGCATGGCGCGGCCGATGACGCCGCGCTCAAGCAGGGCGGCCGCCACTTGCGGGCCGATCTTCTCTGCCGGATCGAAAAAGACCCGGTCGTCCTTGTCCTCAACGAACTCGATTGCGGCCATCAGACCATCGCCACGCACCTCGCCCACATGCCTGTGATTGGCGAGCGCCTTCGCCAACTCCGCGCGGAAGTAGGCGCCGGTGCTGCCGGCGTTTTCAACCAGGCCCAACTCGTCGATCAGTTCGAGATTGGCAACGCCCGCGGCGGCGCAGATCGGATGGGCGGAATAGGTCCAGCCGTGGCCGATCGCGCCCAGTTCGTCGGCGCCTTGCACCAGCACCTGCCACATCTTTTCCGATACGATCGCGCCGGAAAGCGGTGCGTAGGCCGAGGTCAGCCCCTTGGCAATGGTGATGAGGTCGGGCTTCATACCATAGTGGTCGGATCCGAACATCGTGCCGAGACGCCCGAACCCGGTCACCACTTCGTCGGCGACGAGCAGGATGTCGTATTTTTTGAGCACGGCCTGGATCTTCTGCCAGTAACCCTTCGGCGGCGGCACGATACCGCCCGTACCGAGGATCGGCTCACCGATAAAGGCGGCGATCGTCTCCGGGCCTTCGCCCAGGATCATTTCCTCAAGCTTGTCGGCGCAATATTGCGAGAACTGCTCTTCATCCATCGAGCGATCCGGACGGCGGAAGAAGTAGGGTGCTTCCGTGTGCAGGATCGGTGCGCGGGGCAGGTCAAAGGCGGTGTGGAAGAGATGCAGTCCGGTCAGCGAGCCCGTCATAACGCCGGAGCCGTGATAGCCGCGCCAGCGAGAGATGATCTTCTTTTTGTCCGGCCGACCGAGGATGTTGTTGTAGTACCAGATCAGCTTGATGTTGGTCTCGTTTGCATCGGAGCCTGAAAGACCGAAATAGACGCGGCTCATGCCTTCCGGCGCGCGGTCGATAATCATCTTCGAGAGCGTGATCGAGGCTTCCGTGCCGTGGCCGACATAGGCGTGATAGTAGGCGAGATTCTTCGCCTGCTCGGCAATCGCGTCGGCGATCTTCTGCCGGCCGTAGCCGACATTGACGCAGTAGAGACCTGCAAAAGCATCGAGGCTCGTTCTGCCGCTGGTGTCGGTAATGTACACACCTTCGCCGCCGCCGATCACCCGGGTCGGTGTTTCGCCGCGCGCATGCATGCCCATATGCGTGGAGGGGTGGAAGAAGTGATCACGGTCCCAGGCGCTGAGTTCGTTGCTTTTTTCGAGCATGGTCTTTCCTTTCGCGTATGAAATGTGGCGCGCCCGTTCAGGCGGCCGTGTCGATGCAGAGATATTTGAGTTCGGTGAAGGCCTCGATGCCGTGGCGGGAGCCTTCGCGGCCAAGGCCCGACTGTTTCCAGCCGCCGAAGGGGATCGGTCCGCCGGTGATTTTCACCCGATTGATCGCGACCATCCCGTATTCCAAAGCCCGCGCAAGACGCATCTGGCGTGCGCCGTTCTCGGTGACGACATAGGCGACGAGGCCGTATTCGGTGTCGTTTGCCCGGGCGATCACTTCGCTCTCGGTGTCGAAGGCGGAGACGGCGGCAACCGGGCCGAAGGTCTCCTCACGCATGATCAGCGCTTCGTTCGGTACATCCGTCAAAAGGGTCGGCTCGAAGAACAGAGGGCCTGCCTTGTGGCGCTTGCCACCGGTGAGGAGCTTCGCGCCGCGTTTCAACGCATCGGCGACCTGTTCTTCCACCTTGGCGACGGCACGCTCGTGCATCAGAGGACCGATCTCGGCGTCTGGGTCGAGGCCCGAGGCAACCTTCAGCGCTTCGATGCGAACCTGAAACGCCTTGGTAAAGGCCGCAACGACGGGCCGTTCGACATAGATGCGGTTGGCGGCGAGGCAATCCTGGCCGGAGGTCGCGAACTTCGCGGCGACGGCGATGTCGGCTGCCTTCTCCACATCGGCGTCGGCGAAGACGATCAGCGGCGCATGGCCGCCGAGTTCCATGACCAGCCGCTTCATGGTCTCCGCGCACTGGCCTGCAATCAGCTTGCCGATCTCCGTCGAGCCGGTGAAGCTCATGGCGCGAATGCGCGGATCGGCGTTCATGCGGCCGACGATGGTGGCGGCGTCTCCGGTCACAACATTGAAGACGCCCGCGGGAATTCCGGCCCGTTCGCCGAGTTCGGCAAGGGCGAGTGCCGAAAGCGGTGTTTCGCTGGAGGGATGCGCAACCACCGTGCAGCCAGCTGCGAGCGCGGCAGCGGCCTTGCGTGTGATCATGGCGGAGGGGAAGTTCCACGGCGTCACGATCCCGACGACACCGAGCGCCTCGCGCCGCACGATCATCTCTGCTCCGGGCAGATGGCTGGTGACGCTTTCCACATTCAGCCGCTTTCCTTCCTCCGCGTACCATTCGATGAACGAGGCCGCGTAGTCGATCTCGCCGCGGGACTCGGCAAGGGGCTTGCCCTGCTCCAGGGTCATCAAGAGGGCAAGATCCTCGCGCGCCTTCAGCATCAGGTCGTGCCACTTGCGCAGGATCGCGGCGCGCTGCTGCGGCAGCATGCTGCGCCAGGCGGGCAGCGCGTCACGCGCCGCCGAAATGGCCTCCCCGGTCTGCTCACCATCAAGGGCGGCGACCCAGGCAAGCGTCGCCGCCGAGGCGGGATCCGTCACCTTGAAGCTTGCGCCGTCACGGCCAGAGATCCATCGACCACCGACATAGGCGAGTTCCCTGAGCAGATGAGGATCGGCAAGGCGGGCAAGCGCGTCGTGAAAGGTCGTTCGGGCAAATACGGCGGTCATGGCGGCCTCCTCCTGTTGGTGGAGGAAGTCTGCCAGAGGGCGCGCGACAGATTGTCTATTGCCGGGGTGGCCACCAGAGACTTTGGCCAAAGATGGGGGCGGCCGTAGACAATCTCTCTATTCAGACGCGGGAAGCAACGTCTCCAGCGGAAGCGCGGTCTCCTCCTTCACCGTCTTGGTGACGATGTAGGTGAAGTAGCGGTCGATACCGAGTTCGCGGTCGAGTAGGCTGTCGACAAGACGCTGGTAGGCGTCGATGTCGGGGGCCATGATCTTCAGGATGTAATCGACGCCACCGCCGACCGACCAGCAGGCCACGATTTCTGGCGTTGTCGCGACAGCGCGTTCGAAACGCTCGAAATCCACCTGCCGATGGTTGGCAAGCGTCACCTCCATCATGACGCTGGCAACAGGCGCAACGCGTCTGACGGCAACGCGTGCGTGATAGCCTGCGACGATGCCTGCCTTCTCAAGTTTGCGCAGACGCAGCCAGCAGGGCGTTGGTGAGAGGCCCGCCCGTTCCGCCAGCGCCAGCTTGGTGATGCGCCCGTTCTCCTGGATCGCCTCCAGGATACGCAGGTCGATGGCGTCGAGTTTCATTCAGGGCGCCCTCCGGGCGGGGATCGTGTCAAAGTGGAGGAAAAGACAATGGGAAACCATTTTGGCGTTGTCAATTGAACTGATTTTGAGCACTGTTAAAATCATGACAAATTGGCGACCCGATATATCCCAGTTGCGCCGGCCGGCTTATCTCTCTCTCGCCGAACAGATCGCTCGCGCCATCCAGGAAGGGCACTTGCCGAACGGGACGCGCCTTCTGCCTCATCGCAAGCTCGCCGACGACCTGAAGCTTTCCGTGCAGACCGTCAGTCGTGCCTATGACGAGCTGATCCGACGGGGGCTCATTTCCGGCGAAATCGGTCGCGGCTCCTTCGTGCAGACAAGGCCGAAAGAGCCTGAGCCGCCTTATCTGCCCGAGCGTCTTGGCGAGCTTGTCGACCTTTCGATCCTCAAGCCCGTGTGCGAACAGCTGCATCTGGAGCGCATGCGCGGAGCCTTCGGGTGGCTGGCGGAAAACCTTCCGTCGAGTTCGGCGCTTTCCTTCCGGCCCAACATGGTTTTCCCGCGCCATCGTAACGTCGCAGCCGAATGGCTGTCGCGTTGTGGACTGGATGTGTCTCCGCTCAACATCAGCCTCACCAACGGCGCCACCTCGGGCATGACAGTGGCGCTGATGAGCGTTGCTCCGCCAGGCTCGACCGTTGCGACGGAAGCGATCAGCCACCACACGCTCGTGCCGCTTTCCAGCTATCTTGGCCTTCATCTCGAGGGCTTGCCGATCGATCGCGAAGGCATGATCCCCGAGGCGCTGGATGAAGCTTGCCGCACGGGCGTCATCCGCGCCGTCTTTCTCCAGCCCTCGGTGATCAATCCGACCGCGGCCTTGATGGGGCCTGAGCGCCGGCAGGCGCTTGCCGACGTCGCACGGCGCCACGATATCGCGATCATCGAGAACGACATCCTGGGGCCGCTTGTGGAAGGTCGGGCGCCGCCGATTGCGGCCTATGCGCCGGAGCGCACCCTCTACGTCACCAGCTTCACGAAGATCACGGTACCGGGCCTGCGCATTGGCTATCTCGCCGCCCCGGATCGTTACGTCGCAGCGGTTGCCAACCGCCATCTCGTCTCCAACTGGATGGCGACGCCCTCAATCGCCGAGATCGCGACCCTCTGGGTCAGCGACGGCACGGCGATGGAACTTGTCAATTGGCAGCGCCGGGCACTTGGCGTTCGTCACGCGATCGCCGAGGAGGCGCTCGCCGGCTTGCCCTATTATACCCATCCACAGAGCTTACATGTGTGGCTGCCGTTGCCGGAAGGGCATACGGAAGACGGCTTCGTCTCCCAGGCGCGTCTGCGCGGTGTGGCGATAGCGCCCGGTTCTTCGTTCCGCACGGCCGACCAGGGCTGGCAGCCGGCGGTGCGCATCTCGCTCGGCTCGACCACCGAGCAGGAATTGCGCACTGGACTTGGCATTCTCGCCTCACTCGCCAGCGGAAATCCGGAAGCGCTGTTGCTCGCGATTTGAGTGATCTGCCTCTCAAATGGGCGATGTCAGAATAATTGTACTGATATTATTATTGACATTGACATGATTTTGATTGCCGCGCATCGTTGCGCCATCACTTGTCTCAATAGGGAGAGACATGCATGGCAGCGCCGATCATCCGCATCGACAACATCACCAAACGCTACGGTCCCTTGACCGTACTCGACGGTCTGTCGATGGACGTGCTGCCGGGCGAAAAGCTAGCGCTGATCGGTCCCTCCGGATCCGGCAAGACTACGATCCTGCGCATTCTCATGACATTGGAGGCGATCAGCGCCGGCCATATCGAGGTCGACGGCGACCAGCTCTATCACATGCCGAAGAACGGCAGTCTCGCGCCGGCCGATGACCGCCATCTGCACAAGATGCGCGAGAAGATCGGCATGGTCTTCCAGCACTTCAATCTCTTCCCGCACAAGTGCGTGCTCGACAATGTCACGCTGGCGCCGATGCTGACGAAAGGCATGGCGAAGGCCGCGGCGGAGAAGCGGGCGATGGAGCTTCTCGACATGGTGGGCATGGCCGACAAGGCAAAGAGCATGCCGGCGCAATTGTCCGGCGGACAGAAGCAGCGCGTTGCGATTGCCCGGGCGCTGGCTCTTTCGCCAAAGATCATGCTTTTTGATGAGGTGACCTCGGCGCTCGACCCGGAACTCGTCGAAGAAGTGCTGAATGTCATGCGCAAGCTCGCGGTCGAAACAGACATGACCATGCTGCTCGTCACGCATGAGATGGGCTTCGCCCATGATTTTGCCGACCGCATTCTCTTTTTCGACCGCGGCAGAATAGTCGAAGAGGGCAAGCCCGACGAGATTTTCCGCGCACCCAAGCAGGAACGCACGCAGACCTTCCTGCGCAAGATCATCGCGGCAGGGCACCGCGTCTGAGCGGCTTTGCCGCCCGGAAACAAGGCTCCAAACAAAAACCAGGGACAGCCAGAGGAGTTCGCAACTATGAGCATGAGAACCTTTTTGACCATAACCGCCAGCACGGGCGCCCTGGCGGCAATGCTCGCCGCAGCACCAGCCTGGGCCGACGGCAAGCTTGAGGAACTGAAGGAACAGGGTTTCGCCCGCGTTGCCATCGCCAACGAGCCGCCCTTTACGGCAGTTGCAGCCGACGGGAAGGTTTCCGGCGCGGCTCCGGACGTCGCACGTGAGGTCTTCAAACGCCTCGGGGTCGAAGACATCGTCGCCTCGATCTCGGAATACGGCGCGATGATCCCGGGTCTGCAGGCCGGCCGCCACGACGTCATCACTGCCGGCCTCTTCATGAAGCCGGAACGGTGCAACGCCGTTGCCTATTCAGAACCGATCCTGTGCGACGCCGAAGCCTTCGCGCTGAAAAAGGGCAACCCGCTGAAGCTAAAGAGCTACAAGGACATCGCCGACAATCCAGACGCAAAGATCGGTGCGCCAGGTGGCGGTACGGAAGAAAAGCTCGCGCTTGAAGCCGGTGTCCCGCGCGACCGCGTCATTGTCGTGCCGGATGGCCAAAGCGGGCTGAAGATGCTGCAGGACGGCCGTATCGACGTCTATTCGCTGCCGGTGCTTTCCGTCAACGCTCTTGTCGCCAAGGCGAACGACCCCAGCGTCGAAGTCGTGGCACCGGTTGAAGGTGCTCCAGTCTATTGCGACGGCGCGGCCTTCAAGAAGGGTGAGGAAGCCCTGCGCGACGCCTTCGACGTGGAACTGGCAAAGCTCAAGCAATCGGGCGAATTTGCCAAGATCATCGAGCCCTATGGTTTCTCGGCCGCAGCCGCGATGTCGACGACCCGCGAAAAGCTCTGCGCCGCCAAGTAAGCGCCGCAGCAATTCGGCCTCTTCCCGAGCCGGGGAGAGGCAATCCACTCCCCCGTAGTTGGAAGATCGATGACCGACTGGTCTGGTTACATAGGGCTGATCCTTGAAGGCGCGCTGGTGACGCTTGAGCTTACCGTGCTCGGCTCGATGCTCGCCGTCGTCATGGCATTCGTCGCCGGTCTCGGGCGCGTCAGCCGCTTTCTTGTGGTTCGCGCGCTTGCCACCACCTATATCGAGTTTTTCCGCGGCACGTCGATCTTCGTTCAGCTTTTCTGGGTCTATTTCGTGCTGCCATTCGCCGGCGTCACCCTGTCGCCGCTTCAGGCCGGCGTGCTGGCGCTGGGACTGAATGTGGGAGCCTATGGGGCGGAGGTCGTGCGCGGCGCCGTCAAGGCTATCGGTCGCGAGCAACGCGAGGCCTGCATAGCGCTCAATCTCTCGCGCTATCAGTCGATGCGTTACATTATCCTTCCGCAGGCTCTGCCGTTGATGCTCCCGACCTTCTGCAACAACGCGATCGAGCTTTTGAAGGGTACAGCCGTCGTGTCGCTGATCTCGCTCACCGACATGACCTTTCAGGCCCAGGTGGTCCGCGCCCAGACCGGCAGCACGCTCATTCCTTTCGCAACGATCCTCGTACTCTACTTCCTGATGGCACTCGCCATCTCCAACGGCATGCGCTGGCTGGAGCGCCGGGTAACGCGTGGCCTTGATGGCGTGAGGACCTGACGATGGAATGGGATTGGAATTTCGTCTGGGAAATCATGCCGACCCTGCTTGAGGGCCTGAAGATCACCATTCTGGCGACCGTGTTCGGCGCAGCACTTGCCGCCGTCATCGGCCTCGTCTTTGCCATCCTGCGCATGACCGCGCCCAGGCCGATTGCGAAGGCCACGGGCTTCATCGTGGAGTTCATTCGCGGCACGCCGCTTCTGGTGCAGCTCTACTTCATCTTCTTCGTGTTGCCGGATATCGGCATCCGCCTGCCGGCAATGCTCGCCGGCATCATCGGCCTCGGGCTTCACTATGGGACCTATGCGGCGGAGGTCTACCGCGCTGGTATCGAGAACGTGCCGCGCGGCCAATGGGAGGCGGCCAGGGCGACGAACCTCACCGGCCGACAGACCTGGATCCACGTCATCCTGCCGCAGGCGATCCCGCCGATGATCCCGGCGCTCGCCAACTATCTGATCGCCATGTTCAAGGAGACGCCGCTGCTTTCCGCCATCACCGTGCTCGAGTTGATGAACCAGGCGAAAAGCGTCGCCAACAGCAGCTATCGCTATATCGAGCCGATGACGCTTGTCGGGGTCTTCTTCCTGATCATGAGCCTGATCTCCGTCGTCTTCCTGCGCTGGCTGGAAGAACGCTACGCCCGAGTGGAGGAGCGCTGATGCAGACGTTCGACCTTACTCTCGCCTCGCGCATGCCGAAGCTGGATGAGCGTCCGCTCGAAAAGCGCGTCGGGCTGATCATCCTTGCGACCGACCACACCACGGAAGTAGACTTTCAGCGTATGGTGGCAAGCGAGCGGATCGGCGTCTACACAACGCGCATTCCTTACGCAAACCCGGTGACGCCGGAAAACCTGCGCGCCATGCAGCCCTCGCTGACCTCAGCGGCCACGCTGATCCTGCCGGACGAGCCCCTCGACGTCGTCATGTATTCCTGCACCTCCGCCTCCGTCGTCATCGGCGACGCGGAAGTGGAAGCGGCCGTGCGCGCCGCCAAACCGAGTGCCGCCGTCGTCACGCCGACTGCGGCGGCCGTCTCTGGTCTCAAGGCGTTCGGCGCCAAGCGCATTTCGGTGCTCACGCCCTATACGATCGAGACCAGCAAGCCGATGGCCGACTATTTCCTGTCCCTCGGCTTCGACATCGCCCGTTTCACATGCCTTGGTCTTAACGACGACCGGGAGATGGCGCGCATTTCTCCGGACGAAATCGTTGCCTTCGCGAGACAAGCGACTGCACCCGATAGCGACGCACTCTTCATATCCTGCACGGCTGTGCGCGCGGCAAGCGTCGCGGCAGAGATCGAGGCCATCATCGGCAAGCCTGTCGTTACCAGCAACCTCGCCACCGCCTGGGCGTGCCTGCGGCTCTGCGGCAATGAAGCCGCGCGGCCGGAACTCGGCCGCCTCATGACGCTTGCCTATTCGGACCGGTAGCGATGTCGAACCTTGCCGTAACATTGGCGGAAATCGAACAGGCGGCCCGGCGCATCGACGGTCGGGTCTTGAATACGCCTCTCGTACCTTCCGCGTCGCTCTCCGAACGCTGCGGTGTGCTTGTCGGCCTCAAGCTCGAACACCACCAGACGACGGGCAGCTTCAAGCTCCGCGGCGCCACGAATGCCGTGCTCTCGCTGACGCCTGAGGAGCGGGCAAGGGGCGTCGTCGCTGCCTCGACCGGCAATCATGGTCGGGCGCTCGCCCATGCCGCCAGGACTGAAGGTTCGATTGCGACAATCTGCATGTCCAGGCTTGTGCCCGACAACAAGGTGTCGGAGATCCGCAGGCTCGGCGCCAATGTCCGGATCGTCGGAAAATCGCAGGACGAGGCGCAGCTTGAGGTGGATCGCCTGGTTGCTGAAGACGGTCTCGTCATGGTGGCACCGTTCGATAACCGGGCTGTCGTTGCCGGCCAGGGCACGCTCGGGCTGGAGATCCTTGAAGCGATGCCGGACGTGGCGACGGTGCTTGTGCCGCTTTCGGGCGGTGGGCTTGCGGCGGGTGTCGCCGCGGCGGTGAAAGGGCGGTCACCGAAGACCCGCGTCATCGGCCTCACCATGGAGCGAGGTGCTGCGATGAAGGCCAGTCTCGACGCCGGAGGGCCCGTTGCCGTCGAGGAGGTGGCGAGCCTTGCCGACTCCCTCGGTGGCGGCATCGGCCTCGATAACGCCGTGACCTTCGAAATGTGCCGGGCACTGCTCGACGACGTGATCCTGCTTTCCGAAGACGAGATCGCCGTCGGAATGCGGCATGCGTATTCCCAGGAGCGCGAGGTGATCGAGGGGGCAGGGGCGGTCGGCATCGCAGCTCTGCTTTCCCGCCGGCTTGGCGGGCTGGATCGGCCGGTGGCAGTTATCCTCTCCGGCCGCAATGTCGACATGGACCTGCATCGGCGGGTCATCAATGGCGGGGTCGATCCGCTGGCGGAGGCAGCGGCATGACCACGATGAAGATTCTCACCGAGGCAGAACTGAGGCGCATCGTTCCGCTCGATCTTGAAGCGATTGCCTGTGTGGAAGACGCGTTCCGCGCGCTTGCTACCAAGGCGGTCGGCATGCCGCCGATCCTGAGGCTCGACATTCCCGAAGCGCGCGGTGAGGTGGACGTGAAGACGGCTTACGTGCCCGGCCTCGATGGTTTCGCCATCAAGATCAGTCCTGGCTTCTTCAATAACCCGAAGATCGGCCTGCCGAGCACCAACGGCCTGATGGTGCTGCTTTCGACGAAGACCGGCCTGGTGCAGGCCGTGCTGCTCGACAACGGTTACCTGACGGATGTGCGCACAGCGGCCGCCGGCGCCGTCGCGGCTCGGCAGCTTTCGCGCCCGGATGCCACGGTCGCCGCCATCTTCGGCGCCGGCATGCAGGCAAGGTTGCAACTCGAGGCCTTAAGCCTCGTGCGGCCGATCCGCGAAGCGCGCATCTGGGCAAGAGACGTTGCAAAAGCAAAGGCCGCCGCAGCGGACATGACGGTGAAGCTCGGCTTTCCGGTTCGTGCCGAGGCCGACGGCCGCGCCGCTGTCGATGGCGCCGACATCATCGTCACCACCACGCCGTCCGAAACACCGGTGCTTCGGGCCGACTGGCTCCAGCCTGGCCAGCATGTCACGGCCATGGGGTCGGACGCCGAGCACAAAAACGAGATCGAGCCCGCCATTGTCGCCGGCGTCGGCCTCTACGTCGCCGACAGCCTCAAGCAGACGCGCAGGCTCGGCGAACTCCACCATGCCATCGAAGCGGGCCTCGTGACGGAGGGCACGATCTTCCCCGAACTCGGCGAGATAATCGCCGGGCGCAAGCCGGGCCGTAGCAGCCCCGAGCAGATCACCGTGGCGGACCTGACCGGCACGGGCATTCAGGACACGGCCATCGCAACGCTTGCTGCCGCCCGCGCCGCTGCGACGGGCACGGGCACGATCTTCGAGAGTTGAGACCGGCTTTTCGCCGGGTATAGAGGAAAAACCGATGAAACAAGCGAACCTGAAGTTCTCACTTCCGGAGTATGAAACGCGTCTTCAAAAAACGCGGAAAGCCATGGAGGCCAAGGGCATCGACGTGCTGATCGTCAGCGATCCGTCGAACATGAACTGGCTGACCGGCTATGACGGCTGGTCCTTCTACGTGCACCAATGTGTCGTCGTGCCGCCGACGGGCGAACCGATCTGGTACGGCCGCGGCCAGGATGCCAACGGCGCCAAGTTCACCGCCTACCTCAAGCATGAAAACATCATCGGCTATCCGGACCACTATGTGCAGTCCACCGAGCGCCACCCGATGGATTACCTTGCGGCCAAGCTTGCCGAACGCGGCCTCGACAAGCTGACGATCGGCGTGGAGATGGACAATTACTGGTTCTCCGCCGCCGCCTTCGCGTCGCTTGTGAAGCACCTGCCGAACGCCCGCTTCGTCGACGCGACCGCCCTCGTAAATTGGCAGCGCGCGGTCAAGAGCGAGGCGGAAATCGGCTACATGCGCAACGCCGCAAGGATCGTCGAAAAGATGCATGAGCGCATCTTCGACAAGATCGAGGTCGGCATCCGCAAATGCGATCTGGTCGCGGAAATCTATGATGCCGGAACCCGTGGCGTCGACGGCATCGGCGGCGACTACCCGGCAATCGTGCCGCTGTTACCCTCGGGCGTGGAGGCTTCTGCGCCACACCTGACCTGGGACGACCGGCCGATGAAGACAGGCGAGGGCACCTTCTTCGAGATTGCCGGCTGCTATCACCGTTACCACGTGCCGCTCTCGCGCACCGTCTTCCTCGGCAAACCGACGCAGGCCTTCATCGACGCGGAAAAGGCCACGCTGGAGGGCATGGAGGCAGGCCTCGAAAAAGCGCGACCCGGCAATACTTGCGAGGATATCGCCAACGCCTTCTTCGCCGTGCTGAAGAAATACGGCATCGTGAAGGACAATCGCACAGGCTACGGCATCGGCGTTTCCTATCCGCCGGACTGGGGCGAGCGCACAATGAGCCTGCGACCCGGCGACCGCAGCGAACTGAAGCCGGGCATGACCTTCCACTTCATGACGGGGCTTTGGCTCGAGGACATGGGCTTCGAGACCACGGAAAGCATCCTGATCACCGATAGCGGCGTCGAGTGCCTCGCCAACGTGCCGCGCAAGCTTTTCGTGAAGGATTGAACCATGCGGGAAGCAACGCTTCGTCCGTCGCCGATCAGTTCTACGGTCGATTTTTCGGCCAAAGGCGTTCATCACGGTTTTCTGCGTCTGCCTTACAGCCGCGACGATTCCGCCTGGGGCTCGGTAATGATCCCGGTGACGGTCGTGAAGAACGGGAAGGGCCCGACGGCCCTTCTCACCGGCGGCAACCACGGCGACGAATATGAGGGGCCGATTGCGCTCTTCGATCTCGCCCGCACGCTGAAGGCCGAGGACGTCACGGGTCGCGTGATCATCGTGCCAGCGATGAACTATCCGGCCTTTTTGGCCGGCGCCCGCACTTCGCCGATCGACAAGGGAAACATGAACCGCAGTTTCCCGGGCGCGCCGGACGGCACTGTGACCCAGAAGATTGCCGACTATTTCCAGCGCACGCTGCTACCGCTTGCCGATATCGTGCTCGACTTTCATTCCGGCGGAAAGACGCTCGATTTCCTGCCCTTCTGCGCGGCCCACATCCTGCTGGACAAGGCACAGGAGGAAAAATCCTTTGACCTCGTCAGGGCATTCGGCGCCCCATGGTCTATGAAGATGCTGGAGATCGATGCCGTCGGCATGTACGACACGGCCGCGGAGGAGATGGGCAAGGTTTTCATCACCACCGAGCTTGGCGGTGGTGGGACGGTGACGGCCAGGAGTGCTGCCATTGCCAAGACGGGCGTTTCCAACGTGCTGAAGGCGGCGGGCATCTTGAAAGGCACGGTCGCAAGCGCAGAAACCACGTGGCTCGACATGCCCGACGGAAACTGCTTTTGCTTTGCCGAGGACAGCGGCCTTATCGAGCCGTTCGTCGATCTCGGCGACCAGGTGAAGAGCGGGCAAGTCGTCGCCCGCATCTATGCGATCGGCCGCACCGGCGCCGAACCGCTGGACATCAGGGCAAAGATGGACGGCGTCCTCGTCGCCCGCCATTTCCCCGGCCTCGTCAAATCTGGCGATTGCGTCAGCGTGCTGGCAACCATTGTCCCTGCATAGGGCTTATGGACCACCGGCGGCCGTGGCTCGCAAGCCATCGCCCCTCGATGGGGAAGTCCGTGCTCGCGTCGATAAGGCGTGAGTTGAATTTCTAACGCACCCTGCGGAATTGGCTGACGTCAAAGCCGGCCAGTTCTCTCCAGGCGTGCTCGAATTTCGAACTCGCAGATTGCCAGGGTGGCATGGCCCGCCTGGCAGTCACGCGCGCCAGGACAATGCCGCCTGCGCGTTCGACAGTCACGATGACGCTACGGTGCCTGTCGTCTTCCGCGATCCTGTCGGCGATCGACCTGCCATTGGTCACCGCCTGACTGTCATTGGCGTGAAACGCCCCATGGTCATCGCGACTGATCCTGCCGGACAGGTGAATATGAAAGAGGTATCGGGGCATTTTGCCACTCGAGCAATGATTGCTTTTTCTACTTCTTAGCAGTCTTGCTGATCTATTGCGCGTGACAGTTGCGTGACATGCCTTGTGAGACGTGACGCGAAGCGCCGGCCCTAGTGCGCATTCATAGGATTTTCGATGACCGTGACCGCATGGAGCGGTCGTCCCGGTCGATGGTGGCTGGTTGGCGCGATGAATTGCGTCGCTGCCGTCCGGGTGATGATCAGGCCGGTGTAGCGGTGAGCCTGCGCGCAATGTCGAAAAAGGCGCTGACCAGTTTTCCGTTGCTACGCTCGCGCAAGCAGATGAGTGCTTCGTCCATCAGCATCTCGGGCGCGTCGATCTCGATGGGAATGAGGCGGCTGTCCTGGCCGAACTCTGCCGACGATACGAAGCCGACGCCGCCGCCGGCGGCGACGATCTCGCGAACCGCCTCGCGACCTTCGGCTTCGATGAGCGGCGTCAGTTGCACGCCACATTGCTGCGACATCGTCTCAAGCTTTTGCCGCGTCTTGGAGCCTTGCTCGCGCATGACCAGGGGGTGTTTCACGAGTTCGGCGAAAGTCACCTTTTTCTTGCCTTGCAGCGGGTAGTCGCGGCTCGCAAAGGCGATGATCGGCGTGGAGTTGAGCTTCAGAATGTCGAAGTCGCTCGACTGCGGGATCTCGCCGAGAACGCCGATGTCCGCTTCATAGGCGTGCAGGCTGGTGATGACGGTTTCGGTGTTGCCGGAATCGATCGAGACCTGGACGGTCGGATAGGTGCGCCGGAAGGCGGCAAGGATGTGCAGCAGGTGGTGGGCGGCATCGGCGACGATCCGCAGTTTTCCCGCTCTCAGCGCCCGTGATTCCGACAAGAGATCGAGCGCCTGCTGCTCGACGTCGAACATGCGGCGGGTGACTTCCAGGAGCTGTTGGCCGGCCTGGGTCAGCGTCACCTGCTTCTTGTTCCGGTTGAAGAGGAGGACGTCGTACTCCTCCTCGAGCTTGCGCACCTGGTCCGAGACCGCCGGCTGGGTGAGGAAGAGCGCTTCGGCGGCGCGCGAGAAGCCGCCGTGGATGGCGACGTTGTGAAAGGCGCGGAGCTGAACATAGCGCATGCGTACGACGCCTCGTTGAATAGATTTGATCGATGGTTTGATTAAAACGAACGATTTGATTTATGTAAAGCGGGCGCGGATAGTTTTCGGATTCCACCTCTATCCGGAGCGCGCCTCATGAACCTCCCGGCCGTCGTCCTCGAGCTCGCCGCCGCCACCGTCCTCCTGCTCTACGCCGTGAGCCTCGTGAAAAAGGGTGTCGAGGCAGCGGCAGGCGACATCGTCGCGCGCACCGTCGGCGGCGCGGGTGGACGACCGCGTGCTGCCATCTGCGGCTGCGCCGTTGCCATTGCGCTGCAGAGTTCGACCGCGGTCGCCATGCTTGCCGCCGGTTTTGCCGTCAGCGGTGCGCTGGCGCTTGATACGGGCCTGGCGGTGCTGCTTGGCGCCGATCTCGGCTCGGCGCTCGTCGTCAAGATCCTGTCCTTCGACCTGCATTGGCTGGCGCCGCTTCTGATCGCCGTTGGCGGTCTCGCGCATCTGAAGGCATCGACCCGCAAGGCGGTGGAGACCGGGCGCGCCCTGCTCGGCATCGGTCTCTTGCTGCTCTCGTTGCAGATGATCGGCCATGCGACGCAGCCGCTCTCGCAGAGCCCGATGCTGCCTTCCGTCGTCGCCTTCATCGGCAAGGATGCCTTGACCGTGATGATCCTTGCTGCCGTCTTCACCTGGGCGCTGCACTCCAGCGTGGCGGCGATCCTGCTTATCCTGACCTTTGCCGTGAAGGGCATCGTGCCCCTGGAGGTCGGCATTCCCCTGGTGCTCGGCGTCAACGTCGGCGGCGGGCTCATCGCACTGTGGCTGACCCGCGGCCTACCGGTCGAAGGCCGGCGCCTGCCGCTTGGCAATCTCCTCTTCCGCGCCCTGTTCGGCGCAGCGATCTTCGGCCTATTTTCGCTGCATTCTCCGTTCGACTGGCTGCCCGGGGAGACCGTGGCGGGCAAGCTCGTCAATCTGCATGTGCTCTTCAACGCTGCTCTTGTGCTCGTCGGGGTGATCTTCTGCGGCCCGATGGCGCGCCTCGTTCGGTTGCTGATGCCGCAGGCCGCCGGTGCCAATGACCGAGCGGCTCATGTGAGCGCCCTTGACCCGGCGCTGATCGACAAACCGGCGCAGGCGCTCGCGGCCGCGGCACGCGAGGTGCTCCACATGGGCAATCTTATCGCCCGGATGCTGGAGCCCGTCATGACCGTCATTCACGCGCCGACACCGCAGGCGGTGAAGGCGCTCAGAAGCATCGACGGCGACATCCACGTGGCCCATAGTGCGATCAAGCTCTACATCGCCGCCGTCAACCGCGGCGTCCTCACCGAAGAACAATCGCGACGCGGCATCGAACTCACCGAAGCGGCGATCCATCTCGAATATGCCGGAGACGTCGTCGCAAAAAGCCTTCTGCAAATGGCCGAGGAGCGGCTTGCCGGCGCAGGCACCTTCTCGCAGGAGGGATGGCAGGAGCTCACTTTGCTGCATGCGGCGGTGTCGTCCAACGTCAGGCTGGCGGCCAATCTTCTCGTCTCCCCGGATCCGGTGATCGCGCGCGAAATGGTTCGGCAGAAGGAACATGTGCGTCGCCTGGTCGACGAAAGCAGCAAGTGCCATCTGGAACGGCTTCGGCAGGGCATCGCGACCAGCATCCTTTCGAGCGACATGCACCTGGAGATCGTTCGAGCGTTGAAGGAGGTCAATTCGCTGGTGACGACCATGGCCTATCCGCGCCTGCGCGAGAGTGGCGACCTTCTGGAAAGCCGGTTGGTGCCGGCCGCCTAGATGTATAATTTCCATCGATAGATTGATACAAAAGAACGATTTTACAGATAGATCTTTCCACCCCATTGTCGTTCTCGAACACGCCAACCGCGAGGACGGACAATGCCAAACACCGCTTCTGAAAGAACCATCGCGCCCCTGGAAACGCCAAGGCTGGGCGAGCCTTATCTCCTGACCCCCGGTCCGCTGACCACGGCCTATCAGGTCAAGGAAGCCATGCTGCGGGACTGGGGTTCCTGGGATGGCGATTTCCGGGCAATGACCGCCAGGCTCCGCCAGGAACTGCTGGAGATCGCCGGCGATACCAAGGGCGAGTACGATTGCGTGCCGATGCAGGGCAGCGGCTCGTTTTCGGTCGAGGCCATGCTCGGCAGCTTCGTCCCGAAGGACGGCAAGGTGCTGGTGCTGATGAACGGCGCCTATGGCAAGCGCATTGCCCAGACGCTGTCCTATCTCGGTCGTGACCATGTGACGATCGACAAGGGCGACTATATGCCCCCGCGCGGTCCGGAGGTTGCAGCGGCACTCGATGCCGACCCTGCTATCACCCATGTCGTGGTCGTCCATTGCGAAACGAGTTCCGGCATCCTCAATCCGCTGAAGGAGATTTCCGACACGGTCTACTCCCGCGGTCGCAAGCTGCTGGTCGACTCCATGAGCGCCTTCGGCGCAGTGCCGGCCGGTATCGCCGATTTCCGCTACGAGGCGATCGTTTCTTCCGCCAACAAGTGCATCGAGGGTGTGCCCGGCTTCGGCTTCGTCATCGCCCGCAAGAGGGAGCTGGAGGCCGCAAAGGGGCGTAGCCATTCGCTCAGCCTCGATGTGCACGCGCAGTGGGACTACATGAACAAGACGGGCCAGTGGCGCTTCACGCCGCCGACCCACGTGGTCGCGGCCTTCCTGGAAGCCTTGCGCCTGCATCGGGAAGAGGGCGGTGTCGCCGGTCGTGGAGCCCGCTATGCCCGCAACCGCGACGTCATGGTCGCCGGCATGCGCGAGGCAGGCTTCGAGACGCTGCTTGCCGACCAGTGGCTGTCGCCGATCATCGTCACCTTCTTCAGCCCGGCTCATCCCGCCTTCGCCTTCGATCGCTTCTACGACCTGATGAAGGACAAAGGCTTCATTATCTATCCGGGAAAGCTGACAGTGGTCGACAGTTTCCGCGTCGGCTGCATCGGCCGCATGGACGAACACGTCATGCGCAGCGTGGTCGATGCCGCCCGCAATTCACTCTCCGAAATGGGCGTCGACAGCGCCGCTCCCCCGGCCGTCGCCCTTGAAGAACGCCGCCGTCTCGCCGCCTGAACTGAGGAAATTACGATGAACAAGATGTCCAAGATCACCGTTACCGCCAACCGCCGCACCTATCCCTGGCCGAATGTCCCGGCCATTGCCATCTGCCTCGACGGCTGCGAACCGGCCTATCTCGACGAAGCCATCAAGGCTGGGCTGATGCCGACGCTCGAGCGCATCCGCAAGACCGGGACGGAGCGCACCGCGCTCAGCGTTATCCCGAGCTTCACCAACCCGAACAACCTTTCCATCGCCACCGGCCGGCCGCCGGCGATCCACGGCATCTGTGGCAACTATCTCTACGAGCCGCAGACCGGCAACGAAGTGATGATGAACGATCCGCGCTTCCTGCGCGCGCCGACCATCTTCAAGGCGTTCTATGATGCCGGTGCGAAGGTCGCCGTGGTGACGGCGAAGGACAAGCTCAGGGCGCTGCTCGGCCACGGGCTCAAGTTCGACGAGGGCAGGGCAATCTGCTTCTCGTCTGAAAAGGCCGACAAGACGACCAAGGCGGAAAACGGCCTCGACAATGCCTCGGCCTGGCTTGGTCGTCCGGTGCCGGAAGTCTATTCGGCGGATCTATCCGAATTCGTCTTTGCCGCCGGCGTCAAGCTGCTCAAGGAATTCCGCCCTGACGTCATGTACCTGACGACGACCGACTATGTGCAGCACAAATATGCGCCGGGCGTTCCACAGGCGAATGCCTTCTATGAGATGTTCGACAAGTACCTGACCGAACTCGACGCGCTTGGCGCGGCCATCATCGTCACGGCCGACCACGGCATGAAGCCGAAGCACAAGGCGGACGGTTCGCCTGACGTCATCTATGTACAGGACCTGCTCGACCAATGGCTCGGAAAGGACGCGGCCCGCGTCATCCTGCCGATCACCGACCCCTATGTCGTGCATCACGGCGCACTCGGCTCGTTTGCCACGGCCTACCTGCCCGAAGGTGCGGACAAGGAGGAGATCATCGAGCGGCTGCAGGCGATCGAAGGCATCGATGTGGTGCTTTCCCGCCCGGAAGCCTGCGTACGCTTTGAGTTGCCGGACGACCGGATCGGCGATCTCGTGCTGATCTCGTCGGAAAACAAGACGCTCGGCACCAGCGAACATCGTCATGATCTCGCGGCGCTGAACGAACCGTTGCGCTCGCATGGTGGCCTGACCGAACAGGCGGTGCCGTTCATCGCCAACCGCAAGCTGCCCGAATTGCTGACATCCGCATCGCTGCGCAATTTCGATGCGTTCTACTACGCGCTCGTCGCCGCAGCCCAGACAGCACACTAGGGAGGGAGCGATGACCAAGGTGGAAACGGCATTTGCAATTCGCCACGAGCCCATGCGCATCGCCGGCAAGGCGGTCGATACCGAAGGGCGCGTCGAGGTGCGCTACCCCTTCAACGATGCCGTCATCGGCACGGTGCCGGCGGGCAGCGCCGAGCATGCCCGCAAGGCCTTCGAGATCGCGGCTGCCTACCAGCCGAAGCTGACGCGCTACGAGCGCCAGCGTATCCTGCTCAAGGCCGCGGACCTGCTCGTTGCCCGCAAGGAGGAGATTTCCGATCTGATCACGTTGGAGCTCGGGATCTCCAAGCAGGACTCGCTCTACGAGGTTGGTCGTGCCTTCGACGTGCTGACGCTTTCGGGCCAGATGTGCATCCATGACGACGGCGAGATCTTCTCCTGCGACCTCACCCCGCATGGCAAGGCGCGCAAGATCTTCACCACGCGCGAACCGCTCAACGCCATTTCGGCGATCACGCCGTTCAACCACCCGCTCAACATGGTGGCGCACAAGGTGGCGCCGGCGGTCGCGACGAACAATTGCGTGGTGCTGAAGCCGACCGAGCTGACGCCGATGACGGCGCTGATCTTCGCCGACATTCTCTATGAGGCCGGCCTGCCGCCGGAAATGCTCTCGGTCGTGACCGGCTGGCCCGCCGATATCGGCATGGAGATGATCACCAATCCGAACTTCGACCTCATCACCTTTACCGGCAGCGTTCCTGTCGGCAAGCTGATCGCGGCTCACGCCCACTACAAGCGGCAGATCCTGGAGCTTGGCGGCAATGACCCGCTGATCATCCTCAACGATCTCTCGGACGCCGATCTCGCCAGGGCGGCGGATCTGGCCGTTGCCGGCGCGACGAAGAATTCCGGCCAGCGCTGTACGGCGGTAAAGCGCATCCTTTGCCAGGAAAGCGTTGCCGATCGTTTCGTGCCGCTGGTGCTGGAGCGGGCGAAAAAGCTGAAGTTCGGTGATCCGATGGATCGCGCGACGGACCTTGGCACGGTCGTCCATGCCAAGGCCGCGGAAGTTTTCGGAAAGCGGGTACACCGGGCAGCGGAAGAGGGGGCGGAGATCCTCTACGATCCGGGCCGCAAGGGCGCCCTCCTGCCGCCGATCGTCGTCGACCGGGTCAAGCATTCGAGCGAACTGGTGATGGAGGAAACCTTCGCGCCGATCATACCGATCGTGCGCGCGCCGGATGACGACGACGCGCTGATCGCGCTCTCGAACTCGACCGCCTTCGGCCTCTCATCCGGCGTCTGCACCAACGACTTCCGGCGCATGCAGAAGTACATCGCGGGCCTCAAGGTCGGCACGGTCAACATCTGGGAAGTGCCGGGCTACCGCATCGAGATGAGCCCCTTCGGCGGTATCAAGGATTCGGGCAACGGCTACAAGGAAGGCGTCATCGAGGCGATGAAGAGCTTTACCAACGTCAAGACCTTCTCCTTGCCATGGTGATCTGACGCGTTTCCCCCGCAGGTTCACCCCTCTGGGAGCTGCCATGGCGGCTCCCTTTTTTATTGAACGCCGGACGGTCGCGGCAGCTCGTTTCCCGCGCAATCGTCGATCTGCCTCTTCGTTTTGCAGGTCGGGTGACGTTGTCCTGGGCGTTGCTCATGGCTTCATCGTCTGCCTGCCAGCTTGCCTCGTTTTGTGGCAGAGCATCCATAGTTTTTATCTTCTGAACGATAAGAATAATAAATTTTACTTACCAGAAACCGCTGCGCAGAATGGTTCCCGAAGCCGATCACAACAGGGCAGCAGCAAGATTGCCCGCCGTGCTTCCCCGGTATTTCCAGGACTTCAGAGGAGAACTTCAACATGAACAGACGCATGCTCATCATGCTTGCCAGTGCTGCTTCCGCCGTGCTTCCCGCTGTCGCCTTTGCTGAAACCCAGCTCACTGTCTACACCGCCGTCGAGGCCGTCGACCTTGACCGCTACAAGGCGACCTTCGAGAAGGCGCACCCGGATATCAAGATCAACTGGGTTCGCGATTCCACCGGCGTCATGACGGCAAAGCTGCTGGCCGAAAAGGACAACCCGCAGGCCGACGTGGTCTGGGGGCTCGCCGCCACCTCGCTCTTGCTCCTGAAAACCGAAGGCATGCTCGAGCCCTACAAGCCGGCCGGCGTCGAGGCGCTCGACCCGAAATTCGTCGACCAGGACACGCCGCCGAGCTGGGTCGGCATGGACGCCTATGTCGCAGCTCTTTGCTACAACACGGCCGAAGGTGAAAAGCTCGGCCTCAAGCCGCCGACGAGCTGGAAGGACCTGACGAACCCCGAATACAAGGGGCATGTGGTGATGCCGAACCCGGCATCCTCGGGCACCGGCTTCCTCGACGTTTCGGGCTGGATGCAGATGTGGGGTGACGAGAAGGCCTGGGACTTTATGGACAAGCTCCACCAGAACATCTCCGCCTACACCCATTCCGGTTCCAAGCCGTGCAAGATGGCAGGTGCCGGCGAAGCGGTGATCGGCGTGTCCTTCGAGTTCCCGGGCGCCAAGGCCAAGAGCGCCGGCGCACCGATCGACATCATCTTCCCCGCCGAAGGTTCGGGTTGGGAGGCGGAGGCAACCGCGATCATCGCCGGCACGGCAAATCTCGAAGCCGCAAAGACGCTGGTCGACTGGTCGGTCACCAAGGAAGCCAACGAGATGTACAATGCCGGCTATGCCGTCGTTGCCTATCCGGGCGTCGCCAAGCAGGTCGAGCACCTGCCGGACGACATTGCATCCAGGATGATCGTCAACGATTTCGAGTGGGCCGCCAACAACCGCGCGGCAATCCTCAAGGAATGGCAGAAGCGTTACGACGCCAAGTCTGAGCCGAAGAGCTGAGCCTGATCGGCCGGGCGCAGCGCGATTGCGCTGCGCCCGCTCGCATTCTCCTGAGATTCCTCAAGCCAGCGGAGCTTGCAGATGAGGCATGCCCTGTCGATCGAACCGACACCAACCAGCCGTTCGCTGACTGCCGATTACGCGGCGACGGACACCGCCCCCTATCTGCAGATTTCGGACCTGTGGAAGACCTATGGCGATTTCGTCGCGCTGCGCGATATTTCGCTCTCCATTGCCAGGGGTGAGTTCATCTGTTTCCTCGGCCCCTCCGGCTGCGGCAAGACTACGCTGCTTCGGGCGATTGCCGGTCTCGATCTTCAGACCAAGGGCGCCATCCTGCAGGACGGACGCAACATCTCGACGCTACCGGCCTCGAGCCGCGACTATGGCATCGTCTTCCAGTCCTACGCGCTCTTTCCCAACCTGACCATCGAACAGAACATCGCCTTCGGCCTGGAAAACACAGGTCGATCGAAGGCTGGTGTTGCATCCCGGGTCGCCGAACTCCTGGAAACCGTCGGCCTTTCCGCTCACGGCAAAAAATATCCGGCCCAACTTTCCGGCGGCCAGCAGCAGCGCATCGCGCTTGCCCGCGCCATCGCCATTTCGCCGGGGCTATTGTTGCTCGACGAACCGCTTTCGGCACTCGACGCCAAGGTCCGCGTGCATCTTCGCCATGAGATCAAGGCGCTGCAGCGAAAGCTCGGCGTCACCACCATCATGGTGACGCACGACCAGGAGGAGGCGCTCGCCATGGCCGACCGGATCGTCGTCATGAACCACGGCGTCATCGAGCA
The DNA here is from genome assembly GCF_016919405.1 of Ensifer sp. PDNC004. Lineage (NCBI taxonomy): Bacteria > Pseudomonadati > Pseudomonadota > Alphaproteobacteria > Hyphomicrobiales > Rhizobiaceae > Ensifer > Ensifer sp. PDNC004. Next base: position 407,145 of record NZ_CP070354.1, read on the forward strand.
GGTCGGCTCGCCGACCGAAATCTACCGTCATCCCGAGACGCTGTTCGTCGCCGACTTCATCGGCGAGACCAACCAGTTCGAAGCCCGTGTACTCGGAGACGGCGAAGTCGAGATCGGCCACTCTGCCTTCTGCTGTTCGACGGAGGATTTTTCCACCGGCCATGCGGCAACGGCAGTCGTTCGCCCGGTCGACATTATTCCCCACGGAGCGGATGCCCATGCCGTCAACGCCAGCGACCGGCCGGCCACACCGCAAAACCTGATTGACGCCGAGGTGCGCGAGATGGAGTTCCTCGGCATGTTCTGGCGCACGTGCCTGACGGCACCCCGTCTCGGCGAACGCACGCTGGTTGCCGACTTCTCGGTCAACGCGGTCAGACGTCTGCGGATCGAAACCGGCGGCGCTATCCAGGTGGAGATCCCGCGCGAGCGCCTGCTGCTCTATCCGAGGGGTGCCGGACGATGAACATGGTTCTGGAAGCACCCCACCTTCCCCTGATCGGCAAGCGGCTGCGCCAGGAGTCCTCCAAAGACGATCGCGTCAAGCTCGGCTTCATGGCGGTCATCGGGCTCTATCTGGTGGTGGCACTCGGCGCACCGCTCTTCGTGATGCTGTCGAAGTCGCTTTCGACCTATAGGTTCGAGCTTTCAGCCTTCGAGTTCCAGGTGAGCGACGAGACCGGTGCGAACTGGGGTCCAATCGCTAGCGCCGAAGACCTGAACCGTACACTCGCTGCCGTGACGGAAGCCGAGCTGTCGGTGAGTTCCGACGGGCGGCTTGCGGCCACGAAGTTCTTCCCGGAGTTCAAATTCCGCAGTCCCGTCCACTACCGCATTCGCGGCACCAGCGATGACGCGGCCTTCCTGGTCGGCTCCACGCTGGAGAAGGGCACGGAGTGGCGCGAATACGATTCCGGCACGTTCCGGCGTGTTGTGCTCCGGCCCGCACGCAGCCTCGGCTTCGAGAATTTCAGCACGTATTTCTCGACGCCAGCCCTTGCCCAGTCGATCTACAATTCCGTGCTGATGGCGGTCATCAGCACCGTGTTCACGGTTGCGATCGCCTTTACGCTCGCTTTTGGGCTGACACGAAGCTGCATGCCGTTGAAAGGGCTCTTTCGCGGCATCCTGACGATCCCGATCCTCGTACCCTCCCTGCTGCCGGGCATCGCGCTCGTCTATCTCTTCGGCAATCAGGGGGTCTTCAAGGACTGGCTGCTCGGCTATTCCATCTATGGACCGATCGGCATCGTCATCGGCTCGATCTTCTTCACCCTGCCGCACGCCTTTCTGATCATCCTGACCGCCCTTTCCGTCGCCGATGCTCGGCACTACGAGGCAGCGACTTCGTTGAAGGCCAGCAAATGGCGCACGTTTACGACGGTCACGGTGCCCGGCGCGCGCTACGGGATCGTCTCGGCAGCCTTCGTCGTCTTCACGCTTGTCATCACCGATTTCGGCTTGCCCAAGGTGATCGGCGGGCAATACGGTATGCTCGCGGTCGATATCTACAAGCAGGTGATCGGCCAGCAGAACTTCGAGATGGGAGCCGTCGTTTCCGTCATCCTGCTCGTGCCGGCGGTGCTTGCCTTCTATGTCGACCAGCGCATGCAGAAACGTCAGGTGGCGCTCCTGTCGGCGCGCGCCGTGCCCTACACGCCCAAACGCAATGCTCGCACGGATACGCTCTGCTTTGCCTTCGCCTGCTTGGTCAGCCTGTTCATTCTCGGCATGATCGCCATGTGCCAGATCGCAGCGGTCGTGAAATTCTGGCCCTATGACCTGACGCTGACAGCCAAGAACTTCGCGTTCGACCTGATGGATGGTGGCGGTTGGGCCGCCTATGGCAACTCGATCCAGCTCGCATTGCTGACGGCGCTCTTAGGTTCGGTCATCGTCTTTGCCGGCGCCTACATGGTCGAGAAGGCAGATGGCTTCCGCTTCGGCCGCGGCCTGTTTCATTTCCTCGCAATGATGCCGATGGCCGTGCCCGGCATGGTGCTCGGCCTTGCCTATATCTTCTTCTTCAACAACCCGGCCAATCCACTGCACCCGATCTACGGCACGATGACGATCCTGGTCGTTTCGACCGTGACGCACTTCTACACGGTCGCGCACCTGACCGCGTTGACGGCACTGAAGCAGATGGACCCGGAATTCGAATCCGTCGCCGCCTCGCTGAAGCAGCCTTTCCATCGGCTGTTCTTTCGGGTCACGGTGCCGGTCTGCCTACCGGCGATCCTCAACATCGCGATCTATCTCTTCGTCAATGCGATGACGACCGTCTCGGCGGTGGTGTTTCTCTACTCGACCGATACGAAACTCGCGTCGGTTGCCGTACTCAACATGGATGACGCCGGCGACATCGCGCCGGCGGCGGCCATGGGCATGATGATCTTCTACACGAACGTTGCGGCCAAGCTTGTCCACGCGCTGATCTCCCGCGGCTTGCTCGCGCGCACCCAGGCCTGGCGCTAAGTCGCTTCCAGGCCTTTGCAAAGCGCCGCCTCCCTTCGCTCTGAAGGGGGCGGCGCTTTTTCTGCGCCCCTCCCTAAGCCACCCGGAGCTCCGCCATCACAGCCTTGCGGCCGCTTCCGGTGCGCAGGCGCTCCATCTCGTTGAGACGTGAACGCTGCGGCGTAAGGCCGTAGCGTTCGCGGTAGGTTCGGGAAAAGTGCGAGGCGGTGGAAAAGCCGCAGGCGACTGCGATCTCGATGACCTGAAGGGAGGAGGTGAGCAGCAGCAGGTGGGCGCGCTCCAGCCGCAGGTCGAGATAGTAGCGCGCCGGCGTGCGGCCCATTTCCCTTCGAAACAGGCGCTCGATCTGGCGCCGGGACAATCCGGTCGATGGTGACATGTCGGCGAGCTTCAACGGCTCGGCAAGATTTGCCTCCATCTTTTCGATGACACGGATCAATAGCGGATTGTCGATGCCGAGGCGCGCCTGCAGCGGCAGGCGCTGGCGCTCGCCGGTCTCGCGCAGCCGCTCACAGAGCGCTGCCTCGCAGATACGGGTGGCCACGTCCCGACCAAGGTCCGCTTCGATGATGTGCAGGAACATGTCGAAGGGCGCGTTGCCGCCGGCGCAGGTGTAGATCCCGCCGTCGATTTCGAATGCGGTCTGGTGCGCGTCTGCGACGAAAAACCGTTCGGAGAAATCGGGAAAGTGTTCCCAGTGGACGGCGCAGCGACGCTCATCAAGCAGCCCCGCACGCGCCAGGCAGTAGACGCCGCCGCCAAACCCGGCGAGGCACGCATTGCTGCGCGCGCCTGATCGCAGCCAGGCCTCAAGGGCCCTGTCGGCCGGCGGCTTCGTGCGGCCGCCGCAGACGACGACGAAGCCTGTGTCGGTACCGCGGCCAAACCGGGTGCGTTCGGCCGAGAGCGGCCCCGCTGCCGGGATGCCTGTGCCGCAGGATGAGATGGCGGGTTCACCATCTGACGTTACCAGGTGCCAGCCGTATATCGGGCGGCCGACAACGTCATTGGCAAGACGCAGCGCTTCGATCGCTGCCGAAAAACCATGCAGGGCGAACCCATCGAGGAGGTAGAAGGTGAAGTGGCGAGCCTGCGCACATGCCTGTTGCATTGTCTCTTCCTGATCACGAAAGGCGTCAACGTGGTACGACTGGGGAACAATAGTTACATTATGCAACATTTCGCGTTGTTGCCAATCCCCGTTTGAGCGAGGATCCAATGAAATTCGCTTGAATCCGGGGAGGGGAAGTGGTTTGCGATGTGCGTCGCGGCGTGGACAGGCGCCGCAGCTTGTCAAATGGACAAAAATGAACACAGATAGTCACATGTCAGAACAACAAAACGCTCGCGCTCTTGCTCCTCGCCGTCACGGCGAGATCCTCAGGCGTCTTGCAGTCGACGGTACCGTTGGTATCACCGAGCTTGCGGACTTCTTCGATGTTTCGCGTCAGACCATCAGGCGCGACCTGAAGCTTCTTGCCGATCGCGGTCAACTCGATCTTGTCCATGGCGGTGCCACCCTGTTCGAGCCAACCGAGGCAGCCTTTGTCGAGCGGCGGGAGGAGAATGCCGGGCCAAAAGCGCTGATCGGCCGCGCGGCGGCAGGTCTCGTGCGCGACGGCATGGTGATCTTCCTTGATTCCGGCACGACGACGCTTGCTGTGGCCCATGCTCTGGCTGGGCGAAAAAACCTAACGATTTGTACGACTTCTCTATCGATTGCCCTGTTGATGTGCCGTCAGCCCCAGGTGCGCGTCCATATGCTCGGCGGCGAAATAGATCCGGATGAAGAAGCGGCCATTGGTATCGATGCGCTCGAGGCCATCAGCCATTTCCGTGTCGACGTCGCGTTCCTGGGCGGCGGCGGCCTGTCGCCGGATGGCGAGGTGACCGACTTTACCCGCAGCGGCGCCGAGCAGCGCTCGCGCATGGTGGCAACGGCGGCCAAGGCCTATTTCGTCCTCGACAGTTCCAAGTTCGGACGGCTGACGCCGTTGCGTATTCCCCGGTTCGAAGCGGCGGCCGGGGTGATTGTCGACCGGCATCCGCCGGAGGCAATCCGCGAGGCGCTTGAGCGCAAAGGTCCAGCCTTGGTCGTCGCAGAATTATGAAATGTAATATTTTGTAACTTTATGTCTTGTTCTTTACCCGCATTTTGTTACCGTGCGGCCTTCCATGGGTTCGGGAGGTCGTTTCATGGCGCAGGAATTTCCAAAACAGGCACAGGTCGTCATCGTCGGTGGCGGCATCATCGGCTGCTCGGTCGCCTATCACTTGACCAAGCTCGGGTGGAACGACGTCGTTTTGCTGGAGCAGGGGCAGCTGAGTGGCGGCACGACCTGGCATGCGGCCGGTCTCGTCGGTCAGTTGCGCAGCCACGCCAACATGACGGGTCTGATCAAATACTCGACCAAGCTCTATAGCGAGCTGGAGTCCGAAACCGGACTTGCCACCGGCTGGAAGAATTGTGGCTCCCTCTCGGTTGCCCGCACGCAAGACCGCATGACCGTGTTGAAACGCACGGCCGCCTCGGCCCGTGCACAAGGTGTGGCGATCGAGGTGATCTCGCCGAAGGAGGCGCAGGATCTCTGGCCGGTCATGGCGATCGACGATCTCGTCGGCGCCGTCTGGCTGCCGGGCGACGGCAAGGCCAATCCGACCGATCTCACCCAGTCGCTCGCCAAGGGCGCACGCAATCGCGGCGCGCGGGTGATCGAGCGCGTCCGAGTGACCGGTATTTCGACCAAGAACGGCGCCGTCACCGGCGTCGAAACCGATCGGGGCGCCATTGCCGCGGAGATCGTCGTCAACTGCGCCGGGCAGTGGGCGCGCAAGGTCGGCCAGATGTGTGGCGTCACCGTGCCGCTGCACTCGGCCGAGCACATGTACATCGTCACCGGTCGCATCGAGGGCGTGCATCCGGATCTGCCGGTCATGCGCGATCCCGACGGCTACATCTATTTCAAGGAGGAAGTCGGCGGGCTCGTCATGGGCGGCTTCGAGCCGGAAGCCAAGCCCTGGGGCATGGCCGGCATTCCCGATGATTTCGAGTTCGCGCTTCTGCCTGACGATTGGGACCAGTTCGAAATCCTGATGCACAATGCGCTGCAGCGCGTGCCGCAGCTTGCGACGTCAGAAGTGAAGAAGTTCTACAACGGCCCGGAGAGCTTCACCCCGGACAACAATTTCATTCTCGGCGAGGCGCCGGAACTGAAGAACTTCTTTATCGGCGCAGGCTTCAACTCCATGGGGATTGCCAGCGCCGGCGGGGCAGGTCGAGCCCTTGCCGAGTGGATCGTAAACCGCGCGCCGACCATGGATCTTTGGCCGGTCGATATCCGTCGCTTCGCCGGCTTCAACAACAATCCGCGTTGGCTGCACGATCGCGTCAAGGAAACGCTCGGTCTGCACTATGCGATGCCTTGGCCAAATCGGGAGCTCGATACGGCGCGCCCCTTCCGCCGCTCGCCTCTCTACGATCGCCTTGCCGCCAAGGGCGCGTGCTTCGGCTCGAAAATGGGATGGGAACGGGCCAACTGGTTTGCCGCGCAAGGCGAGCGCCCGGTGACCGAGTATTCCTTCGGTCGGCAGAACTGGCATGAAGCGGTCAGGCGCGAGATGAAGGCGACGCGCGACGCTGCCGGCATTTTCGACCAGACCTCCTTCGCCAAGCTGCTTGTCCAGGGGTGGGATGCGGCAGCGGCGCTCAATCGCATCTGCGCTGCCGACATCGACGGCGAGATCGGCCGTTCCGTCTATACCGGCCTCTTGAACGCCCGGGGCGGCTACGAGAGCGACCTAACCGTCATGCGACTTGCCGCCGATTGCTTCTTGCTGGTCACAGGTTCGGCCCAAGCGGTGCATGATGCGGACTGGATCCGCAAGAACCTTGCCGCGGACGCCCACGTGACTTTGACCGACGTGACGTCGTCCTATGCAGTCCTGGCGCTGATGGGGCCGAAGTCGCGCGACATTCTCTCGAAGCTCACGTCGGCCGATATCTCGAACGAGGGCTTTCCCTTCGCGACCATTCGCGAGATCGATATCGGCTACGCCACGGCTTTTGCCAACCGCATGACCTATGTCGGCGAACTCGGCTGGGAACTGATCGTGCCGACAGAATTCGCGGTTGGTGTTTACGAGGCGCTGCACGAGGTCGGTCGCGCGTTCGGCCTCATGGATTGCGGCTACTATGCGCTTGAGGCGTTGCGGCTGGAGAAGGGTTATCGCGCCTGGAGCCGGGAACTGACACCCGACATCAACCCCTACGAGGCCGGTCTTGCCTTTGCTGTTGCTCTGGGAAAACCCGACGGCTTCGTCGGCCGCGATGCGCTCGTGGCTGCAAAGACCAAGGGCACGCCGTCGCGTCGCATCGTGCAGTTTACGCTCGACGATCCCTTGCCGATGCTTTGGGGCGGCGAACTGATCCTGCGTGCGGGAAAACCGGTCGGCGAGGTCCGCTCTGCCGCCTACGGTCACACGCTCGGGCGTTCGGTCGCACTCGGACTGCTCGAAAGCCCCGAAGGCGTGGACAAAACCTTCCTCGAGGGGGAGCGCTTCGAGATCGATCTTGCCGGCGTTCGCTATGCCGCGACGGCGCATGTGGCGCCGGCCTACGATCCGCGTGCGCTGAAGGTCAAGATTTAGACCACCGTCCGTGACACGGCGAATTGCGCGCGTTGATCTTTCCGCGAGCCTGTCTAGGCGGGCTCGCGTTCCAGCAGGAGCTTTGCCGTCTGCCAAAGATCTTCGACCCTGCGGCTGCGCGTTGCCGCATGACGGTAGAGGCGTATTTCGAGGTCGAGATTCCAGCCCCGATCCGCGGAAGCGGGTACGAGAGCCCCGGCATCGATCGCGTCACGGGCAAGGCTTTCGGGCAGCCAGCAAACGCCGGCACCCGTCATGGCCATGTTCATCAGCCCGGCGCTGATCGTGTTTTCATGCGTGGTGCGACGCCGGAAGGGCGGGCGCCGCAGCATGAGACGCGAAAGGGCGACACCGAAGAAGGAATTGAACCCGTAGCTCAGATAGGGAATGGAGAGCCGCGGGTGCGCCACGGCCCGATCGAGGATGTGCAGTCCCGGTAGCGTGCCATCGGGGATGGAGACCTTTGCCGCGGCGAGCGGGATCAGCCGGTCATGGGCGATCGTCAACGACGAGAATTGTGCGCGGTCGAGATGGAACGGCACCTCCGAATGCGCATAGGTCAGGAAGAAATCCGCCTCGTCGCCGATCAGGGCGTCAAGATTGGCCTCGATGCCGCCGCGGTCGGGCATCAGCGAGGTGCTGAAGGCGCCACCTGCATTTTCCAGCAGTTTGAGCCAGCCCGGGAAGATCGTTACCGTCAGCGTATGGAGCGCGGCAAAGCGGATGAGGCCTTCTTCGTGCGACGGGCGCAGCGACTCGCGTGCTGCATAGAAGGTTCGGATTGCCTCCTGTGCTATGGGCAGGAAATTGCGACCTGCCGACGTCAGTTCCGCCGGCATGGTGGCGCGGTTGATCAGCGTTGCGCCGAGCCAGCGCTCCAGCTGTTTGATGCGACGGCTGAAGGCAGGCTGAGTCACGTTGCGCAACTCGGCAGCGCGCGAAAAACTCGATGTGTCGGCAAGCGTCACGAAGTCCTCCAGCCACTTGATCTCCATGCCCAGATCTCCCCTACGTTGCAGCTGAGGGGATCATAAGTCCTTGGAAGGAAATCGCTATGCCGATATTGCATCAGCCTTTGCTAAAAGCGAATTAGCCAAACCCCGACAAACCTTCCACGTTGCGCCCAAGGCAAACAGTTCTGATTTCGAGGCAGCGAGGAGGCTCACGAAATCAAGCTGATAACAAAAGGGGGATTGTTAATGGCCTTCCAGCTTCACGCTGATCTTATTCTGCACAACGGCCGTATCTGGCGGGGCAGGGAGGAGGGGACCAGCGAGGCCGTTGCCATCTGGCAGGGCAAGGTTCTGGCGACCGGCAGCGATGCCGAGATGGCGAGCCTCAAGGGGCCGCATACCGAGGTGATCGATCTCGAAGGCCGTTTTGCCAGCCCCGGTCTCATCGACAATCACCTGCACCTGATTTCCACCGGCATCACCATGGGCTGGGTCGATGCGACGCCTGCCGCCGCGCCGACGCTTGCCTCGCTTCTGTCAAAACTTGCCGAACGGGCCGCCTTGACGCCGAAGGGTGGCTGGGTACGAGCGCGCGGCTATGACCAAGTCAAGCTCGATGTCGGCCGCCATCCGACCCGGGAGGAACTCGACCGCGCCGTGCCGGATCATCCCGTGCTTTTGACGCGCGCGTGCGGCCATGTGGCCATCGCGAATTCGCTGGCGCTGAGCCTGGCCGGTGTCACCGAGGCGACGCCGGTACCCGACGGCGGCGTGATCGGCACCACGGACGGGCGCCTCAACGGGTTCCTGGCGGAAAACGCGCAGAACCTCATCAAGACGGCCATTCCCGAGGTGACGACGGAGGAGTTGATCGACGGCATCGAGCGGGCAGGGCGTTATCTTCTGTCGCTCGGCATTACGAGCTGTATGGATGCGGCGGTCGGCCAACTCGCCGGCTTTGCCGAAATCCAGGCCTATGAGATGGCCAAGCTTTCCGGCCGCTTGCCGGTGCGCGTCTGGTTGACGCTGCTGGGCGATCCCGGCGTCTCGATCGTCGAGGATTCATGGCGGGCGGGGCTCATTTCCGGCGCGGGTGACGACCTGTTGCGCGTCGGTGCCGTGAAGATCTTCCTCGACGGCTCGGCCGGCGGGCGCACCGCCTGGATGACGAAGCCCTATCTCGGCGAGCCCGACAATCTCGGCGTGCAGATGCTGCCGGATGCCGATGTCGAGGCGATCGTCAAATCCTGCCACGACCGCGGCTATCAGATGGCCTGCCACGCGATCGGCGACGGTGCGATCGAGCAGCTGGTCACCGCCTATGAAAAGGCGCTGGCCGCCAATCCCGATCCGGATCGGCGTCATCGCATCGAGCATTGCGGCTTCTCGAGCCCCGAGCAGGATCGGCGCATGAAGGCGGCCGGCATTCTGCCGGCGCCGCAGATGGCCTTCATCCACGACTTCGGCGACAGCTACATCTCGGTGCTGGGCGATGAGCGCGGCAAGGCGTCCTACCAGATCGGCACCTGGATGCGCATGGGCCTCAAGCCCTCGACAGGCTCGGACTCGCCGGTCTGCTCGCCCGACCCCTTCCCGAACCTTCACGCCATGATCACGCGCAAGACCGGCAAGGGCACCGTGATGGTGGAGACGGAGAAGCTGAGCCGCGAGGAAGCGTTGCAGGCCTACACGGAGTATGGCGCCTATTCGCAGAGGGCCGAGGGCGTGAAGGGCAAACTGGTGCCGGGCCAATGGGCCGACATTGCCGTCTTCGACAACGACCTGCTGGAAGCACCGGCGGACACCATCCTCTCAGGCACACGCTGCCTGATGACCCTGCTTGCAGGCCGCGTCGTGCATGACGCGCGCTGACGGCCTGCCGGACTGACCAACACAAAGCCGAAAACGGCACGAGAGGGAAAACAGCATGCTGAAAAGATTGACATTGGCCGCAATGCTCGGCCTCGGGGTGGCAACCGGAGCGCTGGCTGCGGGTGAACGCCACGGCGGAACGCTCGTCTTTACCGCACCCTATGGCTCGAGCTTCGCTACGCTTGATGTTCAGGCAAGCCCGAACACGCAGGAAGAATTTATCACCCAGGCGATCCACCGCGCCCTCTACAGCTGGGATTCGATCCAGAACAAGCCGGTGCTGGAACTCGCAAGCTCGGAAGAGGTGTCCGAGGACGGTACGGTGCACACCTATCGCCTGCGCGACAATGCCGTCTTCCACAACGGCAAGCCGCTGACGGCCGACGATATCATCTACAGCTACAAGCGCATCGCCAACCCGAAGAACGCCTTCCCGGGCGCCAGCTATATTGCCGTCATCAAGGGTGCGGATGAGTTCATCGCCGGCAAGGCCGAGGAGATTTCCGGTCTCAAGAAGATCGACGACCACACGCTGGAGATCACCTATACCGGACCGATCAACCCCGGCTTCCCGCTGATGCAGAACACGACGGTGATCTATCCGTCGAATGTCGAGGATGAATCGAGCTTCGCCAAGACCCCCGTCGGCCTCGGTGCCTTCGTCTTCAAGGAACACGTGCCGGGTTCGCAGGTCGTCGTCGAAAAGTTCGACAAGTACTACGAGGAGGGCAAGCCCTATCTCGACCGCATCAACATCGTGCTGATGGCCGAGGACGCCGCGCGCGACGTCGCATTCCGCAACAAGGAAATCGATGTCTCCATCCTCGGGCCTACCCAGTACCAGGCCTATCAGGGTGAGGACGCGCTCAAGGACCACTTGCTCGAAGTCGCCGAGGTCTATACGCGCAACATCGGCTTCAACCCGGCCTTCGAACCCTTCAAGGACAAGCGGGTCCGCCAGGCGATCAACCATGCGATCAACGCACCACTGATCATCGAACGGCTCGTCAAGAACAAGGCCTACCCGGCTTCCGGCTGGCTGCCGCTGTCTTCGCCGGCCTTCGACAAGGACAAGGCGCCCTACGCCTTCGATCCTGAGAAGGCCAAGGCTCTCCTTGCAGAAGCAGGCTATGCCGATGGCTTCGAATTCGAAGTGACGGCGAGCCCGAACGAAAGCTGGGGCGTGCCGATCGTCGAAGCCATCCTGCCGATGCTGAAGAAGGTCGGCATCACCGTGAAGCCGAAACCGGTCGAAAGCTCGGCGCTTGGCGATGCCGTGACGTCGAACAACTTTCAGGCCTTCATCTGGTCGAACCTGTCCGGTCCCGACCCGCTCAATGCGCTGCGTTGCTTCTATTCCAAGACGGCGCAGTCGGCCTGCAACTACGCGAGCTATTCGAGCCCGGATTTCGACAAGCTCTATGAGGCGGCCCAGCAGGAACGCGACCCGGCCAAGCAGGGCGATCTGCTTCGCCAGGCCAACAACATCGTGCAGGACGATGCGCCGGTCTGGTTCTTCAACTACAACAAGGCCGTCATGGCCTACCAGCCCTGGATCCACGGCCTTGTCCCGAACGCGACGGAACTGGCGGTTCAGCCCTATGACGAGATCTGGATCGACGACACGGCTCCGGACGCACGCAAATAGCCCTTGAGAGGTTCGGGGCGGCTTCGGCCGCCCCACACATCAGTTGTCCCACCCAGTCGGGTGGCCAAAATGGAACCGCTCATGCTTCGTTTTACCCTGCGCCGCATTCTGCAGGTCGTCCCGACGATCGTCGTGGTGGCGCTGCTGATCTTCGTTATCTTCTCCGTCGTCCCCGGTACCTTCGCGGCCAGCCTCTTTGCTGACGGCAAGCGCGCCGCCGATCCGCAAATGATCGCTCGCCTCAACGAGGAGTTCGGTCTGAACAAGCCGCTGATGGAGCGCTTCGTGACCTATGTCACGGATCTCGCCCAGTTCGATCTCGGCACCAGTTTCCGCACGCGCCAGCCGGTCATCGACCTCATCGGTGACCGCATGGGCGCCTCGCTTCAGCTGGCCGTTGCCGCCATGGTCTTTGCCATCGTCGTCGGCGTGCCGCTCGGCTTTCTTGCCGCACTCCGGCCCGGTTCGATTCTCGATACCGTGACGATGATCGGCGCGGTTTCGGGCCTCTCCATGCCGCAATTCTGGCTCGGCCTTTTGATGATGTACCTCTTCGCGCTGCAACTGAACTGGCTGCCCAGTTTCGGCTATGGCGACGGCTCTTTGCAAAACCTCATCCTGCCGGCCGTGACCCTCGGCGTTACACCGCTGGCGCTGCTTGCGCGTACCACGCGGGCCGGCGTGCTCGACGTGTTGAACGCCGATTTCATCCGCACCGCCCATTCCAAAGGCATGAGCGAGGCGAAGGTCGTGCGCTGGCATGTGGCCCGCAATGCGCTGGTGCTGATCGTCACCACGGTCGGCCTGCAGTTCGGCTCGCTGATCGGCCAGGCGGTCGTCATCGAAAAGCTGTTCGCCTGGCCCGGCATCGGTTCGCTCCTGGTCGACAGTGTGGCGATCCGCGACATTCCCGTGGTGCAGGGCACGATCCTCGTCATCGTGCTGTGGTTCCTGATCATCAATACCGCCGTCGATCTGGTCTATGCCGCGATCGATCCGCGCATCAAGCAGGAGTGACGCCCATGCGCCTCGGCTTCAACTTCTGGCTCGGTGCGACGCTGACGGCGCTGGTTATCTTCGCCGGTCTCCTTGCCCATTGGATCGCACCCTTCGACCCGGTGCTCGATGCGGACCTGATGAATTCCGAACTGCCACCGGACGCCACCTTCTGGTTCGGCACGGACGCGCAGGGACGCGATGTCTATACCCGCATTCTCTACGGCGCGCAGATCTCGCTGACCGTCGGCATCGTGTCGCAGGTGATCAACTCGATCATCGGCGTCACGCTCGGTATGACCGCAGGCTATTGGGGCGGCTGGTGGGACGACCTGGTCAACGGCCTGACCAACGTCATGCTCGCGATCCCCTCGCTGATCTTCGCGCTTGCCGTGATGGCGGTGCTCGGCCCCGGGCTGCCGTCGCTTTTGATCGCGCTCGGCCTCACCAACTGGAGCTGGACCTGCCGCATCGCCCGGTCTTCGACGCTGTCGCTGAAATCGCAGGGCTACGTGCAGGCGGCCCAGACGCTGGGCTATGGCGACCTGCGCATCATGTTCACGCAAATCCTGCCGAACATGATGGGGCCGATCCTCGTCATGGCGACGCTCGGCATGGGCTCGGCGGTGCTGTCAGAAGCTGCACTCTCGTTCCTCGGGCTCGGCATCCAGCCGCCGTTCCCGAGCTGGGGCTCGATGTTGACCGATGCCCGCCAACTCATCCAGCTCGCCCCCTGGGCGGCGCTCTTTCCCGGCCTTGCCATCTTTCTTTCGGTGCTCGGCTTCAACCTTCTCGGCGACGGACTGCGCGACAGCCTCGATCCGCATATGAGGACGCGCAAGCCATGACCGCGCCGCTTCTCGACATCAAGGACCTCCAGCTTGGCGTTTCGCTCGGCCGTTCCAGCCACCATCCACTGCTCAAGGGCGTCTCCTTCCAGATCATGCCCGGCGAAGCCTATGGCCTCGTCGGCGAATCCGGTTCCGGAAAATCGGTCACATCGCTTGCCGTCATGGGCCTTTTGAAACGGCCGCTCGCCGTCACCGGCGGCGAGATACTGTTCAAGGGACAGAACCTTTTGGCGCTGCCGAAGCGTGAGATGCGGCGGCTGCGCGGCAACCGTATCGCCATGATCTTTCAGGAGCCGATGACGGCGCTGAACCCGCTTTCGACGGTCGGACGACAGATCGCCGAGATGTTCGTGCTGCATCAGGGAAAAAGCTGGGCGGAAGCCGAAAAGCTCGCCGTCGAGGCGCTCGGGAACGTGCGCGTGCCCAATCCTGATCGGCGTGCCAGGAACTACCCGCACCAGATGTCCGGCGGACTGCGCCAGCGGGTGATGATCGCGATGGCGCTTGCCTGCAGTCCGGACCTGTTGATCGCCGACGAGCCGACGACGGCCCTCGACGTGACCGTGCAGGCCGAGGTGCTGCGGCTGATCAAGGAACTCTGTGCGGCACGCGGCACGGCCGTTCTCTTCATCAGCCACGACCTCGGCGTCATCGCCAGCATCTGCCAGCGCGTCGGGGTGATGTATTCGGGTTGCCTCGTCGAGGAGAACGAGACGCGGGCGCTCTTTGAAAGCCCGAAGCACGAATACACCCGCGGCCTGCTCGGCGCTCTGCCGCGCCTTGGCAGCCGCAGCGAGCATGGGCGGCAGCGGCTCGTCGATATCGACAGCATCATCGCCGACCGCTCGAAGCTGACGGAAAGCCGCTTCATCACGCCCCGTGAACTGGAGGGGAGCCAGCCATGACCGCTCCGCTGTTAGAGGTGGACGATCTCCACGTCCGTTTCCCGATTTCCGGCGGCGGCCTGCTCGGCAAAGGACGACGTACGCTCCACGCCGTCAACGGCATCAGCTTCGAGCTCGCCAAGGGCGAATGCCTGTCGATCGTCGGCGAGTCCGGTTGCGGCAAGTCGACGACGGCGCTCTCCATCCTCGGCCTGCAGGAACCGACCGAGGGCGTGATCCGCTATCGTGGTCAGCCGCTGGCGGGGCCCGGCGCGCCGCACCGGATGGACCGGGCGAAGGCGGTGCAGATGGTGTTCCAGGACCCCTATGCCTCGCTCAACCCGCGCCAGTCCGTGCGCACTTCGCTCGCTGCACCGCTGCGCCTGCACGGTGTTACCGCCGCCTCGGAAATCGAGGGCCGCATCGAGGCGATGCTGAAGAATGTCGGCCTGACGCCCGAACAGGCCGGGCGCTATCCGCACGAGTTCTCCGGCGGCCAGCGTCAGCGCATCGGCATTGCCCGCGCGCTGATCCTCGAGCCTGAAATCGTCGTGCTCGATGAACCGGTCTCTGCCCTCGATGTGTCGATCCGTGCGCAGATCATCAATCTCCTGCTCGACCTTCAGGAAAAGCTCGGCCTGTCCTATCTGATGATCAGCCACGATCTGAGCGTGGTGGAGCATATGAGCGACCGGGTGTTGGTGATGTATTTCGGCGAAGTCGTGGAAGAGGGCGGCTGGCGCGAGATTTTCGAAGCACCCACTCATCCCTACACGCGCCGGCTGATTGCCGCCATTCCCGATCCGGATGCGGCGTTGAAGCCGGCGGCGGGGCAGGCGAGCGACGTCGCCGTGCCGCACCTTTCCGGCCGCAGCTTCGTTTCCGATGGCAGCACCGCGCCGGATGTCTTTACTGCCCCCGTGCGGTCCGAGCTGATCGAGATCGGCAGAAACCATCGGGTTCGGATGGCTTTGGCCTAACCGATGGAATGTGTTGAGCGAAGCCTTGTTCCGCCTTGCGGCAAAGATGGGCTAGGTTGCTCGACATCCGAGCGTGGAATCTTTGAAATCTAGGATGAGCCAATGAAACGCATGCCGAAGATCGCCGTGATCATGGATGAAAACACCAGTGCGGGTGGCGGACGCTATGACGTATCGAGAAACTACTTCTCCGCTCTTCGCCGCGCCGGCGCCTTTGCCTTCGGCATTCCCTATATCCCTGACATCGTCGACCAGGTCGTCGAGGAGTTTGATGGGTTCCTAAGCGTCGGCGGCCGCATCAACTTCCCGAAAAGCTGGTATGTCGAAGGAGACCAAT
Organism: Ensifer sp. PDNC004; assembly: GCF_016919405.1. Taxonomy (NCBI): domain Bacteria; kingdom Pseudomonadati; phylum Pseudomonadota; class Alphaproteobacteria; order Hyphomicrobiales; family Rhizobiaceae; genus Ensifer; species Ensifer sp. PDNC004. Next base: position 422,791 of record NZ_CP070354.1, read on the forward strand.
CCCAATATCCGCCCTCGGATCGACTGGCCGTCGACATGGCATTGATGGAAAGCTTCCTTGCGCGCGACAAGCCGGTGCTGGGCATCTGCAACGGCATGCAGATGCTCGGCTGCCTCAACGGTTGCCGGATGGTTTCCGATGTCCATTCGTCGTGGCCCGGCGCGCTCAATCACGACCAGGCCAATTTCTCGCATGACGTCAGCATCGTCGCCGGCACCAGAATGGCCGACATCCTCGCCGTCGAAACATTCGCCGTGAACACGTTTCATCGCGAAGCGATCGTCGAGGTCTCCGATGCCGTGACCGTGACTGCCCGAGCCCCCGATGGAGTGGTCGAAGCGATCGAGGTCGCCTCGCAGACCTTTGCCATGGGGCTGCAATGGCACCCTGAAATGCTGGATGCGGACAGCCATCCGGGCGCTCGCGTTTTCGACGCCTTCGTCGAGGCGTCAAACCGGCACCTTCGATAACCTGCTCCACGGCCTTGTTGCGCTCTTCCGGAAGCACATTTTGCCGTCTCGCGATTGACGTTGGCGGCGCCAGCAAATAGGGCCAAGCCGAGAGGCGTGCCGAACGCCGGCAGACAGCAACAGGAGTGTAGAGTGAGCGAACCGACCGTAGCAGAGGCAACAGATCGCATTTACGCATCGCTGCAGGCAGACAATGCCGACATCGATCTTCATATCGCGACGCTCAAGGCAGCATTGACGCGGGCTGGTTTGAAAGAGGCCGTCTTCGATCCGACCAGGCTCGTGCAAAACAACCGTTCCGGACGGAAGCTGATGCAGGCATACTTTCGGCAGCGCGGCGTAACGGTGAAATTCTCCGCTTAAGGATGTCTTCCACACAGATAGGCCGCGGCAAGGCGGCCTATGAGGTGGCATTCCTGGTCCATGTGGAGCGGTCGGCGAACTACCCCGGCCGAACCTCTCGGCGCGCGACCCTTTCAATCGGTCATCTCGCGCGCAAACGGCCTCTGGCCGCATTTTGTAGCCGCGTCCGGTAAGCGCGCCACGTTCGCGCTTCAGCCCCGCGCTTTGGCGATGGCGTCCTTCAGTCCTTTTTCATCCAGAACGCCGGGAATGATCGCCGAGCCGATGACGAAGGATGGCGTGCCAGCGAAATTGAAGGCGAGTGCCTGGCTGTAGTTGCGGTCGAGCAGTCCGGAAATCTTGGCATTATGCGTGTTCACGGCTGCGGTCAGCTCTTTCATCGAAAGACCTGCGCCGATCAGCGCCTTCTCGATGTCGTCCTGCGACAGCCTCGCCTTGGTCTTCATCAGTGCTTCCATCGCCGGCTGGTACTTGCCGATTTGGGCGGCTCCAAGCACCGCTTGCGCGGCAAAGACAGAGGCCTCGCCCAAGATCGGCCAGTCCTTCAGCACGAGCCGCACGTTTCCGTCGGCCTTGACCACCTTTTCGACCGTCGGATGCACTTTCTTGCAGTAGGGGCACTGATAGTCGAAGAATTCGACGATCGTGACATCGCCCTTCGGATTGCCGAGGACAGGCGCGTCCTTGTCGAAAAACACTTCCTCCTTGCTCAATTCCTGGGCGAAGGATGGTCGGCTTCCGACAAGCACGGCGGCAGCGGTCGCGGCCGTGGCGGTCAGAACGGTTCTGCGGGTGAGCATTAGATTTCTCCTTGTGCGAATGGGGTGACGCCGAAAGCGACGACGCGTGTGGCGATGGCAAGGACCATGCCGCGCAGGCAAACGGGGGAAGTCGGAAAGGCTGAAGCAATCATTCTGTCTGCTTCCTGTGCTCAGATGAAAAGGCGGCGAGCCGCTCGGCGATTGCCTCGCGCGAGATTTCGCCGAGGTGGGTCGCGGCGAGCGTACCGTCCGGATTGATGAAAAGTGTGGCGGGAAGGCCGATCGCGCCGTAGTGCCGGGATAGGTCCGAGAAAGGATCGAGAAGGATGGTTTCCAGGTCGACGCCGGTTTGGCGCAGATAGGATTCTATCGCAGCGCGGCTTTCGCCCTGGTTCGCGAAGAGGAAGTCGACCTCGGGATTGCCTTCGGCCATCCCAGCCATCATCGGCATTTCCCGCCGGCAGGGCGGACACCAGCTTGCCCAGAGATTGAGAACCGCAGGCCGGCCCTTGCGCTCGGCGATGGCAAGGGCTTCCTCCCGTGCGAGCACGGCATAGGACGTTTCCGGGGCACGGGGTGCCGTGCGGCTATCGGTGAGGGTTGTAACGACGACCCAGACGAAGAGGCCGGCAGCGAGGGGCAAGATCGCCCAGGGTGCGGCTTTTGGTGCTCTTCGCCAGAGGATCACCACGGCGAGGAGAACGCCGAGGAGGCCGCCTGTCGGGGAAAAACCGCCCTGCCAGATGGCGAGAACGCGCAACGGCTCTTTCAGGAAGCTCTCGGCATGGGCGAGCACATGCCCCGCCCGCGCGCCGACAACGCCCAAAAGTGTGGCCGCTGTCGTAAAGCTGCCAAGCCGGTTGTCGACGCGCGCAGCAAGGAGAGCGCCGATCAGCATGAACACGACCAGGCCGACGATCACCGAAAAGCGATCGGCAGAGAAGGCGAAGGGGCCTATCGCGACGGCGTTCATTGCGCACCACTCTTGGCGATCCGTGCCGCCTCCGCAAGCGAGGCGGACGTGATTTCGCCGACGAGGCGCGTACCGGGCGCCTCGTCCTTGCTGGGGTCGAAGAAGATCATGGTCGGCGGGCCGACGACGGCAAGTGAGCGCATCAGCGCGCCGTTCTCCGCATCGAGGGTGGTGACGTCGAGGCTTGCCAGCCGGACCCCGCTGAGGCCGGCAACGACATCAGGCGCCGTCAGCACGGATCGTTCGATCGTGCGGCAGGTGACGCACCAGTCCGCGGTGACATAAACGAGGGTCGGTTGCCTGTCGGCTGCTGCGGTGTCGAGAAGGCTGGAGAGTGCACCGGCCGAGCCGACCTTGGTAAAGTCCGACTTCTGGATGGTGGCTGTCTGCCCACCGCTCGCTGTCCCCTTGAGCGGACCGAGGGGGGTAAGCGGATCGCTGGCTCCAAGGCCGAAGCCCACCAGCAGGAGACTGCCCCAAATGAGCGAGACGACAGCGGTCAAGCGCGCCAGCACGCCATAGCCGCGCGTCGGGCGCAGCCCGTCGAAAGCGCCCGCGTAGATGCCGAAAGCAAGGGCCAGCACGGCCCAGGGCAGGAGGAGGAAGCGCTCCGGCACCAGTGGCGTCGCAAGCCAGATCGCCGTTCCCAGAAAGGCAAAGCCGAAGACGTGCCGGACACGTTCCATCCACGCGCCGGCGCGCGGCAGCGTCTTGCCGCCGATCGTCGCCATGATGATCAGCGGAATGCCCTTGCCAAGTCCAAGCGCGAAAAGGGCGAGTGCGCCGACCGCAATGTCACCGGTCCGGGCAATGTAGAGGAGAGCGCCGGCAAGCGGCGCGGTTACGCAAGGGCCGATGAGGAGGGCGGAGGAAAGACCGAGCAGGGCGGCAGCACCGACCGAGCCGCCCTTCTGCCGGCCGCCGCTTAGGCGGTTGCCGATCGCTGCCGGCAGCTTGACCTCGAAGAGCCCGAAGCTGGAGAGCGCCAGGAGCACGAACAGTGCGGCGACCACGCCGATTGCGACGGGTGATTGCAGCATGATCTGCAGGTTCTGCCCCGACCATGCGGCCGCGATGCCAAGGAGACCGAAGGCGGATGCCAGAGCCAGCACATAGGCGGATGCGAGCACGAAACCGCGTCCTGCCGTCAGCCCCTCTCCCTCGCGCGTGAGCATGGCCGCGACGATCGGATACATCGGGAAGACGCAGGGCGTGGAGGCGAGCAGCAGTCCGAAGCCGAGGAAGCCGGCAAGAAGCAGCGCAAGCCCGCCCCCGGTCATCAGTCGGTCGACCGCCGTCTCGCCGCCGTCAGCTTCGATGGAAAACCCTGTATCCGGCGCTTCCACGGGGCGTGCGTCCTTGGCAGGTGCAAAGGCAAAGCCACCCACCGGCTTGCTGATGGTCATCGCGGCGGTATCGATTGTGCGCGTTGTCGGCGGATAGCACAGCCCGCCATCCTGGCAGCCCTGATAGGCGAGGCGGACGGTCTGAGGCGCATTGGCGATCCAGGCGGAAACCTTCTGGTAGTAGACCTCGGTCGTGCCAAAGCCCGGGTCGTCCTTGACCGTGCCCGGTTCGGTCTGCAGGGCGATCGGTTGCTTGCTCTCATCTTCTGCTGCCAGGAAGTCCCTGTAGAGATAGTAACCGTCGGCGATCGTCCATGTGATCGCCAGCCGGCCGTCGTCCTGCCAGGCGATTGCGGGCACGAAGGCCTGATCCATCGGCAGGGGCGCTTCGAGCGCCCGGGCCGGCAGGATCGCCGCAATCAAAACCCAAACCAGTGCCAGCAGACTTACTTTCCGCATCGTTCTTGCGTCCTCGTCTTCATTCGAGTGCGGAGCGATCAAGCCGCTACCTTAAGGCAGCCTTAAAATGACGGATCGGGCAAAAGGATGGGAAAGGGCCGCGCAAACTAATCCGTTAAGACCTTGGCGCTGACTTTCTCCAGCGTCGGGTTGTCGCGGACACTGCGGTCGGTCACCAGAACATCGACCGCCGAGAGCGGGGCAAATTTGTAGGCGCCGACGGTTCCGATCTTGTCAGGTGTCGCGATCGCGACCACCTCGGCAGACACCTGCAGCATCGCGGCTTTGACCGCCGCTTCGTCATAGCCGGCGGTGGTTAGGCCGTACTCCTCATGGAGACCATGAACGCCGATAAAGCAGATATCCGCGCTCAGGGCGTGGATTTGCTCGAGGACACGCGCGCCCAAGGTCATCTGGCTCCGCTTGTCGAAGACCCCGCCGAGAAGGATGACTTCAAGGTTTCGGTGTTCGGCTGTCGCCGTCGCAATGGTTGGGCTGTTGGTGATGACTGTTGCCCTCAAGTCCAGTGGCAGATGCTTGGCAAGCTCGAGATTGGTGGTTCCGCCATCGATCATGATGATCTGATCGGGCAGAACGATCTCGACGGCGACGCGTGCAAGCTTCGTCTTTACGTCCCTGGCAATCTTGTATCGCCCCTGGAATGGTTGTTCACCGGGCGTCACCGGGAGGGCAGCGCCGTGAACGCGCTTGATCAGGCCGGCGGCTGCGAGTTCCCGAAAATCGCGCCGTGCCGTGTCCTCCGACAGCGAGAAGCGCTCTGCCAGGTCGGCGGTGGAAAGTCGGCCCTTTGACTGCAGTTCAGCAAGAATGAATTTACGGCGCTCGTCCGGGGTCGATTCCAATTTCCTACTCCATCCAGATTGCACGATTGTGCGTATTCGTGCATATACAGGAATCACAAGATCTCAACAAGGATTATGTGATGAGCGTTTTGGCTATCAAAGGAAATGTCGTCCTCCCGAACAGGATTCTGGAAAACGCAGTGGTCGAATGTCGCGGTGACCGCATTGCGAGCGTTGCGGCCGACGGGGGAATTGGCGAGACCGCGACCGTACTCGACATGTCCGATCACTTTATTTGCCCTGGTTTTGTCGATATCCACATCCATGGGGCCGCGGGCGCAGACTACATGGATGGCACGGCTGAAGCGGTAAGGGCGGTCAATCGCGCCCATGCGCGACATGGCACCACCTCGGTGTTCCCGACAACGACCACCGGATCGTTCGAGCAACTCGATGCGATGATCAAAGCGTGCGAAAACGTGCATTCGAATTGGTTGCCCTCGGATGGTGCCCGGATCGCCGGCGTGCACTTCTACGGTCCCTATTTCGCCGAGGACAAGGTTGGGGTCCATTCTAAGGAAGGCCGCCGGGATCCCGTTCGGGAAGAGTACGAATACTTCCTGACCAAGGAGATCGTCCGGATCGCGACATGCGCATCCGAGCTGCCAGGCGCGCTCGAGTTTTTCGAGTTCGCGCGTCAGCAAGGCTGCTTCATCACCTGCGGCCACTCGAATGCGGCATGGGGCGAGTTGGAGGCGGCGTTCGCGCGCGGCATGCGGCATGTCGATCATTTTTGGTGCGCAATGAGCTCCGTGTCGTCGTTGCGGCAGCGCTTTGGCACGCCGATGCAGGCGGGCATGGAACAATACGTTCTCATGAACGACGAGATGAGCACCGAGGTGATCGCTGATGGCATCCATCTCTCCGACGATCTCTTGCGTTTCGCCTTCGAGATGATCGGCCCGCAAAGGACCTGCCTGGTTACGGACGCAAACCGCGCCATGGATGCGCCTCCCGGCAAGTACAGGTTCGGCTCGGAAGATGACGGCACCTGGGTGTTCAGCGACGGCAATTCGGTCAGAGGCGCCGATGGAAGCCTTGCAAGTTCCATGCACGGGATGGACCGGATGGTTCGAACGATGGCGCATGCCGTCGGACGCGACCTGCCTTCGGTCATTCGGATGGCTTCGCTGACGCCGGCGGAACTGGTTGGCGCTGCCGGCGACATCGGAAGCATCGAGGCGGGCAAGTTGGCGGACTTCGTGGTGCTCGACCGTGATCTCAACGTGAAGTCGGTGATTATCGGGGGGGTCGTTGCCGTCGCCGATGGTGCAAGCCTCGGGCAACAGATCTGATGCGGGCGCCCGAAGTCGCTCTCGGCATCGATGTCGGCGGCACCAAGACGCGCTGGATGATCGCTCACGACGGAGTTCTTCGGGCCGATCATCAGGTTCCGACGGTTGCCTGGAGGCACGCCAGCTATTCCGACGAGGATTGCCTTCGCCTGAAGCGCCTCGTGGAGGCGACCTTCGACGGGGTTACGCCGTCGAGGGTTGTCATGGGGGCGAACGGCTGCAACGACGAACAGGCACTCCGCCGTTGCGAGACCGCGCTTCGTGATGTGACGGGGTGGAACATCCGTGTCGTGAACGACGCAGAGCTGCTTGCGGCTGCAGGTCATGGGCGAGGCATTTCGCTCATTGCCGGAACGGGGTCCATTGCTGTCGCGAGAGACCGCGCCGGCACGCTGATATCGGCCGGTGGCTGGGGATGGCTCATTGGCGATGACGGCGGCGGGGCCGGTTTGGTTCGGCGCGCCCTTCAGGAGGCGCTCGCCGCCGAGGATATTGGAATGCCGGATCGCCAGCTTTCGCAGGCGCTGATGGAGAGCCTGGCGATCCCAAGACTTCTGCACGCGAACGAGCGGCTGGCGGAGGCGCCGTCTGCGGCTTCCCTGGCATGTCACGTACCTGCGATCTTCGAGGTTGCAGCACGTGGCTCCAGGATCGCCGGGCGCGTTCTGGAGGACGGGGCGTCCAGTCTTGCAGATCTGGTCGGCAGGCTTCACCGACGCGGCGCACCCGGCCCGGTTTTTGCCGGAGGCGGCCTATTGGAAAGCCAGGCCCGGTTCTTCAGCCATGTGAGCCGCCTTATCCGGGAGCGATACGGCCTCATCGTGTTTCTCGTGCGTGAGCCACCTGTGGTTGGCGCGCTGAAGCTGGCGGGCGAGAGGGGGGGCGCCAGGCACCCGTGAATGCTCGCCGAGCATTGGTCTCGCTTGTTAAGCTGCTGGGAGAGCGGGTGGGGAGATTGCTGTTCGGCGGCACTGCGGTCGGGTGTGGCGATCGACCACGCCGAACAGTTGCCCTTGATCGGCTGGCGTCTCTAAGAAATCGACATTTGTTCGAAGTCTGTCTTGTGCCGGACGAGCACTTTCTGGGCGGCCGGCCGGCGCTTTTCGGTCGGGCAGTTAGAGAGTGTGCCGGCCCTTCGAGAGCAAAGGCCGAGCGATCGGGGGCATTCAGTCGGCTCACCTGCTGATGAGCACCGGCCCTTCGGCCGGCGCCCAGACTTTATTGCCTGTGTTTCCTAGTGGGTTGCACCCGATCCGCCGGCTGCGACGATCGCGAAGGGTTGTCCTTCGACTGCGATCGTGCGGGTTTCCTTCAGGGTATCCGTGTCGATCAGGCGCACCAGGCTTTGGCGCGGATCGGTGATGGCGAGGTGGTTGCCGGCGACGGCCAGGCGGGGCCTTGCGTCGCGCCAGTGACCGTCTTTGCTGTAAGGTTCCGTGACGGTCTCCGATCTGGTGATCACGCCATCCACGACGTCGAGCAGGTGAAGCTTGCCGTCCTCCGTCAGGATGTAGGCGTTGCGTGACTTTGCCGGATCGAGGATGAAGTCGACCCGCCGCAGCGGCAGTTCGACGAGGCGGTAGGGTTCCTTCGCGTCGGCGTCGATCAGCACCACCTTGTCCTCTCCGTAGTTCCCAAGGAAGAACTGCATTGAGGTGCCGCCGAGCAGGGTCGAGACCTTGCCTTCCGGCAGCTTGTCGCCATAGGCGAGCATCTCGAGCTTGGGGCCGTCGAGCCCGCCCGGACGCGCGACCAGGACACCCTCTGCGCAACCGAAGGCGACCAGACGTGCGGACGTTGCTTCCCCGTGGAGCCCCGTGCAGGTTGCGACATCGCCGACCTGCTTGCCTTCCTTGTCGAGGACGCGCAGACCCAGGCGAGGAGGAAGCTCGCCTTCCTTGACCGGGGCTTCGAGGTTCGGGACCGAAACGAGAAGATGGTTGCCGGTCGAGACCGCGACGCCATGGTGTGCGGCGGTCGTGTCGTAAGCCTTGAGTTCCGCCTTGCCGTCCAGAAGCGCGCTTTCGCCAAGCAGATCGAACTTGCCGCCGCGGTCGTAGAAGATGGCGAGATCGTCACCATGGGCAACCACGTGGCCCGGCTTTTGTCCGCGGATCGTCGTCTCGAGAAGCCTTGGCTCCTTGACTTCGATGTCTCGGTGCTCGCCGTGATCGGAAATGGCGATGCCGGTGTCGATGGCATGGATCAGGTTCTGTTCGCCCTGGACAGCAAAGACCGTGCGCCCGGTATCGCTCAACGAAAGGGCGGCGTAGCCCTCAAGGTCGAAACGGCCGATTTCCTTGTCCGTTTCCAGATCGATGGCGCGAACCACGGGCTTGGTGTGGTCGGCAATGAACAAACGCCAGGTCGCGCGCTGCTGTTCTTCCTCGGCATGGGAGGTCAACGGAAAAGCGAGGGTCGCAAGAATGGTCGTGGCAAAAAGCGCGGGCAAACCGGAGCGGGACATGAAATCTCCTATAATGTAATAACGTAACGTTCGTTGTGTTATAGCGTTACGTTTCTCTTGTCCAGCGGCAACAACCTGCCGTTTGCATCGGTGTCGGCGAGGACGGCATAGGCGGTTCGCCGAGAGTTCTGCCGTGACCTTGACGTCAAGGGTGGTGAGGCTTGGTCTCGCCAATGCGATGGTCACTTTGTGACTTCGCCTGTGGAAGGCGAATGGCGGCCTGTCTCGCCGCCATCCGCCGAAACGTTTGGTTTTATTGTGGTGGACTTTGCCGATCTTCCTGGAAGGGCGGGGCGGCGAGATGGACCCAGACCCACCATAGGGCCACACATCACGGATGCGGTCGCCAAAATGCGGCTGGGTCCGGTCGTGCCGTCACTTCGTTGCGCCCTGCCTCAAGGACAGCTTGTTCCCGCGGCGCTGCGGCAGGCGGCCGTTCAGAACGATGTAGGCGACAAGGCCGATCACCAGACCCCAGAAGGCCCCGCCGATGCCGAGCAACTTGATGTTCGCGGCGGAGGCCAGGAACGTGATGAGCGCCGCTTCGCGGGAGGCCGGGTCGGCTGTCGCTGCCGCAAGGCTACCCCCGATCGTGCCGAGCAGGGCAAGGCCCGCAAGCGTGGTGATGAAGGTTGCCGGAAACGCCATGAACACCGCCGCAAGCGTAACGCCGAACACGCCCACGAGCACGTAGAAAAAGCCCGCAGCGATACCCGCGATCCAGCGCCTGGACGGATCCTCATGGGCCTCCTTGCCGGTGGCGATCGCCGCCGTGATTGCCGCGATGTTGAAAGCGTGCGAGCCGAAAGGCGCCATGATCAGCGAACCGAAGCCCGTCGCGGTGACAATCGGGTTGGCGCTGGTCTTGAAGCCGTCATTCCGCAACACCAGCATTCCCGGCATGTATTGGCCGGTCAGCGTGATCAGAAACAGCGGTAATGCGACCGAAAGCAGCGCGTTCAGTGAGAATTCCGGCATCGTGAAAATGGGGGCCGCGAACTCGAGCTTCAGGCCCGACAGGTCGACCCGGCCCTCTGCGAGCAGAAACAGGAGCCCGAGGACGAGAATGCCCACCACGGCATAGCGGGCGGCGAAGCGCTTCAAGACGACATAGGCGACGATCAGCAGGCCGACGAGCAGCGGGTCGACGCTTGCGCCGCCGAATGCGCCGATGCCGAACTGCAGCAAAATGCCGGCGAGCAGGCCAGCGGCGATGCCGGGCGGGATCAGCCGGATGACCTTCTCGAAATAGCCCGAAAGCCCGAGCGCGACGAAAGCCAAGGCCGAGATCATGTAGGCGCCGATGGCTTCGGCGTAGGGCGTGGTCGCAAGCGCTGTGACGAGAAAGGCTGCGGCCGGCGTCGACCAGGCGGTGATGATCGGCTCGCGGTAGCGCCAGCTCAGCCAGAGCCCCGTCAGTCCGACGCCGATGGATATCGACCAGACCCAGGACGCCGTCAGCTCGGGGCTGAGCCCAGCCACTTTCGCGGCCTGAAAGACCAGGATGAAGGTGCCGCCATAGTTGACGATGACGGAGATCAGGCCCGCGACGATGGGATGGGCAAGATCGTTGAAGCGAAGGGATGACGGGGAGATATGGGAGGTCATGATCTATCGGGGTCCTGAATTTTCGGGAAGGACGGGTAAGCCGCGTTGACAAATAGCCAGCCAATGGCGCGATATGCCCATCCATTTTCCTCAATCTGGCCAGACCATTTGTTCAAGCATTCGCAACTCGAGTCCGTGAAGGCATGGATTGCCCAGCCCGCCCAGGCGGGCATGCCGCTTCATGCGCGCATCCAGCGGGCGATCCGACAACTGATCCTCGACGGTGCGCTTGGGCCGAAAAAGCCGCTTCCGGCTTCGCGGGCGCTGGCCAAATCCCTCGGCGTGTCGCGCGATACGATCGAAGCGGCCTATGGCCAGCTTCATGCCGAAGGTTTTATCGACCGGCGCATCGGCAGCGGCAGCTTCGTGGCCGAGGTGACGGAGTTTGCGCCCGGCAGGCGCCAGACTCCAAGACGCACGCAGTCGCTCAACCAGGCGCCGGCCTTGAGCAGGCGCGGCAATGCCATGTTCGGCAGCGGCGGCGTCAGCGAGCAGCTGTTGCCGCGACCCTTCGCCCATGGCGTGCCGGAGACGCGCAGTTTTCCGCTCGCGCTCTGGGAGCGCCTCGGACGGCAGGTCCTGCGCGAAACCGGCAGACGGGCGCTGCTTCACGGCGACCCGCAAGGGATCGAAGAGCTGCGCCGCGTCATTGCCGACTATGTGAACCTTGAACGCGGCGCCCGTGCCACGGCCGAACGGGTGCTGATCCTCACCAGCTCGCAGCAGGCGCTGACCTTGTGCGCCAACATGCTGCTCGATCCCGGCGACCGTATCTTCATCGAGGATCCGGCCTACTACGGCGCACGCAAGGCGTTCGATGCGGCGGGGCTCGAATGTGTGCCGATCCGCGTGGACCGCCACGGCATCGCCGTCGACCAGATCAAGGCGGAGACACGCAAGGTCAAGGCGGTGTTTCTGACGCCCTCGCACCAGTTCCCGGCCGGCGCGACGCTGGCGCTCGATCGCCGTCTGGCGCTGATCGAATGGGCCAGCCGCCATCAGGCCTGGATCATCGAAGACGATTACGACAGCGAATTCCACTATGCCGGCAAACCGACGGCCTGCCTGCAGGGCCTCGATCCACACGACCGGACGATCTACATCGGAACTTTCACCAAATCGCTCTTTCCCGGCCTCCGGATCGGCTACGCCGTTCTGCCGCCCGAGCTGGTCAAGCCGATGACCGTCGCGCGCACGCTGCTTGACGGACACTCCGCGCCGATGGCGCAGCTGACGCTCGCCCGGTTCATGGAAGGCGGACATTTCGGTGCCCATGTGCGCAGCATGCGCGGCATCTATGCGGACCGGCTCGACCTTCTGGCGACGCTCGTCGGAAAACATCTGCCGCAGTTCCTTGAAGCACGGGTGCCCGATGGCGGCCTGCAGATGCCGTGCGCACTGACGGGCGCGATCTCGGAGGCCGTAGCCGCCGATGCCGCGCGACGTGTGGGGATCGAGATCATGGGACTGTCGGCGCTTTACGCCGGCGGCAAGCCCGAGCCCGGGTTTCTCATGGGGTTTGCGGCCTATACGCCAAGCGAGATCGAGGGGGCGGTCCGCAAGCTGGCGAGCGCTCTCCTGGCTGCGGCGAAGTCATAGGCCGTGCGAGCGTCGCCCCAACGTCTCGCTATTCAGTCCTGGATGACGAGCTGGAACCATGTGTCGAGGAATCGGCTGCGCTTGACGGCGTCGAGATAGACGAGCAGCTCCGGTCCCAATTCGATGAATTGCACGTTCTTCATCGTGTCGAGGTCGCGCGACCGGGTCAGGCCGACCTGTTCGAGCGCGCGGTCGGCGCGATCGGAAAGCAGGAAATCGACCACATCGCCGGCGGTCGAGCGATTGCGGGCCTTCTCCGGGATCAATGCCGTCCAGGGCAGCGCCAGCACGTAGTCTTCAGGGATGACCATCTCGATCGATGCGGTCTTGCGCATCCATTTGCGCACGGCGGACAGGGGCACGTTGTAGCCGATGTCGATGTGGCCTTCCGCCATCGCCTGCAGCAGTTCCTCGTTGCTGTCGAATATGCGGGCCTGCGATGCACCGACAGCGCGGGATATGCGCCAGAAGAGCGGCGATCGAAGCGCCTCCTGCGAGGCGAAGGCATAGCTGACATCGTCGATGCCGATGTTGACCAGCCCGACCCGGCGCAGCAGGCGCGCGCGGTTCTGCTCCAGCGTACGCGCGAGTTCGGTTCGGGTCCGCGGGACGTCGGACGGTGCCAGCGCGCCCTTGCGCACGACAAAGACCGCCGGGTCGTAGCCGATGCTGAAGACTTCGCTGCGCCAGTGGGCCTGTTGCTGCGGCCGGTGCTTGATCGCCGAAGCGCCATGCCGCGAGACACTGCCTTCGTTGGCGAGGTAAACGGCAAGATCCGGCGTCGGCAGCACCAGCACGTCGATCGGGTCGGCGTCGTCGACGCCCGCCAGCAGCCGTGAAATGATCTGGCTCGGCCGCGCCTGCCTGTACTGGCCCTTCGTGTGTGGCATGTCGGCCTGAAGGGCGTCGAGCAGCGGCTGCATCGTCGGCTGTGCATCGACCCCGACGATGGTCAGCCGTTCCGGAGCGGCCCGCGCCGGCGCCGATGCGGCAAAGAGCACGGCGAGAAGCACGAGCGTGAAGCGAACGATCATGCCGGAATTCCTCCCTTGGGCAGGCAAACCGCGACCGACAACCCGCCTCCATCCCGATCGTCGAGGCTGATGCTGCCACCCATGGCTTCCGCGACGGTTCTGGCAATGGCGAGGCCAAGGCCGGAGCCCGGTTTACTGCTGTCGGCGCGGGAAAAGCGTTCGAACATTTGCTTGCGCATCTCCATGGGAATTCCGGGCCCCCGATCGGAAACAACGAAACGGACCAGGCGATCTGCCTCCGTCACGGTGACCTCGATAGTTCCCGGCGCGTGCACCAGCGCGTTTTCGATGATGTTGCGAATCATCTCGCGCAGGCTGACGGCCTCTGCTTCGATCTCGACGGCGTTGCTGGGCAGGTTAAGCGTGAGCATGTCGTCGAGGGCGGGATAGGAGCCTTCGGCCTGCAGGCGACGGATGGCCTCCCGCACAACGAGGCGCATGTCGAGGGTCTCGCGCAGACGCGATTCAATGCCGTGCAACGTGCTTGCATCCGACAGAAGCTGGTTTGCGAGAACGCTTGCGTTGACCGAGTTGGCGTGGATGCGGCCGAGAATGTCACGCAATCTGCCCGCCGGCGCTTCGTCGATCGAAAGTTCTGCAAGTGCGCGCAAGGCGGTCAGCGGCGTGCGCAACTGATGGGCGGCGTCGGCCGTCACGCTCTTCAGGCCGACAAGCACGGAATCGAGTCGGCCCATGAAGTCGTTCAGCGCCGAGATCAGTGCGCTCACCTCCCTTGGTACCGGACCGGAGACTGGGCTCAGATCAGACGAAGCTCGGTGGCGCAAATCGGCCTCGACCGTTCTCAGCGGTGCGAAAGCCTGGCGGACCGCCAGCCAGATCAGCAGGAATGCCAGCACGGAAACGGCGATCGCAGGAAGGGCCGCGTTGAAGGTCAGGTGCAGCCCGAGCTGATCGCGCGCCTCGCGGGTCTCGCCGACGAGAACGTCGACCCAGCCGCCGCCGGCTGCGTCGGTGCTATAGCGAGCGACGGCGGCGATGCGGATCCGCTCGCCCCTGTAGGTGCTGTCGGCCAGCCGCAACTGCGGTCCCGTGCCGTGCGGGATCTCCAGGCCGAGGATCGGCGAGCCGGTGATGATCGTGCCGTCTGGGGCCGCCACCCGGTAGAAGATGCGATTGAGCCGGGATGTGCCGAGGATGGCGAAGGCGGAATGCGGCAGGTCGACGCTTGCGGTGCCGTCTTCGATCGATACCGTGTCGGCAATCGAAAGTGCGGCCGCGCCAAGCACCCGGTCGAAGGCCTCTTCGGCCGCGTTGTGCGCATTCCAGCGCACCATCCAGAACAGGAAAAGCCCGATGATGATGAGCAGGGCTGCGCCGCTGAACAGGATGCGGCGCTCGATCGAATAGTCAGACCGCACCGCTTGCGCCGCTCCCGGTGCGCTGGCGCAGCATGTAGCCCACGCCGCGATGCGTGACGATCTCGATGTCGCAGTCCTCGAGCTTCCGGCGCACCCGGGAAACCAGCAACTCGACGGCATTCGGCGTGCCCGTGTCCTCATAGCCGAAGAGCTTTACGACCAGCTGCTCCTTGTTGACCGTCGTGCCGGCACGGGTCGCCAGGGCCTCCAGCACGTCGAATTCGCGGCGGCCGAGGTCGAGCGGGCGGCCTTCGAGCATCACCGCGCGGGCCGAAAGGTCGATGGAGATCGAGCCCAAGCGCAGAACCGATTGCGCCGCCCCCAGGTGCCGGCGGGAGACGGCCCGGATGCGCGCGACGAGCTCGTGCAGGTCGAACGGTTTGACCAGATAGTCGTCAGCGCCTAATTCGAGCAGGTCGACCTTGTCGGCCACCTGGTTGCGGGCGGTGATGACGATGACGGGACGCGTCAGCCCACCCTGGCGCATGGCACTCAGGATGGCGAAGCCGTCCCGCTTCGGCAGGTTGATGTCGAGGATCACCAGATCGTGCGAGGCGTTGAGGGCGAGCCGCTCTCCTTCCGCGCCGTCGAACGCGGTCGTGACCTCGTAGCCTTCCTTTTCCAGGCGCATGGAAATGGCAAAGGCGATGTCGGGGGTGTCTTCGATCAGGAGAATGCGCATCGCGTTTCCAGGTGACAGGATTGTGACAGTGATACTCCCATACACAGATCAAAAGCAGATGAGAACTATGAAGCTTTCGCCGGGAGAGCGGAGCTTCGGGGAGGGGTAGACATGAACGCGCACAGGCTGTTTTTGGCCGGCCTCGCATTGGCGTGCGTGCTGCTGTTGCCCGTGTCGACAACGGCGAAAGCCGGTTGCGGGACAAGCCCCGATCTCGACGTGCGCTACTGCGACGCCGACAAGGACTTCGTTGCCGATGCGCCGACAGACCCTTCGAAATGGCGGGATCCGCAGACGCTCGTCTGGGCCTATGCTCCGATCGAGGAGCCGGCCATCTATGCCAGCCTGTTCAAGGATTTCACCACCCATCTCGGCGCCTGTCTCGGCCGCCAGATCGTCTATTACCCAGTGCAGTCGAGCAAGGCGGAGATCGAAGCCATGCGCTCCGGGCGGTTGCACTTCGCCGGCTTTTCGACCGGACCGACGGTCGAGGCGGTCAACCGCGCCGGCGCCGTTCCCTTTGCCGCAAAAGGCATCGGCAATGCGGTGCGCGGCTACAATCTGATTGCCATCGTTCGCGCAGACTCCCCGTTCAAGACCCTCTCCGATCTCAAGGGGCGGCGCGTGGCGCACGCGTCCGCGTTCTCGAACTCGGGGCACCTGGCACCGCGCGCGCTTTTCCCGGGCGAAGGCCTGAGCCCGGGGGAGGATTATGCGCCGATCATGTCCGGCGGCCATGACAAGTCCATTCTCGGCGTGATCTCGGGTGACTACGACATGGCGGCCGTCGCGTCCGACGTGTTGGAACGTTTGATCGAGCGGCGGATGGTCAAGCGCGAAGACCTCCGGGTCATCTTCACCAGCGGCATTTTTCCGACGTCGTCCTTTGCCTATGCGCATGACCTCGCCCCGCCGCTGGTCGCGGCGATGAAGCGGTGTTTCTTCGACTTCGAGTTCACCGCGGAAATGAAGAGCGAGTTTCACGGCGACGAGCGCTTCCTGCCGATCCGCTACGATCGGGATTGGGCAAGCGTGCGCGAGGTCATCGACAAGGCCGGCGCTTCCACTTTCTGACCTCATCCAACAGCCCGACTGGAGACCGATGCGCCGCGTGCGCAGGCCCTGTCGCGCGCCTACCACAAACGTCACCGCAGACCGGGCCAACCCGCCCGAGGCTGCTGTGCGGCTTCCAACCCACGGGATTGCTATGCGAAACTTTGGCAAAGCCATTTACAATTACAGGGTCCACAACCAGGACCCCACCACGATGGTGGGCGTCGCTCTGGTCGTGCTGTTCGCCTATCTGATTGCCGCGCCCATCCTGCTTCTGCTTTCGGACGCGTTCTTCGTGCAGTTCGCCGACCAGGCCCGCTCCGGGCAATCGATGGGCGAGCTGACGCTTTACTATTTCAACCGCGTCTTCCTGTCGAAGATCGCCACCGACGTCTTCTGGCAGCCGCTTTTCCACACCGGGACCATAGCTCTCGGTGCGATCGCGGTCGCGCTGGTGGTCGGCATCCCGATGGCCTGGCTGATCAGTCGAACCGACATGCCCGGCAAGAAGTGGTTCGCCACCGTTCTGATCATCCCCTACATGCTGCCGTCCTGGACCTTTGCTCTTGCGTGGCAGACGCTCTTCAAGAACCGGACCACCGGCGGACAGCCGAGCTGGATGGAGGCGCTCGGCTTCGCCCCGCCTGACTGGCTCGCCTACGGCGCCTTGCCGATCACGCTGATCCTGGCCTTGCACTATACGCCCTTCGTCATCCTGCTGTTCGGCAACGCGTTGCGGCAGTTCGATTCCACACTTGAGGATTCCGCCCGTGTCATCGGCGCCGGCAACGGCGTGATCGCCCGCAAGATCATCCTGCCGCTGATGCTGCCGTCGCTGGTTTCGGCCTGCACGCTGATCTTCGCCAAATGTCTCGGTGACTTCGGTGTTGCCTATATCCTCGGCGTTCCCGTCGGCTACGACGTCCTGGCGACCTCGCTGTTTCGCGCCATCTCCACCAGCCAGACCGGCATGGGGGCGATCCTTGCGTTGACCATCGTCGTGCTCGGCACCATCTCAATCACGCTCGACATGTACCTGCTGAAGGAAGCACGCCGTTTCGTGGTCATCGGCTCGAAGGGGTCGATGAACCGCACCACGTCGCTGCGGGGCTACCGGCTGCCCGCAGCGGGGCTCGCCGCGCTGGTCTTCCTGGTCAGCGCCGTCGTCCCGTTGCTGGCGCTTGCCATGACCACGGTGATGAAGGTGCCCGGCGTCTTTGCGCTCGACAACTTCACGCTCGCCTACTGGATCGGCTCCGATCTCGGCACCACGGCGCTCAAGCAGGGCATCCTCCTGACGCCGGAATTCTGGCAGGCGACGTGGAATACGCTCTGGATCGTCGGCTCGGCTGCTGCCGGCGCAGGCTTCCTCGGGCTCCTCGTCGGCTATGCCGTTACCCGCACGTCCTCGACGATGATTGCCACCTTCCTGCGGCAAGTGACGTTCCTGCCGTATCTGGTGCCGGGGATAGCCTTTGCCGCCGCCTATCTGTCGATGTTCGCGGTTCAAAGGGGGCCCGTTCCCGCACTCTACGGTACGCCGATCATTCTGGTGCTGGCGATCCTTGCAGACCAGATGCCCTTTGCCTCGCGTGCCGGCATCTCGGCGATGATGCAGCTCGGGCGTGATCCGGAAGAGGCGGCCCGGATTGCCGGTGCCGGCTGGTTCCGTCGACTGGCATCGGTCGTCGTGCCGATCCAGAAGGGCGCGCTCGTCACCGGAATCCTGCTGCCCTTCATTTCCGGCATCAAGGGACTGAGCCTCGTCGTGGTGCTCGCCGTCCCCGGGACCGACGTGCTGACGACCTATGCGCTCAGGCTGGTCGACTACGGCTACGGCCAGGCGGCCAACGCCGTGGTGCTGATGATCTGCATCATCGCCTTCGGCGGCACGCTGATCGTCCAGAAACTCACAAAAAGCAAATTGTCCGACGGTTTGGGAGGCAAGTAATGTCAAGCATCAGCATCCGCGATGTCAGAAAGAGCTACGGCAACACGGCGCAGGCGGCTGTCGAGCGGTTGAGCATCGAGATTCCGAAATCCGATTTCCTCTGCCTCCTCGGCCCATCCGGCTGCGGCAAGACGACGACGCTGCGCATGATCGCCGGCCTCGAGCATCCGACGGCCGGCCAGATTCACCTGGGCGACCGCACCATCGTGTCGGTTGAAGACGGCATCTACGTGCCGGCGGAAAAACGCGGCCTCGGCCTGGTCTTCCAGAACTATGCGCTCTGGCCGCACATGACGGTGGAACAGAACATCGAGTTCGGGCTCAAGCTGCGCAAAGTCGCCAAGCCCGAGCGCGACGCGATCATCGCCGAGGTCCTCGAAAAACTCGCGATTGACCGCTACCGCACACGCCTGCCGTCGCAGCTTTCCGGCGGCCAGCAGCAACGCGTGGCACTCGCCCGCATGCTGGCACTCAAGCCCGACATCATCCTGCTCGACGAACCGCTGTCGAACCTCGACGCCAAGCTGCGCCTGGAAATGCGGGCGGAACTCAAGCGGATCCATCAGGAGCTCGGTTCCACCATCGTCTTCGTGACCCACGACCAGTGGGAGGCGATGACGCTCGCGACCACCATTGCCGTCATGAGCGAGGGCGAGCTGCAGCAGCTCGGCACGCCCGACGACATCTACGAGCGCCCGGCCAACCGCTTCGTCGCCGAGTTCGTCGGCAACCTGCCGATCAACATCATCGAGCTTGGCAGCGAGCGATCCGGCGCCCTGGTCGCCTGGATGCGGGGCCAACTGGCTTCAAGGACATTGCCGCAGCCGGCGGGCTCCGTCGGCATCCGCCCGGAATCCGTGCGCCTGGCGCGCACCAAGGTGGAAGGCGCAAAGGAGGCGAGGGTCGTCGAAGTGGTGCCAACCGGCGGAAGCTGGATCGTCGAGCTTTCGGTTGACGGCGAACAGTTCTTCGCGATCGCCGGCGAGCTGCCGGCGGCTGCCCGCGGCGACACCGTGTTCTTCCACGCCGAACCCCATCACCTGCACATCTTCGATACCGAGGGCCGGCGCATCGCCGCCTGAGACGAAGCAATCCCGTACCGACAGAGCAATTGATCGTAAGGAGGATAAAATGCTGTCAATACAAGAGGGTAGACTGCCAAAGTCTGTTCGCCGCGCCATTCTGGCCGGCGTGTCGCTGGTGGCGCTCGCCGCACCCGCGGCAGCGCAGGACGCAGCCGAGCTCGGCATTTCCGATGCCGACTACACGCTGGAGGCGCTGATCGAGGCGGCCAAGAAGGAAGGACCGATCACCGTCGTCGATGCGACCGGCAAGATCGTTTCCATGGCCGAGAACTTCACGGCGAAGTACGGCATCCAGGCGACCGGCGTGAAGCTCAGCGGCCAGGACCAGCAGCAGGTCATCCTGCGTGAAGCGGTTGCAGGCAGCGTTCGCTCCGACGTCTTCAACATGAGCAATCTTCCCTCGGTCACCACGGAAATCATTGCACAGGGCGCCGGTGTCAGCTGGATGCCGCCGGACCTGAAGGAGGTCGTTCCGGTCCAGTACCAGACGCCCGCGATCACCAGCCTCAACCCCTGGGTCTGGGCCTACAACACCGACGTGCATGGCGATAAATGCCCGATCGACAACGTCTGGGCGCTGACGACGGAAGACTGGAAGGGCCGCGTCGCCATTCCCGATCCGCTGCTGCGCAACGAGACGATGTTCTGGTTCAACCAGATCGAAACCCATGACGACGAGGCGATGCGCAAGGCCTACGAGGCCTTCTTCGGCAAGCCGCTCGAAACGGAAGAGGCAAGCGCAACGGCCGAATGGGTCAAGCGCCTGGCCAAGAACAAGCCGAGCGTGACCCGCAGCGATACCGATGTCGGCCCGATCATCGGTGCGGCCGGACAGGAAAAACCCTTCATGGGCTTCCTGAGCTCGGCCATCTTCCGTGACGCGAAGAAGAATGGCTACGGCATGGGCATCTGCGCCGGCCTGAAGCCCTGGGTCGGTCAGCTGACCCCGCGCGTGGCCGTCATCGCTTCGGGCTCGAAGCATCCGAACGCGGCCAAGCTCTTCGTTCACTTCATGATGACCGAAGAGGGCATGGCGCCGCAGCTCGCCGACGGCAAGATCTCCTCCAACCAGGAAGCGAATATTCCGAAGGAAGAAGCCTCCGGCGTCATCGACGTCGTGCATGAACTGCACGTCCCGCATTCCGAGACCTCGGAGGCCGATTTCGCCAAGCTGCAGGATTGGCAGGACTTCTGGATCGTCAATTCGCGATAAGTCGACAGTTTGAGTGCCCCCGCTATGTGCGGCGGGCACTCGCACCTATCGGCCCAACCGACGGCCATTTCGAGGGCGTCATGGCAGCCCACGCGATCTACAAAGTTATTACCGGCAGCGTGAAGCTTCTGGATCCTGCACCCCGCTCGTTCTGACGGGTTGCTCACTGAAAACGAATGCGGCGACGGTC
Organism: Ensifer sp. PDNC004; assembly: GCF_016919405.1. Taxonomy (NCBI): domain Bacteria; kingdom Pseudomonadati; phylum Pseudomonadota; class Alphaproteobacteria; order Hyphomicrobiales; family Rhizobiaceae; genus Ensifer; species Ensifer sp. PDNC004. Next base: position 443,582 of record NZ_CP070354.1, read on the forward strand.
GCCGTTAGCGTGGCGTCCGTGGGCTAAGAGGCAGGCGAGAGCGTAGCACTTAAGCTTCAAGATATCCGCAAGCTGCCACCGCGTAGCCGCAGGCCGAGGCGGGCGGCGACGCGTTGCGATGAGACGTTGTCTCGATCGGTGCTGTAAAACAGGGTGCGGGAGCGAAGCGTCGGCAGCTGTGACCAGCCGGCGGTCGCAGCGGCGCCGAAACCCCGTCCCCGAAACGCCTTGGCGGTCACAAGTCCCAGTTCGGCCCCGGTATCGGCGAGCCGTGCCGCAAATGCGAGCGAGGCGACCTCGCCGTCGACAATGGCAGCGCACCAGGGCGTCCAGAAGTCGGCCACCTCGCGGAAGCCAATGTCGAGCCAGGCCTTGGGAATCCCGTCCGTCGCCCACTTCGCATCATCCCGGCGCCTTCTTCGGAGTCGCTGCCAACGAGCCGCGCGTCGCCTTGATAAGGGGTGTCGTGCGGCAGCTCGAAGACAAGGCCGAAATTATGTTCGGCGGGTCCGTCGCCACCAAGCAGCGACAGATAGCGTTCAAGGTGCACCGGCGTGTTGGGATGGACGAAGGGCGGTTCGGATGCGGCGAGCCCTTCAAGCTCCGCGGCCAGACCGTCCGACAGGTCCTCACGCGTTGCGCACAGGTTTGCCTCCGCGCATCCGGCGAGCCAGAAGCGCGGGCCCGGCGTCTGAACCGGATCATTCTCACACACGATCCGCCCGTCGGCGCGTGTTTGAAACAATGTGTGGAAGTCTGTTTGCAGCCAATGGCTTACTGAAATCATGAGGCGATTGTTCAATAGTTTTCCGCATCCGTCGAGTGCGTTCCTGGCTTGCGTGGAGAAGGTGCCCACGCCGAATTTGGTCGCGCGCAATCGGCCACAAATGAGCCTTGTATCCAGGCGGGATATTTCATGTCTTGCCAAAGTCCAAAAGCTCATGGTAACGTTCCCACGAGCTTGAGGCCTGTCACATTTGATGATGGCTTCGGGCCCGGGAGGAAACATGAAGAACGGACCCCGGCAACGGGCCACCATTATCGACGTCGCGGAGCGGGCGGGGGTCTCGAAGAGCACGGTTGCGCGGGTTCTGGCCGGTTCTGCCAGCATTTCCGACGAGGCACGCGATCGCGTGCTGAAGGCCGTTGCGGCCACCGGCTACGAGCGCAATCACCTGGCCGTCGGCATGCGCTCGGGCCGCAGTGGCCTGCTCGGCCTGGTCATTCCCGATATCACCAACCCCTTCTGGGCCGAAGTCGCCCGTGGCGCCCAGGATCGCGCCGCCAAAGACGACATTTCGCTCCTCGTCTTCTCGTCGGACTGGGATGCCGGCAAGGAAGCGACGCATCTGCGCGCTCTGCGCCGCGCCCGCGTCGATGGCGCGATCATCAATCCGGTCGCCGACAATTTCGATGATCTCGATCGCTTCGGCTTGCCCTTCGTCTTCATTGGGTCGAGCGCCGAGCGTTTCCCCGACACCTTGAGCGTCGGTTCGGATATTGCCCAGGCAGTCCGCCTCGGCATGGATATCCTCGTCGAGCGTGGACACCCGGCGCCAGCCCTGATGCTCGGTCCGCGGTCGCGTCTTGCACGCGCGCGGTTTCTGCGCGCCGTACATGAGCATTGCGTGGCGCGCGACCTCGATCCCGACATCCTGCAGGTCGAAGAATCCGACTACACGGTCGAAGGCGGACGAAAGGCCATGGGACGCTTGCTTGCCGGGCCGTGGAGAGGCAGTCGCGCCGTTTTCGTCGCCAACGATCTGATGGCGCTCGGCGCCATGATCGCCGTTCGCGAGGCGGGGCTTCGGTGCCCGGAAGATATTTCCATTCTCGGCTTCGACGGCATTCCGGCAGGCGCCTTCTCCTGGCCGGGCCTGACGACGATCGAAAAACCTGGCCGGCAGATCGGCATTCGCGCGGTCGAATGCCTGCTCGACCAGATTGCCGGCCGGCCGGAACACGGCCGGATATTTCTGCCGTGCCGACTGGTCGAGCGCGGTTCGCTTGCCGATGTCTCGGCCTTGGCACCCGTGCGCGCGGCGGCAGGGAGGTAACAATGACCGTAAGCAACGATCTTGTAGCGGGTGCAGCCATGCCACGAAGTGGGAACGTTCCCAAAATCCATCGGCAAAGCTTCACGAAAAGCGTGCGGCAATGGTGGCCTTATTACCTGATGATGGCGCCCGGCCTGATCTTCTTCGTGATCTTTCATTATTTCCCGATCTGGGAAGCCAAGATCGCCTTCGAGCAGCTGCGCATCATCCCACCGAACATCTGGGTCGGGATCAAGCATTTCCAGACGCTGTTCTCCTCGCCGATCTTCTGGCAGGTGCTGGCGAACACGCTGATCATCTCGACGATGAAGATCGTCTTCTTCTTTCCAATCCCGATCATCGTTGCGCTTTTGCTCAACGAGATCCGGGGCGGCGCTTTTCGCAAGTTCATCCAGTCGGCGATCTACCTGCCGCACTTCCTGTCCTGGGTCGTCATCGCCGGCGTGTTCATTGCCGTGCTCTCGCCAAGCGACGGTGCGGTCAACGATGTCATTGGTTTCTTCGGCCTGCAGCCCGTCTCCTTCATGACCGATACCGGTTCGATCCGCTGGGTCCTGGTCTTCTCGGAGATCTGGCGCTCAGCGGGCTGGGACAGCCTGCTTTATCTCGCCGCCATCATCGCCATCGACCAGGAGCTCTATGACGCGGCCGAGATCGACGGTGCCAACCGCTGGCAGAAGATCCGCTACGTCACCATTCCGGGCATCGTGCCGACCATTGCGACACTCTTCATCCTGAATGCCGGCATGTTCTTGAACGCCGACCTCAATCAGGTGATCAATTTTTCCAACGACGTGGTGCGCGCCAAGATCGACATCATCGACACCTATGTTTACCGCATCGGCCTGCAGACCGGCGAATACTCGCTTGCAACGGCCGCGGGTCTCTTCAAGGCCCTGCTCGGCATGCTGATGATCGTCGCCGCCCACCTTCTCTCGAAACGTCTTACCGGCAAGGGGGTATGGTGATGGCCGCCCATAACGTCCGCAGAACGCCGCTTGAGCGGCTCGAATATGCGATCATCGTCTCGACGCTCATGTTCCTTGTTGTCCTGACGGTGCAGCCGCTCCTCAACCTGCTCGCCATCTCCTTTTCGGATCCGGGCAAGGTTGCCGGCATGAGCGGCTTGACGGTTGTCCCGAACGGGTTTTCGACCGAGGTCTGGGATCTGCTGATCAACAATTCCGCCGTCCAGCGTGGCCTCTTCAATTCGATCTTCATCACGCTGGTCAGTACCTTCCTTGGCGTCGTGCTGACAGCGCTGATGGCTTGGGCGCTATCGCGGCCCGGCCTGCCGGGGCGGCGCATCATCTTCGTCTTCGTGCTCGTCACGATCGTCTTTGAGCCCGGCATCATCCCGGACTACTTCATCAACAAGCGCCTCGGTCTGCTCGACAGCTACTGGTCGCTGATCCTCTTCAAGGTCGTCAACGCCTGGTACCTGATCATTCTTGTGCGCTTCTTCGAGGAAGTGCCGAAGGAACTGATCGAGGCGTCCGAACTCGATGGCGCCAATCCCTTCCAGATCTTCTGGTACGTGGCGCTGCCGCTCGCCAAGTCGGCGCTCGCGACCATCGCGCTCTTCTACTTCGTCTTCCATTGGAACGAGTTCTTCCGGGCGATGATCTACCTCAACGACCAGTCGAAGTGGCCGCTGCAGGTGGTGCTGCGCCAGTTCGTGGTCGAGGGCGACAAGCTCGCCATGGTCGGGGTCGTCGACAGCAACAACTACACCGGTGCGAGCCAGATCAATATTCGCGCGCTGAAGGCCGGCATGATCCTGCTGACCATCGCGCCGATCCTCGCGATCTACCCACTCATTCTGAAGTTCTTCACCAAGGGCACCATGAGCGGTGCGCTGAAGGGCTGATGATGCAGAACCCAGAGATAAAAGCCAAAGCATATTGGGAGGAACAAACATGCTTGGAAAACTGATCCTTGGCGCAACCACCGCCATGGCATTGATGGCGAGCGTTGCCATGCCCGCCTTCGCCGATCCGGTGACGATCCGGGTCGTCTCGAAAGATCTGACGACGAGCAATCCGGACGACGTCAAGCTGATGAAGGCCTATGAGGAGGCGCTGAAGGCCAAGGGCACGGACATCCATATCCAGGTTATCGACCTGCCGTCTTCGGGCTATGCCGACAAGCTCAGCGCCATGCTTTTGTCCGGCGATATCCCCGATCTCATCTATTTCCAGGGTGGCGACACCAAGATGGCAGAGCAGGGTGTGCTCGAGGACTGGAACAACTGGCTGCCGAAGACGACCTATCTGAAGGACGCGCTTTTCCCGCACAATGTCGAGAGACTGAAGAACTACCCCTATCTGCTCTATGTCTACCCGCCGCGCATGCCTCAGCCGGTGATCCGCACCGATTGGCTGGAAAAGTCTGGCGTCGCGGCGCCGAAGACGACTGACGACTACGTCTCGCTCTTCAAGACGATCAAGGATGGCGATTTCGACGGCAACGGCAAGGCCGACAGCTACGGTGTGACCACCGCCGACAACACCCAGGAACTCGATGCCATCTTCAACCAGGCCTTCGGCGTGACCGGCACCTGGATGAAGAACGAGGCCGGCGAGTGGATCCATGCCCGCGTATCGGCTGCGGAAAAGGCAAAGATCGCCTTCTACGCGTCGCTGCGTGAGCAGGGCCTCTACGATCCGGAATTCATCACCACCAAGTGGGACGTGAAGGAAGACAAGTTCTACTCCGGCCGTGCCGGCGTGATCTTCGGTTCTTCCGCGGAAGTCATCGACATCTATGGCGGCAAGATGCGCCAGGCCCATCCCGGTGTGAACCTGAGCCTGCTTTCGCCACCGAAGGGTCCTGGCGGCCAGGGCCTGATGGCGCTCGACGTCTCCAAGGAAGCGCGCGGTCTCGCGATCGCGACGACCTCCGAACACAAGGAAGAGGTGGTCAAGCTGCTCGACTTCATCGCCAGCCCCGAAGGCCAGGCGATCGAACGGCTCGGCTTCGAGGGTGAGCAGTACACAAAGGACGGCGAAACCATCAAGCCGACCGACAAGCTCGCGACCTGGTATGCCCGTTTCCTCGTTGCCGCCAACTGGCAGCCACCGGTTCAGTGGCTCAGCGAAGCCGCGCAGCAATCGCTGAAGACGATCTCAGCCGACTTCAAGCCGGACAACGCGTTCGTCTGGCCTGCCGAATTCGCCACCGACATCGACGCCACGGAAAACGTCTACCGGGCCTGGGTTTACAAGTTCGTTTCCGGCGAAGCCAAGATGGACCAGTGGGACCAGTTCGTTTCCGAATGGAACGCCGCCGGCGGCGAGAAAATGACCGAATATGCAAGGACGGTTCTCAATGACAAATGATGCTCTAGGGCTCTCCCTCAAGGGACGGGTTCGGGCGCTTCTCTTTGGCGTCGCTTACGGCGACGCCATCGGGGCGCCGGTCGAAAAACTCTCCGCCGCGGAAATCCGCGAGCGCTATGGCCGGGTGGCGTCACTCGATACCGAGTGGCACCGCATGAAGCAGAGCGAAGCGGCCCGCAACGGCCGTGTGCGCGGCGGCGGCATCGTCACCGACGATACGCTGATGACCCTTTGCGTCATGTCGATCTACGACGACGTCAAGCGCCACCTCGATGCCTGGGACATGGCGTCGGGCATGGTGCGCGAGATCGCCTGGACGCCACGCTGGGTGCCGGAACTGCAGCGCGAAACGATGCTGATCGAGCGTCTGTTCTACCCGGAGAAGTGGATATTCCAGCGCCATCAGCTTTCGGGCTGCGACCCGCGCCAGGGCGGCGTCGGCAACATGGTGAACTGTGGTGCTGCGATGTACATCGCGCCGATCGGTGTTGCCAATGCCTGCGATCCGAAGGCGGCCTATGATGAGGCAATCGCCTTTGCCTCCGGCCACCAGCAGAGTTTCGGCCTGGAGGCTGCCGGCGTACTGGCAGCAGCAGTCGCTGCCGCTTTCGTGCCGGGCACCACGCTCGATGCGGTCATCGAAGAAACGCTGGCCGTTGCCAAGGACGGCACGCGTGACGCGATCGACGATATCGTCGAGGCTGCGCGCTCATTGAAGGGTGCTGATCACGCCACTGTCGTCGCCGAATTCCACCGCATCATCGCGCGCTATTCGCCGATGGGCGACGACGTTCAGCACACGCCGCAGAAGGCCGGCATTGCCACCGACGCCTACCAGCCGTCGCGTCTGCACGCGATCGAGGAACTGCCACTGGCTCTCGGCTTTGCCGTCGTCAATGACGGTGACTTCTACAAGTCGATCATCGACGGCATCAACTCCGGCCGCGATACGGACTCGATCGGCGTCATGGCCGGCGCGATCCTCGGCGCCATGTACGGCGAAAGCATTATCGACCGGGCGATGGTCTCCCAGCTCGACCGCGTCAACAAGCTCGATCTCTACCGATCGGCCGATGCCTTTACCGCAACGGTGACCGCAATCCAGGCCGCTGACCACAAACGCGAAATGGCGCGGGCCACGGCGCGCGCAAGCCTCTTTGCCGTCCCCGAGCTCACCCAGGTTCCCAGTCTCTAGAATTCGAAAGTATCCGATGCTCAGCACCACAGAAATCTTCGAGCGTATCTATTCCGGCTTTATCGGCAAGGCGATCGGCGTGCGCTTGGGCGCACCCGTCGAGCCGACGATCTGGAGCTATGAACGCATCCGGGACACCTATGGCGAGGTGACGGAATATCTGCGCGATTTCAAGAATTTCGCTGCCGATGACGACACCAACGGCCCGGTCTATTTCATCCGGGCGCTGCGCGACTACGGCCTCGGCGCCACCGCCGAAGAGGTCGGCAAGACCTGGCTGAACTATGCAGCCGAAGAACACGGCATGTACTGGTGGGGCGGCTTCGGCAACTCGACCGAGCATACCGCCTATCAGAACCTGCGTGCCGGCATCCCGGCGCCGCAATCCGGCTCGATCGCCCAGAACGGCACGACGGTTGCCGAACAGATCGGCGGCCAGATCTTCATCGACAGCTGGGGCTGGGTGCATCCGGCCGACCCGAAGAAGGCGGCCGAAGCCTCGGCACTTGCGGCAAGTGTCGCCCATGACGGCGAGGGCCTGCATGGCGCCCGCTTCTGCGCCGCAGCCATCGCCCAGGCGTTTGTTGCCAAGGACATCGAGGACGTCATCGAGACGGGCCTTGCGACGATCCCGGCCGACTCGCTTTATGCCAAGGTTTCCCGCGCGGTGCTTCGCTTCCACGAGTCCAACCGGAACGACTGGCGCGCCTGCCGCGACATGCTGACGGCGGATTGGGGCTATGACCGCTATCCCGGCGTCTGCCACATCATTCCGAATGCCGGCGTTTTGATCATGAGCCTGATCTACGGCCAGGGCGATCTGCCGCGCACCGTCGAGATCGCGACAATGGCCGGCTGGGACACGGACTGCAACGCCGGCAATGCCGGTGCGATCGTCGGCACGCTGCAGCAGGTGCAACCGGGCTGGGACAAGTACCGCAAGCCGATCAACGACTTCGTCGTCGCTTCCGGCGTGACGGGCACGGTCAACGTCGTCGACATTCCTTCCTTTGCCCGCGAACTGACCGTGCTGGCGCTGCGCCTGCAGGGGCGGGAAGCTCCAGCACTCTGGGTCGAGGATTTCGAGCGCCGCGGCGTCCGCTTCGATTTCAACGCACCCGGCGCCACCCATGGCTTCCGCACCGAGCCGTTCAACCAGATCGCCGTCAAGGCATCGGCGGAGCGTCATACGGACAATGCCAAGGGATCGCTGGAAATCCTGCTCGACCGTCTCGAGCGCGGACATGGTGGACGCATCTTCTGGAAGCCCTTCTATCGCCGCTCCGACTTCGACGATGAGCGCTACCGCCCGATGTTTACGCCGCTTGCCGATGACGGCCAGACGGTGTCGTTCAAACTCTGGCTCGACCCGTGGAACGGTGACGGCAACCTGCGCGTGGCCCCCTATGTCCGCCGCGCGATGAGCGGCACCATTCAGGAAACCGGCGCCTGGCACGTGCCGTCTGCGAGCGGCTGGCAGGACTACGCCTTCACAATCCCCGACGGCAATGGCGAGGCGGTCGACGAGATCGGCATCCTGGTCGAATATTTCGGTCGCCTGAAGTTCCTCGGCCGGCTCTTCCTTGCGGACTTCTCCGTCTCCGGCAAGGGCCGCGCCGTCATCGATCCGGCGAAGGAAGCGCATGAATGGGGCGGCATCACCCGCTTCACCTGGAACCGCGGCCATTGGAGCCTGCAACAGGGCCGCATCCATGCCCACACGGCAACCGACGCGGACGCCTGGACGGGCAACGCCTATCTCCGCGACGTCAGCGTCAAGGCCGAGCTTCAGCCGCACTCGGGAGCTTCGCATCTGCTGGTCGCTCGGGCTCAGGGCACGAGCCGGTTCTATGCCGCCGGTTTTGAGAACGGCGAAGCCGTGATCCTGCTCGAAGACCACGGCACCAAGATCCTCGCGCGCAGCCCGTTCCGTATCGAATACGGCCGGAGCTATGCGATCGATCTCACTGTCGAAGGCGGCAAGCTGACGCTCACCATTGATGGCGAGCGAGTGCTTCAGGCTGATGATGCGACGCTACGCTACGGCATGGCTGGCCTTCGCATGGCGTCTGCCGGGCGCATGTCGATCGGTCGGCTCGAGGTCGCCGAGCGCTAACTGCGGGCGGAAAGAAAGGGAGGAAACATGTCCGAGATAGAGCTTAGAAGCGTCGGCAAGAGCTACGGCAGTGTTGCCGTGCTCAACGACATCTCGTTGGAAATGGGCGACGGTGAATTCGTCGTGCTCGTCGGCCCCTCGGGCTGCGGCAAGTCTACGCTGTTGCGCATGATCGCCGGGCTGGAGGATATTTCAGCCGGCGAGATCACCATCGGCGGCAAGGTCGTCAACGACATGCCGGCCAAGGAGCGCGACATCGCCATGGTCTTCCAGTCCTACGCGCTCTATCCGCACATGAAGGTCGCGGAAAACATGAGCTTCGCCTTGAAGCTCGCCGGCGCGCCGAAGGCGGAGATCGAGAAGCGGGTGACCCAGGCGGCCGAAATCCTCGGCCTGGAAAAGCTGCTCGACCGCCTGCCGCGCGAACTCTCCGGCGGCCAGCGTCAGCGTGTCGCCATGGGTCGCGCCATCGTGCGCGACCCGCGCGCCTTCCTCTTCGACGAACCTCTGTCGAACCTCGATGCCAAGCTGCGCGTAAAGATGCGCAGCGAAATCAAGAAGCTGCATCAGCGGCTGCGCCGCACGATGGTCTATGTCACCCACGACCAGACCGAGGCCATGACCATGGCCGACAAGATCGTGGTCATGAACGGCGGAAAGATCGAGCAGGCGGGCGCCCCGCTCGACCTCTACAACGATCCCGCCAATCTCTTCGTCGCCGGCTTCATCGGCTCGCCGGAGATCAACCTGATCGAGGCGATCTCCGAGGGTGAGACGGCCTTGATCCGGGATGGCGTCTCCCTGCCGCTCGGGCGAAAGGTGGATGCGGGCAAGCGGGTCGTCTGCGGCATTCGCCCGCAACACATCACGCTTGGAACAACGGGCGTGCCGGGCCGCATCAGCCTGGTCGAACCGACTGGCGAGGACCAGGAAATCGTCGTCGACATGGGCGGCCAGGATATCACGGTCGTCGTCCACGGCGGCAAGCTGCTTGCAGCCGGTCAGGACGTGACGCTGACGATCGATGCAAACAAGGTTCTGCTCTTCGACAAGGATACCGGGGAGCGCCTTCGATGAGCGTATTTGCGAAGCGACAGTTCGATCCCGATGCCAAGGGACCGCTTGCAGGTACGAGGGTCCTTGATCTTTCCCGGCTCGTCGCCGGCAACATGCTGTCGCTGCAACTGGCCGATGCCGGCGCCGACGTCATCAAGATCGAGCCGCCGGCAGGCGATCCGCTCCGCGACTGGAAGGACGATGGCCACTCGCTCTATTGGAAGACCTATAGCCGCAACAAGCGCTCCGTCGTTCTGAACCTCCGGCAGGAGGTGGCGATGACGGCGCTCTGGGCGCTGATCGATACGGCCGACGTCTTCATCGAGAACTTCCGGCCGGGAACGCTTGAGCGCATGGGGCTTTCGCCGGAAGCGCTGCACGCCCGCAATCCCAACCTGATCATCGTGCGTATTTCCGGTTTCGGCCAGACAGGGCCCTACGCGCAGTTCCCGGGCTTTGGCACCATCATCGAAGGCATGAGCGGTTTTGCTTACCGTACCGGCTTTCCCGATCGCGAGCCCGTGCTGCCGCCGCTGGCGCTTGCCGACATGATCGCCGGTGTCTATGGCAGCTCGGCCACCGTGACCGCGCTGCTTGCGCGCGACCGCGGCTATGCAAGAGGGCAGGTTATCGACCTGTCGCTGCTGGAACCGATGTTCTCGGTGCTCGGGCCAGAGGCGGCGATCTATCAGACGACCGGCAAGGTCAAGGAGCGTGTCGGCAGCGCCTCCAACACGGCCGCCCCACGCAACGTCTACCGCTGCCGCGACGGAAAGTATGTGGCACTGTCCGGATCGACACCCCAGGTCGCAAGGCGGATCTTCGAGATCATCGGCCGCGCCGACATGAACCAGGACCCGCGCTTCGCCACCAATTCGGAGCGCGTCAAAAACCGCGACCTGGTCGACGGGGCCGTTGGCGGCTGGTTTGCCAGGCATGATCATGACGAGGCGCTGAAGATCATGCGCGACGCCGGTGCGACGGTCGGGCCGATCTACAATATTGCAGACGCCGCGTCCGACCCCCATTTCGCCGAGCGCGAAATCATCGTCGATGTCGAGGACGCCGAGTTCGGCAGCCTTCCGATGCACAACATTGTTCCGCGGCTTTCTGAGACGCCGGGTGTCTGGCGGAGGCCTGCACCAGCGCTTGGGGAGCACACGGCCGAAGTTCTGGCTGAGGCGGGACTGGATAGCGGCGCGATCGCGACGATTGTCCAAGGGGAGGCCGCATGAGGCTTCGCTCCCTTCTCTACGTCCCGGCCTCGTCCGAGAAGTTCATCGCCAAGGCGCACGAGCGCGGCGCGGATGCGATCATCCTCGACCTGGAGGATTCGGTCGCCCTGGAGCAGAAGCAGGCCGCTAGGGATGGGCTGAAGGACGCCGTGGCCCAGGTGGGACGCGGTGGCGCGACCGTCTTCGTCCGCATCAATTCGGCGCCGGAACTGCGGATGGCGGATGCAGAGGCTGCCTGCCTTGCGGGCGCCTTCGGCCTCCATGTCGCGAAAGCCCGGTCGCCGCAGGAGCTAGAGGATATTGCAGCGCATCTGGAGCCGATTGAGCAGCGGATCGGCCGGCCGCCGGTCGCCTTCGTGCCGCTCCTTGAGGATGCAGGCGCCGTTCTCGATGCGCGCGCGATTGCGCGCGTCAGCCGTGTGATCGGCCTTGCTGCTGGTGGCGAAGACATTGCGACCAGCATGGGCGCAGAACCTCTGCCAGACGTATTGCGCCTTCCGAAACTGATGGTCCACCTTGCCGCCAAGGCGGAAGGAAAGCTGTCCTTCGGGATGCTTCTGACGGTTGCCGATTACAGGCGGCTAGATGCCTTGAAGGCAGCCGCTCGTGAGGCAACGTCCCACGGGTTTGACGGCGCGAGCTGTGTCCACCCGTCCGTGGTCCCAGTGCTGAACGAGGCTTACTCGCCGAGCCCAGAACGGATCGCCTGGGCAAAGACCGTGATCGACGCAGCAAAGACGGCTCAGGCAGACGGCCGTGGCGCTTTTGCGCTCAACGGCGCCATGGTCGATGCGCCGATCATCGAGCGCGCGCGTCATATTCTGCAACAGGCAGGTGGCTGAGTCCGGCCCGGCGGAAACGCAGCCACGACCATGAGGTCTGCAAGTGCGCGCCGCGATTTCGTGTCTTGCGATTGCACCTGTCGCCGAATGTGCAATGATCCTGAAATTGTACGACTTAAACCGGCCGGACGCGCGGGAAGCCTTGGTCGTCCCGGCCCGTTTTCAGTGGCACTCCAGCACGCAGGCAATTTGAGCAACTTAGACACCCAGGAAGGGAACGTGATCATGCGTAGACTTCTTGCGTACCTGACGATCGCTTCGTTCTTCTCAACTTCAGCCCTTGCAGATCCTGCCATCCTGACCGCAAACGTGAACTTCAGGGTGGGCCCGGGAATCGGATTTGACGCGATGCGCGTGATCCCCCAGGGCGAGGAAGTCTACATCAAGGAATGCGACGCGGAAGCCTCGTGGTGCGCCGTGAGTTATGCCGGGGCAAACGGCTTCGTTGCTGGCAAGTATCTCAACCAGTCCGATGCCACCGCGCCAGCCTGGCCAAGGATGTTCACCACCGAAAAGGGCGCGACGATCACGCTCTTCCAGCCGCAGATCACGTCCTGGAAGGATTTCAAGGAGCTCGAAGCCCTTGTTGCCACCGAGCTCAAACCATCCGCCGACGCCAAGCCGATCTATGGCATCATCGGGCTTTCGGCCAAGACCGTGGCCGACGAGGCAACGGAAAACGTCACGCTGACGGACGTGCGCACCACGCGGCTCGATTTTTCCGCCCTGGACCGGCAGCAGCTTGCGGACCTTGCGCTCGACATCGGCAAGCTTGTCCCGACCGATCCGATCGTCGTGTCGCAGCAACGCCTGGCGGCAAGCCTTGCGGACTTCCAGCGCCTCGCCGATATCCCCGATATCAAGGCCGATCCGCCGCCGATCTTTGTGAGTGAAACGCCGGCCATCCTGGTGCAGACGGACGGCAAGCCGGTGACGGCTCCCGTCAAGGGCGTCGAAGGCCTCTCCTTCGTGGTCAACACGAACTGGGATCTCTTCAAGGTGGATCAGTCGGCAGACTACTATCTGCGGAGCGAAAAGAATTGGCTGACGTCGAAGGCCCTGGAGAGCGGCTGGGTTGCGGCGGCATCGGTGCCGGACGTCTTTTCCAAGCTGCCGGAGATCGACAACTGGAAAGGGGTAAAGGCCGCCCTTCCGCCCACGCCCTTCAGCGATAATCAGCTTCCGAAGGTCTTCTATTCGCAGAAGCCTGCGGAGCTTCTGATCTTTGAGGGAAAACCGGCCCTCGAACCAATCGCGGGTACGGGGCTGGATTGGGTATCCAACACGACCAGCTCTGTGTTTTTCCATCGGGTCAGCAAGACGTGGTACACGCTTCTGTCCGGACGGTGGTTTTCATCAACGTCGCTCGAAGGCCCCTGGACCTTTGCCACGCCTGACCTGCCCGATGATTTCGTGAACCTGCCCGACGACGCCTCCTACTCGGCCGTGCGTGCGTCGGTCCCCGGCACGTCCGAAAGCGCAACGGCGCGTCTGCGGGCGAGCATTCCGAAGCTCGCACGGGTTTCGACCGATGGATCGCTGAAGGTGGATGTGCACTACAATGGCGAGCCGAAGTTCGAGCCGATCGAAGGCACGTCGATGTTCTATGCCGTCAACGCCAACGAGCAGGTCATCAAGGTTGCGGACAAGTACTTCGTTCTGAAAGACGGTATCTGGTTCGTCGGTGATACGCCGATCGGGCCCTTTGCCGTTGCCCGCGCCGTTGCCGATGAGATCTATACGATCCCATCGTCGTCTCCGGTCTATAACGCGACCTATGTCCGCATCTACGACACGGAGCCGGATGCCATCTGGTACGGCTACACGCTCGGCTATCTCTATACCTACCTTGCCTGGGACACCGTCGTCTGGGGCTCGGGCTGGTATTATCCGCCCTATTGGGACTATTACGACGACGATTGGCCCTATTATCCGCCGCCAATCAGCTACGGGTTCGGCGCCTTGTACAACCCGGCCTATGGCACTTTCGGGCGCTATGGCTACGCCTATGGCCCGGAAAGGGGCTTGGTCTTCGGCGCAGCCTATAACCCTGTCACGGGGACACGGTTCCGCGGCGGCGCGGTGGCGGGTCCCGGTGGCGAGCGCGGTTTCATTTCTGCCTACAATCCACGCACGGGCAACGCGATGGTCGCGCGGGGCGGACAGAATGTTTACGGCTCCTGGGGCAGTGTAGCTGTCAAGCACGGCGGAGAGTTCGCGCGCATAAGCGGCGGATCGACCGGGAGTGCCGGTGGCTTGCGCTGGCGAAATTCGGAAGGCGACAAGGGCTTCATCGTCGGCAGCAAGGGCGGCGACGTCTATGCCGGCCGCGATGGCAGCGTCTATCGCCGTCAGGACGGCCAATGGCAGAAGCACACGCCGGATGGCTGGCAACCGGTTCAGCGGCCGAACGGGGAAAACCTGCGCAATGCCGCCCAAGGCGCGATATCCAACCGGCCCCAAGCCGCACAGCGTATCCAGAACCGGGCCGAGACGAGAACTACACCGCGCCGCAGCCCGCAGGTTCGCCAACGGGCGCCGGATCATCTGTCCTTCGATCGTGCCGGACGGCAATTCGGCAACCAGAACGAACTCAGCCGCAATTATGGGCGGCTCTATCAGGAGTCCGGCCGGAACTTCCAGAGTTTTGACCGTGGTAGCGGCGGCTACAGCGGCGGCGGTTTCCAGGGTGGCAACCGCGGCGGCTTCCACGGAGGAGGTGGTCGCGGTGGTGGAGCTGCTTTCCGCGGCGGCGGTGGCGGGCGTGGCGGCGGCGGTCGCGGTCGCTGAGGAAACACGGCCGTTCGGGCACGTTTTCCCGAGCGGCCGCGATAGGCGCGGCAATGGCGAGTGCGGGGTCGCGCCTGCTCAGGCGAAAAACAGCGGCGTGATAATCCGATCGTCTGCCGGTGTGGCGCAGACTTGGTGGTACGGCGGATCGGCCATCGAGCCTTCAGCGCTGACAGGCGGCCCGCGCATCAGCCGTCCGACCAGAAGCGGTCCTTGTTGAAGCTCTTGTCTTCCTTGCGGGCCGGGGACGCGCGCTTCGGAACGCGCGGCGTATCGTCGGCGCTTGCCACCGAAAGCTCCAGGTTCGCCGGAAGGGCTAGCCGCTCAAGCTCCTTGGCCGGCGCCAGTGCCCATTTGAAGAGCGCGGCGTCGCGAATTGTCCATTGGGCTTTTGCAGACGCCGGGCCGGTGAGGCTGCTTTCGCCTGCAGCCGGATGGCGCATCATGCCCACGCCAAGCGCGACCTTGAACGACGAGGAGGGAACGAAAGCCGAGACGTTCGTGGGAAGCGCGCGCTCGGGCGTGGGGGTAGGCGTAACGGTCGCGGCGGTCGCCGTGGCGCGCAGCGTCGGCAGCGGGACGCTGATCGCCGCAAGGTCGAAGAACGGCGACTTTTCGGCAGCTTCCTTCCGCATGGTCTGAAGCTCGAGGGCTTCTTCTCCGCGGCTCTTGCGGGTCGGAAGCATCGCGGTCAGCAGCGTGTTGTCGGAGGTTTCTCTGCCTTTGACTTTTGCCGGACCGGCGCTGTTTGCAGCGACGATCGAGGTTGCCTTGACCCGTCGCTTGTAGTCGGCCATCGCCTGGTCATAACCTGGCAAAGCCCCACCGCTGGCGGGAAGATGGAGGGTCTTTCCGTTCGGGAAGACGCGGGCCAGTTCCTGGCGCGACATCCGCGGCCACGCGCGCACGTTTCCGACGTCGAGATGCACGAAGGGTGATCCTGAGGTGGGGTAGTAGCCCACGCCGCCGACCTGCATCTGCATGGCGATTTCCCGCAGCCGGGTAAGCTTCACGCCCGGGATATAGAAATCCATCGCCTTACCCAGCATGTGCTGGCTGTTCTTGGCGACCCCGGTGCTGCGCGAGCGGCCGCGCAGCATGCTGTTGGTGGCCGGCGAACGGTAGGCCGAGACGACGTTGATGTAGTCCTTGCCACCGGAGCGCTGATAGACCTCCCAGACGAGATCGAGGAGACGCGGGTCCATGCGGGCAGGCTCGTTCCTGCGCCAGTCGCGCAGGAAACGGTTGATCTGCGTCAGCCCTTTCTGGTCGTATTTGCCGTCCCGTTTGAAGGTAATCGTTGCGCGCTCGCCGGTGTGCGTGAAGAATAGCTTAAGCGACCGGACTTCTGCCGACGCCGCCGTGCTGGTGAACGCCATGGCGGACGCTGCAAGGGCGGTGACTGCGGCCGCTCGTGCGGCCCACCGGGCGATACGCTTGACGCCTCTGACGACGGCAGGCGAGGCAGGTTCTGGATACGCAGTTACAGGATACTCAGACACAGCGGCTTCCGATTCAAACGAGGTACAATCCACCGGCGGCAACGGCCGGCGGCTCGGCTCTTCAACGGAGATTATGGTCAACAAAGGATTAAGAAGCGGTTGATGCCATTGGACGTGTTTCCCGGTGACGCATTTTTGGGACGCGACCGGATTTCAGCGCCTCGGCTTGCCCATGCCAGAACGGTCGCGTGAGGGTGTTGGGCCTTGTTTTCCGCAATCTATACATTAGTTACTATGAATGGATTAGCTGGTCGCACCGCGGTACTTGCATCGCCAAGGTGTCTCATGAAAAGTACGAAAGACGTCATTGCCGAACTGACCCGCGCCGCGCGCGATGTTCACATGCTGACGGAGGGCGAAAAACTCCGTCTTGTCTCCCGGGCCTATGTCACGATCAAGGAAGGTTGGGAGCTGCTGGGGCAGCCCGATCGCATCGTGGAGTCAGCCGAAACGATGGACGTCATCCGCGCCGGCGGCATGCCGGTGCATCTGTACGACGACGAGATGCGGGCGATCCTCCAGGAGGCCGTCAAGGTCATCAAGCAGATCGAAGCGGCCATGGAAGCCAAAAATGCTCCAGCACCCGCGTCCGGCGAAGATACCAGCCAAGAGCCGTGAACGAGCCCGAAGCAAGTCGAGCGATGGAAGCCGGCGTCAATTCGTGCGGCGACGTTCTAATTGGCGAGTTCGGTCAGATGGCCGTCGGGGATCTGATCCATGGCGCGCTACATCGCAATTCGATTGGATGTGAGGATCAGAATAATCGCCGGGCCCGCCAGGAAGGCGGCGAGGAAAAGGGCCGACAGGAACGAGCGCAGGAGGAAGCGCAGCAGGGGTCTACGGGTCATCGGGCGGCCCCATACGCATTGCGCCGATCGACAGTTTGCAATCCCGTTCCGGAAGCGCACTCCGCTTTTGACGCCGTCATGCTTCCTGTTCCTTTCCGGTTCGTTGAAGGCCGCGCCCCTCGTGCAGATCTCGCAAGGGCGGCTCGACGCGTGTGCTAGGTGCCAACAATTGCAGCAATGTTACGCTCGGCCACCCCGTGGTTTCCGTAATGCTGCTGTAATTCTTGCGGCAGATTCGGAAGGCCGAAGCCATGGGGTGCCGATGCGGATACTGCTCATCGAAGACGAGAGGGAACTGGCGGCGGCGCTGGCTGTGGCGCTCAGCAAATATGGCATCGTCATCGATCATACGACCCATCTCGCCGACGCAGCCGAGCTTGCCCGTCAGAACGACTACGGCGCTATTCTTCTCGACCGCCGCTTGCCCGATGGCGAAGGGCTCAGCTTCATCCCGCAATTGCGCCGCATTGGCCAGGACGCGCCGATCATCGTCCTGACGGCGCGCAACGAGCCGATGGAGCGGGTTGAAGGCCTCGACATCGGGGCGGACGACTATCTCGGCAAGCCATTTCTCGTCGAGGAACTGATGGCACGCCTGCGCGCCGTATTGCGCCGTCCCGCGGCCCTCGCTGAACTTGAGATCAAGGTCGGGCGCATGGCGCTCGACCCGCTGAATCTCACCGTGACCGTCGATGACGTGAAGCTCGACGTCCCGAGGCGGGAACTCTTCGTGCTCCAGGCGCTTGCCAGGCGCCGGGACAAGACCGTTCTTCGCTCGACGCTCGAAGCCGCCGTCTACAACTACGAAGAAGAGATCCAGTCGAACGCGATCGACGCCCATATTTCAAGGCTGCGCAAGCGGCTGGCTGATGCTGGCGCCGGCGTCTCGATCCACAACATCCGTGGGGTCGGCTACCTCCTGAAGGAAGAGTGATGATGGGTCAGGCGGCAAGACGCAATCCATCGCTCTGGTGGCGGCTCAGCTGGCAGTTGAGCCTCGTGATCATCGCCGTCGTCGCCTCGGTGATCATTGGGCTCTGCATCTGGGCAACCACGATCATGTCGCCGAACACGGCGATGGAAGGGACGGTCGTTTCGGTCGTGTCCGGTGCCGTGGGCCGGGGCAGCGATGGTGCAATGCAGCTTTCCGAGACCGACGACCTGGCGACGCTCAAGGCACAAAACGGTGCCTTGTGGTTCGTGGTCGCCACCACCAGCGGTGCCTTCGCCTCCTATGGGTCTATTCCGCCCGCCTATGCCGCACTGCCCCAGGTAATCCACCTGTTCGACGAAGCCGATATCAGGGGAGCCGCAACTACCCGCGAGATTGCGACGATCGAAAACGCGAAGACGCCGGCTGGCGAAGTGCGGATCCTGTTTGGCGGCGTGGCGGACAAGGGCTGGGGTGCCCTCGCTCTTTTGGCGAAGGCCTATCCGATCTACCTGTCTTTGATCGCCAGTGCGCTTCCGGCGATATTTCTTGCTGTTCCCCATATCGTCGGTCGCGCGCTGGCGACGGTGAGCGAGGTTGCCGACGAAGCATCGCGGATCGATCCGCGCCGCCACGGGACGCGCCTGCCGCTCGCGGGGATCCCGAACGAGGTCGCCCCGGTTCTGGTCGCCTTTAACGGCGCACTCGAGCGCCTCGAAGACGAGGCCAGGAAACGGCGGCGCTTTCTGGTCGATGCGGCTCACGAACTGCGAACCCCCATTGCCATCATGCAGACGCGCATCGACGGCATGGCGGAGGGCCGGGAGCGAACGCGTCTGATGGACGACGTTGCCCGGCTCGCAGAAACGGCGGAGCAGCTTCTGGATTTCGAGCGCAACGACCAGGCGCTCGTTCTGGACGAGCCGATGGATCTGGTCGATATCGCGCGATCGGCTGTCGCCGATCTCGCCCCGCTGGCGATCGCGGGAGGTTATCAGGTGTCATTCCACAGTGACGTGGAGACGCTTGCGCGAAAGGGCAACCCACCTGCCGTCTTGCGCGCGGTCACCAACCTCGTCCGAAACGCCATCGATCACGGCGGCAATGCCGGCCTGATTGCCGTCTCCGTCTCAAGCGATGGGCGCGTCGAGGTTTCCGACGAAGGACCCGGCATACCTGCCGAGCATCAGGAACTCGTTTTCGAGCCGTTTTACAGGGTTTCTCCCAAAGAAACGGGCGCGGGTCTTGGTTTGAGCCTTGTGAAACAGGTGGTTTCCAACCACGGGGGCCGCGTCAGCCTCACGAGTTCAGCGAACGGAACCAAGGTTGCCGTCCACCTCTGATCGGCGAGCGGCCCCACAGCTTCCCCCGCTGACATCCCGAGCCTGCTTGTAATTCTGTAGCAATTGTCCATCCCCAAGGTCGCCGTTGCATGCCAACGGAGATCATGGAACGTGCTAAAAGAATATTTTATTCAATCGCTTAATGGGCTTTCCTCATCGCTCGTCCCGGCCCGCGCGGTGGGCCTGGCGGGACTACTCTCGGTGGCCCTGGCCGGATGCCAATCGGTTCCGCTGAAGGAGGCGGGGACGCTGACCTCCTATAGCAAGCTCGGCCCGTCGAAAGGCATGGTGGCGAAGAAACGCCTCTACGTCGACGGACAACGCCTGGCCGGCGTAAGAACCATCCGCATCGCGCCGACGATGTTTTCCTTTGCCGCCGCCTCCAAGATCAAATCCGGTGCCGATCGCGACCTGGTCTCGAACGCTCTCGACCGGGCGCTCTGCGTCGCGCTCAGCGACAGATACCAGCTGGTTTCCGCCGATCAGCCTGCTGATCTGACGGTTCGCTCCGTGGTCGCCGATATTGTCCCGACAGACAAGGCGCTCGCAGGGGTCTCGACGGCCGTGACCGTTGGCACCGGGTTCGTGCTCCCCGTCAGCGTGCCGCGATTGCCCGTGGGCCTCGGAGGCCTGGCCGTCGAGGCCGAAGCCGTCGATGCCGGTGGCGCACAAAGCGCTGCGATGCTTTGGGCGCGGGGCGCGAATTCGATCCTCGACAAGCCCCGTGTTTCCGAAGTCGGCGACGCCTATAGCTTTGCGACGAAATTCGCCAACGAATTTTCGCAGGTGCTGATTTCCGGCAAGGAACCGAAGGCATTGGATATCTCGCTGCCGACCCGGCAGCGCGTGCAGTCCTGGTTGGGTGGCAAACCCAAATATGCCGTATGCGACACCTTCGGCCGGGCACCGGGCCTTGTCGGCGCGATCGCAGCCAAATACGGCGCGCCGCCTCAATGGACCGACAAGAAGCCGAAAGCGGCGGCGGAACAGGCACTCAAGCCTTCCATCGCGCGATAGCTTGCCGCCGGCGCTCCCTACTTCACCCCGCCATGGGCAAGCCCGCTCACGAGGTAGCGTTGCATGAACAGCGCGACCAGATAAACCGGTGCGATGCCCGCCAGGGAAGCGGCTGCCATCTGGCCGAAATTCACCAGCCGGTCGCCCTGGAAGAGCGAGATGCCGACCGGCAAGGTCCGCGTGGCGTCGGAGAAGGTGAAGGCGGAAGCAAACAGGAACTCGTTGTAGGACAAGACCGTCACGATGATGAAGGTTGCGACGATCCCCGGCGCGATGATCGGCACGACGATCTGCAGCAGCGTGCGAAACGGACCGGCGCCGTCCATCGCCGCTGCCTGCTCGATTTCGATCGGCATGCGGCGCAGGAACGGCATCAGTAGCCAGAAGGCGACGGGTACGTTGGCGAAGCCGTAGATGAGAACAAGCCCGGCGCGCGTATCGAGCAGGCCGGTTGTCTTCAATAGGAAAAACAGCGGGATCAGCGCCACGATCGGCGGGGCCATGTAGCTCGAGAGCGTAACGTCCGACAGCCACTTGCCACCGACCTTCAGCCGCAGGACGGCATAGGCCGACGGCAGCGCCAGCGCGATGGTGACCAGGCCTGAGACCAGCGACACGATCACGGAATTCAGGATGAAGCCGAGGATGTTGGCCGCGTCGAAGGCTGCCGGCCAGTTCGTGAGCGTCGGCGCCGTCGGCCAGAAGCGGCCGTTGAGCACGTCGTCCTTCGTCTTCAAGGAAACCGCGATGAGATAGAGGAAGGGCAGGGCAAAGAAGCTGACGACGGGCGCTGCCGCAAGTCCGAGCCACAGATGTCGCGCTGCGGGTTTCATAGTTCTCGTCTTTCGAAGTGCTGGTGCAGTCGCACGACGGGCAAGGTCACAAGTCCGATGACCAGCGCGTAGATCATCGTCTCGGCTGCGGCGCGGCCGACGTCGAACTGTTCGATTGCCCGCCGATAGATGCCAAAGCCGGCCGATGTCGTCGCAAAGCCCGGCCCGCCGAAGGTTAGGATATAGACGAGGTCGAAGAGCTTGAACGACAAGATAAGCTTCAGCAGATAGATCGACGAAAGCGGTGCGGCGACCAGCGGCAGGGTGATGTGCCAGAAACGCTGCCAGCCATTGGCCCCGTCCACCATGGCCGCCTCGTGAACGCTCTCAGGCACCGTGGAAAGGGCCGCAAAGCAGAGAATGACGATGAAGGGCGTCCATTGCCAGAGATCCGCTACGCCGATTGCCAGCCAGGCGAGCGTCGGGTGGCCGAGAAAGGAAATCGGCTCGGAGATCACGCCATAGGTGATCAGGGTGCCGTTCAAGAGCCCGCCTGCCGGCGCGAAGATCAGCTTCCAGGCGATGCCGACCATGACCGGCGGGGTCATCAGCGGCAACAGCACGAGGCTCATCAGGAAGCGGCCGGCCTTCAACAGGGACGTAAAAAGCAGCGCGATCAGGAAGCCGAGCGCAAGCTGCACCATCGAGCTGGCAAGTGCATAGGCGACGCTTCTGCCGATGGCCGCAAGGAAGATCGGATCCTGAAGCGCCGTTGCAAAGTGCTTGATGCCGACGAAGCCGCGGAACGGCTTTCCGAGCGTGCTCTTGCTGAAGGCAAGCGCCAGCAGAAAGACGGTCGGGTAGAGCGTCGTGACGACCAGCGCGACGAGGACGGGCGCGATCCATGCGAGCCGACCGAGACGCGCCCGAAGGGCGTGGTTGCGCGCGGCGACACCTGCCGCACCGGCGGGTTCCAGCACCTCGACGGCGAAGGCGGTCATGCGGCCTCGGCCAGATCCGGGCGCGTCGGCCCGCTGCCGGCCCGGGTGGCGAGCAACATGTCTTCGACATCATCGAGATCACGAGGGGTAAGCCCCAGGGTTGCCGCATCGATCCAGCCATCGATCTGCAGCGGCTCGCGCGCACCGATGATGGCTCCGGTAACGCCGGGCCAGGAAATCGCCCAGGCGGCAGCTACCGCAGCGACGGACGTTTCGTGTCGTGCAGCAATCGGCCTCAAGCCTTCGGTAAAGGCGAGGTTCCGGTGAAGCGCTTCGCCTGAAAATTCCTCGTCGCGCGATCGCCAGTCGTCCTGCGGAAGGGCTCGGGCGCGCGCCGGCGTAAAGGCGCCGGTGAGCAGGCCCGATTGCAGCGGGCTGTAGGCGATGACGCCGCTGCCATGCGCCTGCACCCAGGGCAGCTCTGCTCTGGCGAACTGGCGCTTGATCGCCGAAAAGGGCGGTTGCACGACATCGACGGGCGCGACCGTTGCCGCGCGCTCGAGAAGCGCCCGATCGTGGTTCGAAAGCCCGATGGCCCTAACCTTGCCCTCTTTCTTCAATTCGGCAAACGTCGCCCAGTAGTCCTCGACCGGTGTGCCGTCATTGGCAGGCCAGTGCACCTGGTAGAGGTCGATGACGTCGACGCCGAGCCGCTTCAGGGAAGCCTCCAACTCGCGGCGAATGGACTGGGCATTGCCGATGCGAGCCGGAAGGGCGTTGCGGTTGTCCGGGTCCCAGATCAGCCCCGCCTTGGTGAAGATCAACGGACGTTCGGATCGCGGGATGGTCGAGAGAGCCTCGCGCACGATCTGTTCGGAATGGCCGAGGCCATAGACGGGTGCCGTGTCGATCCAGTTGATGCCGCGCTCGACCGCATGGCGAATGGCCGCGATCGACCGGGTATCGTCCTGGCTTCCCCATCCCCATCCCCAATCGGGGCCACCGATGGCCCAGGCACCGAAGCCAACGGTCGTGATGTCGAAATCGGTTCGGCCGAGCCTGCGCTTCGGCAAGGATCTTGCGCTCATGGTCTTTTGCCTCGTTTCAAGAAAAGTGGCGGGCGGCGCCGGGAGGAAGCGCCACCCCGCAAGCAATCAGCCGTTGGTCTCGATGATTTCGGTCCAGGCCTGGTGGGCGTCGGCGATCGCCTGTTCCGCGCTTTTGGTGCCGGCGAGCGCCAGGGCCAGTTCGTCGGTCAATGCATTTTCGAGTTTCGGCGCGTAGACGGCGGTTGGCCAGGCCAGGCTGTTTTCCAATGCGCCATCATCGAGTAGCGGTTGCACCAGCGGCTGGAAGTCCTTGAACTTCTGCGATTTCAGCCCCGATTGGCGGTCCGGGTCGATGCCCGAGCCGGTGAGCGCCAGAAGCTCCTGGTGGTAGTCCTTGCCGGTCGCAAGCTTGATCAGGTCCCAGGCGACATCCTTGTTCTTCGATCCGCTGGTGATCGCAAAGCCAAAGCCGGCATTGAAGGCGAGGCGGGGTGTCTTGTTGCTGCCGCCGACGGGAATGCGCGCCACGCCCCACTTGTCCACGATCTTCGAGCCCTTGGGATCCTGCGCATAGCCGCCGAGATCGGTCCAGAAGTCGATCTGCGCCGCCTTGCCGTTGAGAAAGGCGGGCAGCCCCTCTTCGAAGCGGGTTTCGAGTGGGGTCGGCAGCGCGTGGGGTGCCGACGCCAGCAGCGACTTCAGGGCCTCGACCGCCTCCGTGCTGTCGAGCGCCGAGGTGCCGTCCGCCTTCAGGAAGTTGCCGCCAAAGCCGGTGAGCCGGTTGGCATAGGTGGACAGGATGATGACCGGGATCTTCGCACCCAGAACCGCCGCACCATAGATCCCGTTCTTCTTTTCCGCCTCGGTAATCACCCTGGCGTTCTCGTTGTATTCGTCCCAGGTTGCCGGCGCTTTCAGGCCGTAACGATCAAACAGTTCGCGGTTATAGAAAAGCAGATGACTGTCGCCGTCATAGGGCAAGCCATAACGGCGGCCGTCATGCAGCGTGTACTGGTCGTAGATGGTCTGGATGAAGTCTTCCGGCTGGATCTCGGCCTTGTCGCGCTCGATGAGATCGGTGACGTCCTCGATCACGCCATCGTCGGCCAGCTGCCCCTTGTAGGTATAAAAATAGTCGATGACGTCGAACTGGTTGGCGCCCGACTGCACGTCCAGCGTTGCCTTGACGCTGACCTGGTCGTAGGGCACCGCCGTGACGTTGACCTTGGCTCCGGTCAGCCTTTCGAGATCCTCGGCAATTTTCTTGCCCGTCACGACGTGCGGCTGGATGATCAGGAGATTGACCGTGCGGCCGGCATATTTGGTGCCAGATGCAAGCGCCGTAGAGGAGGCAAGCGGCGCGACGAAGGGCAGGGCGCCGGCAGCGGCTAGCGTTTTCAGCACACTGCGGCGGCGATACGCCTGGCTGAAAATGGAACTGGACATGGGATCCTCCGTCGAAATCTGGTCTTGGCCAGCGTTGTCATCCGTCGCGGGCGGAGCGGGTCCGGCTCACGTGTTGCCAGCATCATGCGCGAGAAATCTCGACCATTACACATATAGTCTATGTTTTTTATGTATTAATACGGAATGATTTTGCTGCTCTCTCCCTGTCGCGGGAGTAGGAATTTCTTCGAGAGATTGTCCGGCCCGCTGGAGCCGGGACGACAGCCGCCCCGGTCCACCCAGTGGAAAGAATGCGATCCGCTCGCCAAGCCTCCGATGGTCAATCAGCCTTGGCCCGCGGCAGGACACGCTTTGAACACGAGCAGAATCCCGAGGGACGGCAGGATGCCCGCCAGGAGCAGGTTGGTGCCGAGATCGAACTGATCGACAATGCGCCCACCGGCAAAGGATCCGACGGCAATGGCGATGTTGAAGATCGCGACGAACAGCGCCGTTGCGACTTCGACGTCGGAGGGTGCCGACTTCATCATCCAGGTTTGCAAGGAGACCGAGACGCCACCATAGGCGATGCCCCACAAGATGAGGACGATGATACCGCCAAGAGGCGAGTGTCCGAAGAGGGCAAAACCGAAGAGGACGGCGGCAAGAGCTGTGGCAATGCACAGCAAGGTCGCGCCGGTGCGCCTGGCGGCGACAGGGCCGGCAACAAAGTTTCCGCCGATCCCGGCTGCTCCATAGGCAAACAGCATGAGCCCGACCCATTCTGTGCCGATGCCTGAAACAACTTCCAGAAGCGGACGTATGAAGGTGTAGGCCATGAAATGCCCTGCAACGAACAGGAACGTGATGGCCAGGCCAAGTTGGATCCGGCAGTTCGAGAGCTGATTGCTGAACTGGCCGAGCCGGACGGACTGATGGACAGGCAGAGCAGGCAATGCACAGAGATTGACCACGAGCACGATCCCACAAAAGACCGCCATCGCGGCAAACGCGAAGCGCCAGCCCGCCGCATCACCGATCATGGCTCCGACCGGAACGCCAAGAACCGAAGCTGCTGCAACGCCACCAAAAATGATTGCCGTCGCGACGCCAACGGACCGGCTCGGCACCAGCCGTGGCGCAAGGCCGCCGGCAACGGCCCAGATGCCGCCCATGCAAAAGCCGACAAGGATGCGCGCCGCCAGAAGCAGGCCGATGGTGTTGGCGAGCGCTGAAACGATGTTCGCAACAACGAGCAGCAGCAGAAGCGTGGTCAGGATGCGCCTTCTGTCGATCCTGCCGGCCACGAGCACCACGGTCGGCGCAAAGAGTGCGGCAAGCAGTGCCGGCAGCGAGAGCGTCAGGCCGGCGGTCCCCATCGACGTTCGAAGATCGTGTGCGATCGGCGTCATCAATCCGACGGGCAGCATCTCGGTCGTCACGACGCAGAAGGTTGCCAGGCCGGAGGCATAGACCGGCAGCCAACTTTCCCTCTTTGTGCCTCCCTTTGATTGCAGACCGTCGGTTTCTTCCTGGAGTTTCATTCGCTTGCCTCTTTCATTCGGGGGGCGGGCCGCGATGTGGCGCCGCGCCCATCCTGTGTCCCGTTGCGGGGACGTTGCGAGGCATTGTTTACTGTTTCCGAAAGTTGGATAAACTGTCGTACTGTGGAAACAAAAGGGACGATTTGTCCCCAATAGGATCTTGCGATGCTGGACCATCTCGGCGATGTGCGCGCCTTTGTTCGTGTCGCCGACGACCAGAGCTTCACCTTGGCGGCCGAGCGGCTCGGTCTTTCTCGTTCGGCGGTCGGCAAATGCGTCGCGCGTCTTGAAGACAATATGGTGACGCGGCTCATTCATAGGACAACGCGCAGCGTCAGCCTCACCGAGGAGGGCCGGCTGTTCTACGAGCATGCGATCAGGATCCTGTCGGAAGTGGACGACGCGGAGTCCGCCTTGGCACAACGGCACCAGGCGCCAACAGGGCGCCTTCGCATCGACGTGCCGATCGCCCTCGGCAGGCTGCATATCCTGCCCGTTCTCCAGCGCTTCCTGAACCGCTGGCCCGAGGTGGACGCGGAGGTCTCGTTTTCGGATGAGTATCGCGACATCGTCGGCGACGGCATCGACGTTGCCGTTCGTATCGGCGGGCCGACCGACAGTCGCCTCGTGCGGCGGGTCCTGGCCTCGCATCGGCTCATAACCTGCGCCGCGCCTGACTATTTGCGGCAACGCGGAACGCCGCGCACGATCGACGAGCTGACGCGCCACGACAGGATCGGCTTCAAGCACGCAAGCGGACCAGTGCCGTGGCACTACAAGGTGGGCGGCGAAGACCGGGACGTCGGTGTTCAGGGAAACTTGCGCCTCGGAAACACCGAAGCCATTCGCGATGCTTGCCTCGCCGGAATGGGTGTTGCGCAACTGGGTGCATTCCTGGTGGGCCGCGACATCAGGGAAGGCAGGCTTGTGCCCTTACTCGAAGAATTCGAGCGCGACGAGCCGCCGGTTTGCGTCGTCTATCCGACGCGAAAACATGTTTCTCCAAAAGTCCGCCTTTTCATCGAGGCCATTCGGGCGGAATGGGCGGCCGGTGCGCCCTGGGCATAACCCCGGACGCCGTCCTGCCTTCGGCTTTGCGGCTCGCAACTTGTGAGCTGCAATCGCGCACACTACCTGTGAGGCGTGAAAAGCGGCCGCCGCAGCGGCATGTCCTTGAGGTGATGATGAAACTGCCCCCGCAAGCCGGCGCTTCGTCTGCAAGCCATCCCGACGTGTTCGACGCTTCCTGCTCGGCCAGGCACGCGCTCGAACTGATATCGACGAAATGGGCGATCCTCATCATGTCTGCGCTTGCGGCGGGTCCGATGCGCAATGGCGCGTTGCTGCGCAAGGTCGAGGGCATTTCGCAGAAGATGCTGACCCAGACGCTGAAGGACCTCGAGCGCAACGGGTTGGTGCAGCGTCACGATCAGCAGACGAACCCGCCGCATGTGGAATACAGCCTGAGCGCGGTTGGCCTGTCTCTCAGCGAAACGCTGATCAACCTCGACCGATGGGCGGAGCGGAACTTTCCGGAGCTGGACCGCTTCAGGGAAAAATACGATACGGCCGCGAGCGAGGCAAAGGCAGCCAGACGGCGCAAGATTCGCTTGCCGTAGCGGAAGGATATTGCGCGCCGCGAAGGCGGCTCATGCCCACACGCGGCCCGATCGCGGCGTGTCGATCTGGTAGTCGGAGGTGTGAGCGCTGAAGAAGGTCCGGCCGAAGAGGCGCGCCCGCGCGATCGGGTCGCTTGGATCGCGGTGTATGTCGCTGCGTGCGTTGCCATGGCCGTGCACCACGCCAACGAAGGTCGAGCGCGTGTAGCGGCTGAATTCCTGGAACTGATGCTGCGGACCGGACGAAACGGTGGGGTAGGTCTCTTCCGAGCTGAGGACGAGACCGATCCGTTTTCCGGTCATCTGCGCGACCACGGACGCCGATTGCGGATGCGACGCAGCGACGTAGCAGAACATTCGATCGAAGAAAGCCTTCAACTGCGCAGAGACGCCATACCAGTAGATCGGGCTTGCGGCGATGAAGCCGTCAGCGGGTAGGTAGGAACCGAAGAACGCCCGCCGGAAACCGTCGTCGATCCCGCACTCGCCATCGGGCATGCGACACTGGCGACAGTCTCGAAGCAGCGCTGACAGGATGTCGTCGGCGTGCACCGTCTCGACCTCGTGGCCAGCTTCCAGTAGGCCTTCGGCCACGGCATTCGCCATTGTCGCCGAGTTTCCGTCGCGTCGCGGGCTGGAGCAGAGAACCATTGCCTTCATCGATATCATCCTCAAACAACGGGTAAGCTGGAAAGTGAAACTCCAGGGCTTTGCTGCAGGCGTATCGGGCGCAGGGGCCGCCTTACAAGTACGCACCTTGGGGTGCCTATGTCGCGGGCTCTTCCGCTATTCGGTTCCGCGTGAAAGCGGGGCAAAGGCGGTCGCCTTGATTTCCACCAAGCCGCCCTCCGGGTTCAGTTCCGCGACGGCCAGTTCGACACATGCCGGGTAGGGCGCCGGGAAAAATTCGTCCCGGACCTCGGCGATCGTGGCGAGCTGACCGCCCTTGTCGAGCGCCAGCCGATCGCTGCCGAACACATGGAACATCTGCAATTCCACAACATCGCCAAGACCCGCCTGAGACGCTCCCAACAGTTGCGCCATGAGCGTGAACACATGGCGCAGTTCGGCGCGGAACTGCTCGGCATCCATCGGCGTCGGCTGCCGGTTGCAGGCGACAATGCCCGACAGAAAAACAAAGTCTCCGGCGCGCCGCGCCGGAGCGTAGTGGAATTGATCGACATCGTCCTTGAGCACGGCAGGCACGACGACCTGGCCTGTTGTTGTCGCATGTGTGTGAATGGTGACGATGTTTTGATCCTTCATGGTTTTCTCTTTCAGGATTGTTTGTGGGGTGCGCGTCTTAGGGGCGTCCGCTATGAGAGCGCGACCATCGATGGGGCGATGAGGGCCTGCAATTCGTCCCTTGTGGCGCCGTCGCGCGCCTGCATCGAGAGGCCCTGCATGATCGTGGCGTAGTACCTGGCCAAACCCTGGACGTCGGCCGATGGCGGCAGATCACCCTCGGCGACGCCGCGCCGCAGCCGGACAAGAACTTGGTGTCCGGTCTCCTTGCGAATCTGTCTGAGAAGGTCGCGCAGCGGCAGGGAGTCGGTCTGGCAATTGACCACGCCGAGGATCAGCAGGCAGCCACCCGATTGCGGAGCGCCGAGAGCCGAGTCGATGCTGGCCGATAGCATCGCAGCGATCGCCTCGCGGGCCGTCTTACCGGCATCGAGTGCGCGCCGGGTGCCCGAACCGACGGTTTCGAGATAAAGATCGACCGCCTCGCGAAAGGCTGCGTCCTTGGAGCCGAACGCGGCATAAAAGCTCGGAGGCGTGATCCCGAGCGCGGCAGTCAGGTCGTTGAGCTGGGTCGCCTCATAGCCCTTCGACCAAAACACTTCCATGATCAGGCGAAGCGCGTGATCGCGGTCAAAACTTCGCGGTCGTCCGCGGATCGCCATGATGTTCGTCCGTCGTGAGTGATTTATGTAGTGATATTTATATAAATAGCCCTGCGCGGGAAACAAGCGGACGCGCGGATTTTATGTAGTCAGGATTATAGAATTCAGGATCGGAGCAAATGGCAAGAAGGGGCCGCGGATGCGAGCGGGGGGCGCCGCGTTCGCCCCATGGGGCTCAATTCAGGCCCAGGATCTCGCGCAGGTTCACATTCTCTCCATCGGACTGGGTGTCCAGCGACGCTTTCAGTTGGCCTATCCGCTCGCGGACAAGGGCAAGTGCGCGTGCCGCATCTCCATCTGTCAGGCGCGCGAGGATCTGCCTGGAGTAATCCGATTGCCTGCCTGCCGGTTGCACGCTCTGGTGAAGCGAAAGTGCGAGCGCGAGGCAGGAGGCGTTTCGTTCCCATTCTCTGGCAAGCGTCCCGTTGCCATGAACCAGGCAAAGCAGGCTTCCAAACTCGATGTCGAACCGGCGCAGAAGTCGGAAATCATGGGCCGCCTCGGCCTTTTCTTCCGCCTTGGCGTGTTGCGCGATCCGGTCGAACTGGGAGGCGGCGATGGATGCGTGGTTCTTCGCGATTTTCTCGACGACGAATGTCTGCAGCGCCTCGCTCATTTCAAGCATTTCAAAAGCCGATTGCAGCGATGGGGATGCGACGTAGGCGCCCTTGTTGGGCGGCAGGAAAACCAGCCCGTCCTGTTCCATGATCATCAGAACCTTGCGCATGACCGTGCGGCTGATCCCGTAGATGTCACACATCACGAGCTCTTCCAGCTTGACACCTGGCTTCAGCTTGCGGTCGATGATGGCGTTCCAAAGGTCAACGTGGATCTTCGCCTCGATGCCACTCAAGGATGTACTTTGCATCAATGCGGCATCTTCGCTCTGCAAGGCGGGAGAGAGGTAGTTGAACTTTGGCATCCGGGACCCGATTTCCGTAAGGCGTTCGATAAGCTTTACATGGTTCAGCAGCAGCAAATCAATCGCTGTCGGATGTATTGCGCCAAACTGTATCGATGGATTCCGATTGCGAGATGGGAGGAAGACTATCCAGGTGGCGTGGTTTCGGATCGAGTGAATGGGCGAAACACGGGAAGCTTTGCTGAAAGGTCAACGAAAATACGCCCGCAACCGATGCAGATTGCGGGCATATTGTCTTTAGTTACTCTCTTCCGTTAGAAGCTACGCTGCAGGCGGACGAAGCCCGAAACGTAGTCGTCGTTCTTGGACTTGCTGTCCTTGAAGGTGTTATTGTAGTCGACCTTGACGTAATTTACGGTTGTACGGACATCAAGGCCTTCGGTGATCTTGTAGTCTGCCGTGACGCCGACCTTCCACGCATTGCCGTTGCCAAAGCTTTCGTTGGGCGATGCAGCGCCTCTCCAGGCCGCGTTGAAGAGAACGTTCCGGCGCAGATCGCCGAAATACTGAGCGCCGGGCGTGATCGCCAGTCTGTCAGTGACGTTGAGGCGATAGGAGGCCGCAACGCTCCACTTGGACGTGGACCAGTAGGAGTTCGGGTCCGACGACCAGACGGCAAAGCCCTGGAGCACGCCCGGGCCGAGATCTGCCGACACCAGGCCGCGGATGGCGCCCTGCTTCACCTCGGTGTCGTAACCGCCGAGCAGGTCGAAGGATGCGCTGCCGAGCGAGACCGAAACGATGCCTTCGACGCCAACCCCGTTGTTCTTCGAGGTTAGGCCTTCGAGCTCGTCGATGGCGATACCTGCCTGGAACGCGCCGGCGTCATAGGTGTAGGAGATGGAGTTGAAGACGGTCGTGTCGTTGCCGCTGATGTCGGTTTCGCCGTTCAGACCCTTGTCCCACCAGCTGGCGAAGTGGCCAGCACGCAAGCCCGCGAGCTGGATGTAGGCTTCGTCGAGCTTGAAGTTGTTGTGGGCGTCGTTGTCGGTATCGGCCTGAATGGCGATGTAGCTGGTGAGCGCGCCGTATTCCGTATCGTTCTTCGCCTCGAGGATCAGCTGCGCGCGGGCAAAAGCATCCCAGTCGGAAGTCGACTGCTTGCCTTCCCAGCGACCAGCGCTTTCGCGCGGACCGAAGTTCGTCTGGAAGCGTACATAGCCGCCGATGCGCAGGCAGGTTTCGGTTCCGGGAATGTAGAAGAAGCCGGTGCCGAATGCGTCGCAGACACGGACATATTCCGTCGGTTCCGGCTCGGCCGCTATGATTGCGTCTGCCGCCTGGACGCTGGACGTCGCCGCGATCGCGGCAGCCGATCCCAAAAGTATGCTTTTCATCGTCATGGGAAAATCCCTCTCATTGTTCGATCAGGCAAGACGGCCGCATTACCCCATCGATGTGGATCCGCGACCTGCTTGCTTCGCGCTGTGGTTGTTGGCGCCACCCGATTTTCGGCTGGCCAGCGCATGCAATCGGGTATCACGATTTTTCCAAAAGTGAATTCATAAAATTCATAATCTCAATTCAAATATGCAGCATGATCGATCCATATTGCAAAATTGCTACATATTAGCGTTTCGCGACACTGAATTCTGCTGGTGGGGCTTTTGCTTTCACCGTGGCTCCAATCGCAATTGAGATTCTTATGTTTATGTATTGACTTTAAATCGTGCGGTGTTAGAAGGACGCTGCCTTGAGAAGAAGGCGATCTCCAAGTGGTCAACGCCGCCAGTCCATCCCTGCGACTGGCGGCGTTCGCTTTTGGCTCCGCGGCAACGCGAATCGCCTCGCCTTGGCACGTTGCTGGAGCGGCGCATGCGGGCGGCAGACGGCTCTGGTCATCGCCCGACGCTGCAGATCGACGAGGGCAGGCAGCAAGAGCTGCCCGAAAGATGGCGTCCGGTTTCCGCAACGGTTGTGCCGGTTCTAATTGGAAAGCTTCGGGATCGGGCAGGCGTTGTGCTGGTGGAGCGCGAACGCCCGGACACGACTGCAACCGCAGCCGTGTGGGCGGAAGCCGTCTTTTCAGCCCAGGCGGTCTACGGCCATTCGGGCGTGCTCATAGGGGCTGTAGCATTCGGATCCCTGCAGGCGCGCGACGATGGCTATGGGATCCCATATCGGCCTAGTTTGCGCCGTAAAAAGATCGGCAGACAGACGATGATCCTGTGCCTTGAAGTGGCCGTCGCGGACGCCGTTCTCGATGATACCTCCGACGATGCCCTGAAGCC
Organism: Ensifer sp. PDNC004; assembly: GCF_016919405.1. Classification (NCBI taxonomy): domain Bacteria; kingdom Pseudomonadati; phylum Pseudomonadota; class Alphaproteobacteria; order Hyphomicrobiales; family Rhizobiaceae; genus Ensifer; species Ensifer sp. PDNC004. The sequence goes on from NZ_CP070354.1 coordinate 476,227, forward strand.
GTCGGAGATGTTTGCGGGAGACCGGTCGATCGATGGCGAGAAGCAGGGCTTCGCGGCGAGGCGATGCGGCCGTCAACACGTGCAGGCTCAGGAAGTGCAGGCTGAGGCGGTGCTGGTCGAGGAGGTGGTCGACGAGCTTGTCCGGCGCTTCGACCGGTCGGCGCGCGTTCGCCGTTGCAACGGTAATCCGTTCTTTCAGCACTCTGAGGATGACGGCATCAAGGTGGTGTCCGGCGGTCAAGGTGTTGATGGAGAGCACGCTCGAGATCCCGAATGGTGGCTCTTTACGAGCCGCTGCTGCACATGTCCGGGATCGCAGGGATCCCGACCTTCTGCATGCCATGACCCTACGGCGATGGAGAGATGCCGTGCCGATTGCCAATACTTGGCGAAGCGGCTTGCGGATCGAGTTGCAGTCCGCAACGCAGCTGAAGCTGAAGGTTCATCCTTGACCGATGCATAGCTGGATGACTATGTGTCGTGCATAGCCATTCGGGTATGGGCTCCGTGACCGTGTCGGAGGATCCGACCCGCGATGAACTGACGGAACAGTCGAGGTCCGCGCATGTCTGAGAAGAAAGTCGGAACGAACGCATCGAAAGCTGCTTCCGGTGCGCCAAGGGCAACGAGCGGACGCAAGACGCCGCCGACAAAGTCGGCCGATGGCGTCGTCCTTCTGACCGGCGGCAACCCGCAGATCGCCAAGGGCTATGGAGACGCGCCAATACAGCAATACATCGCTGCGATGCCGGGGTGGAAAAGCGATCTGGGCAAGCGTCTTGACCGGCTGATCGTTGAGGCCGTTCCCGGTGTCGAAAAGGCGGTCAAATGGAACTCTCCCTTTTATGGCATGGAAAAGGATGTCTGGTTCCTCGGCTTTCACTGCATGACGAAATACGTGAAGGTCGCTTTCTTCCGCGGCGCGCAGTTCAGCCCCATGCCGCCCGGCACGTCGAAACAGCCGGATGTGCGCTATCTCGACATCTATGAGGCCGACGAACTCGACGAGGCGCAGTTCCTGGACTGGGTCAAACAAGCCAGCGAGCTACCGGGCGAAAAAATGTAAAGCGTCGCCGCAGCGCGAAGCCGCCGCCGCCCGGAATGGCCAGGCGTGGCTTGCCTCCCCACAGGCGGCACCTCAATCGGCGGGGCCCACCATGAGGACCTGCATGACTGCGGTCATTGCAGGGTCGGTGCCGGCGGCATAGTCGGCAAAGCTCGTCGAGCGCGGGATGTCCGGCTGAAGCGGGCCTGCCGGAACGTCATAGGCGTAATTCAAGAGGAAACAGGTCCTGATCCCCGACAGGCTGCATCCGTGCTCCCAGTCGTGATAGGCCGTCGAATAGCGGATAGTGATCTTCGAGTTCGGCAAAACCGTGCGGCCGCCTTCACCCCAGAACTGCAGCCGGTCTCCCATCGGCTCGCCGACAAGAACTGTGCGCGTGCCGCCGAAATGCCTCAGGCGCGCCGCCGTGCTGATCGCGGCCGAAAACGTGTTTGCGCTGGTCAGCACGAACAGCCGTCCGTCAGGCGGCAGGATGGCCGGGAGCCTTTGCGAGAAATCGGCGGTCAATTCGTAGTTGCCGCCATTGTTGAACCGCAGATCGACGACTGCATTGCGTATGGGCTTTTTCTCCGCTTCATCCAGCATCTTGGCGAGCCCCTGCGACAGGCCCTCCGGCGTGGCATCCCTGATGCGGTTGATCTGGACATAGAGCAGATCGGGCAAGGGGTAGTGGTGCCAAAAATTGGCGTCGGGGCGCGTGAGATAGGCCGGCAGCGTGACGTCGTCGAGCACGTGCCGCCACCCGGCGTCGCGACCGGTCTGCGAAAGGGGACTGAAATCGCGTCGCGGCCAGACATGGGCGTTTAACGGTTCCGGCGCGCCGGGCGTGGCAAGAAGAGGGATCTGCGCGACGTTCCCATCCTTAAGACGGATGAGATAGGCGCTTTCCTGCGAGCTGTCGGCAAGGCCGGCGGCATGGAGGAGTTCCGGCGAAATTGCGATATTGGGGACGAATTCCCTGGCGAGATTGGCGGGTCCGCCGAAATGGGGCCGCAGCGCATCGACAAAGGCCTCCGTCGTCCGTCCATTCACCTCAAGGATCTCTCCGCCCAGAAGGTGCGATTGGTCGCCTGTCGCTGCGATCACGAACAGGCCTTCGGCAAACCAGCCGAGGCGGATCGGAACCGCATTGAAACTGTGGCCGCCGACAAGCCCGACGACACTGGTGTGCCCATTGTCGGCGAGCGCGACCGCCTTTGCAGCCGCCATCGCCAGACCGGCGCGGTCGAGATCGCCGGCCCGTTGTTCGATCGCATCAAGGGAGCCCGTAAACGCCGCCTGGGCGGCTGGCGAGAAGCTTCGGTCAACCTCGATCAGGCGCCGCAGATGGGCAAGGTCCTGCCTGTTGCGTTCCAGTCGCGAAGCTGCGGCCGGAAAGTCGCTCCGGGGATAGCTCTTCAGCGTTGGGTAGAGAATGACGGCAAGCGGCGCGACCACCAGGAGAAGCACGGCGGCCAACGTGATCGATGCAATCCGAACGCCGCGTCGCCGCCAAAACCTCTTGCCGCTCGGTGCCGGACCGTCCTTGCGGTTTTGCGTCTCGTTTCCCATCGATTGCCGCCCCCATCGGCGCGCCTCTTAGAAGCGCGATCCATCCCCACATTCGGCGCTCCCTGCCGGGCCGGCGGCATCACTTCACCATTGCCGCGATCCCTGTTCGGGGCGCGCGGCAATGACGCAGGTCTGGCGATCGGCCAGACAAGACGTAGGAACGGCGGCTCGACAATTCCATGCTCGCCGCCGCGGACAATCAGAAGGCCGGTTCGGTCCCGTATTCGTCGTGCCGCCGGTTCCAGACGTAGGGTTCTGTCTGCGGCCATCCCACGGGAGAGGCTTCCCATGTTTCCTGGCGACCGTAGGGCGTCAGATCCAGATAGGTCCACATGCTGCCGAGATACTCGACGCCACGCGCACCGTTGAAATAGGTGCGGTAGATATGATTGCCGTCCCTGAGGAAGACGCTGACGCCATGGCGCTCGCTGGTTCTTGTCGGGTCATCCGGATCGGCGACCGTGGCTCCCATGTCGTGGTTGAAGTCGCTCGCCAAGGACGAGTACCAAACCGGGTGCTGCCACTGCATCCGGGCCTGGTATTTCTGCAGCGTCTCCAGCGGCGCGCGCGAAATCAGCACGATGGACGTATCGCGTGCGTTGAGATGCGCCGGATGGGTCATCGCGTCCACGACCCAGGAGCAGCCGTCGCAGCCCGCCTTCCATCCGGGCGCGAACATGAAGTGATAGACGATCAGTTGCCGCCGTCCGTCGAAGAGGTCGGCGAGGCTTACCGTGCCTTCGGGCCCCTCGAACGAATAGTCCTTGTCGATCCTGACCATCGGCAAGCGCCGGCGCTCGGCACTCACTTCATCGCGTGCGCGGGTGAGTGCCTTCTCTCTGGCAATCTGTTGTTCGAGTGCGGCTTGCCACTCATCCATTGAAACGATCTTAGGCAGCATTCTCAATCATCTCCCTTTTGGGCGGTTTGCTTGAGGTGTCGGTGCAAGGCTGAACTCCGATCGACGGCATCCAGCCATCAGGCTCGGTTGGAGTGCTCGCGAAAGCTCGCAAACCGGTCTCATCGGCGCCGTCTCCGTTGCGTCCGGTTTCAATATGTTGTGAAAACATAACATGTCAAGCGAGCAGGACGAAGATCTGGTTTTCAAGGCATTGGCTCACCCGCGCAGGCGGTCGATGCTCGATCGTCTCAAGGGCGAGGCGCAGACCACGGGCATGCTCTGCGCGACCTTTTCCGACATGGATCGCTGCACCGTGATGCAGCATCTGAAGGTGCTGGCGGACGCCGACTTGATCATCGTCAGGCGGGCAGGACGCGAGCGCTGGAACTATCTCAATGCGCTGCCGATCAAGCACATTCACGAGCGCTGGATCAGCGACTATGCCGCCCATGTCGTGACCATTCTCGACCGGCTGAAGACTGGCCTCGAAGGGTAAGTCTGAAGATGGTGTGAATTAAGGATCACTTAAACAGTATTCATTTGCGTATAGTTTTCGACAATCGCCAATGTTCTCGCTATTTGAGGGGAGTGATATTTAGTGAAATTACGAGACGCGAAAGAATTTCTACCTTTCTTGGCAGGTGGTTTTGAAAGCGCCGCTTTCATGCTTGCGCTCCACTCGTTCGTTGAGTAGGGAATTCTCGTCGGTTTCCGAAAGGAAATAACAGGGAATTCGCCGCGGCTCGCCGCGAAACGAAACTGCCCCCGCAACTGTAGGCGGCCAGTCCTCTCTCGAAAAATGCCACTGGGCGATGGTCCGGGAAGGCCGAGAGGGAGCCAAGACCCGTCAGTCAGGAGACCTACCGACACCTGTAACTGAACAAGCCGGGCGGGGTGTCCGGGGAGGTTGTCGATGTCGTTGGTCGCGCCACAAGTGCCGGCTGTCGATGTTCTCTTGAACATCGGTTCGATCATTGCGTCCTGGCTCGTCCCCTCCGATCCGCGCGATCAACAGATCGGAGACAATGTGCCATGACCGCTTCGCGTTTCCTGCTTGCCGCCTCTGGCTTCGCCTTCTTCGCCACCGCCGCTGCTGCCGAACCCACCGCCTATCCGCTGACCCTGGACAATTGCGGCGAGACGATCACCTTCGACAAGGCACCGGCGACCTCGGCGACCGTCGGGCAGGCGGCAACCGAGGTTCTCTATTCGCTCGGCCTCGGCGACAAGGTTACGGGCACGTCGGTCTGGTTCAATGACGTGCTGCCGGAATTTGCCGAGGTCAATGCCAAGGTTCCGCGCCTGGCGGACAACGACCCGAGCTTTGAAAGCGTCGTCGCCAAGAAGCCGGGGCTCGTCGCCGTGCAGTTCGTCTGGCACGTCGGCCCCGAAGGGATCGTTGCGACCCGAACCCAGTTCCACGAAGTGGGAATTCCGACCTATGTCCTTCCGGCCGACTGCGTCGCCAAGGACAACTCGGTGGGTGTGGACGGCACGCGAAGCGCGCTCTTCTCGACTGACAGCATCCATCAGGGCGTGCGTGAACTCGCGCAGATCTTCGATGTTCAGGACAAGGGCGAGGCATTCGTCGCAGAACTCGCCAAGCGTGAGGCCGACGCCATCGAGCAGGCCAAGGCGCTCAATTTGAAGGATGTGTCTGCGGCATTCTGGTTCTCCAGCGCGGAGATGGACATCGATCCCTATGTGGCCGGTCGGAAGGGAGCGCCTGCCTACATGATGGATAAGCTCGGCATCCGCAACGTGGTCGGCTCGGACGAAGAATGGCCGGTCGTCGGTTGGGAAACGATCGCCAAGGCCAACCCCACCATGATCGTCATCGCCAAGATGGATCGCCGGCGCTTTCCGGCCGACGACTACCTGAAGAAGATCGAGTTCCTGAAGACCGATCCGGTTGCCAGCCAGATGGATGCGGTGAAGAACAACCGCATCGTCGTCATGGATGCGCACGCGATGGACGCCACGATCAGAACGGTTGCCGGCATCGAAGTTCTCTCAGCTGCGCTTAAGGATTTCGGGTTGGCGAAGTGAAGACCAGCCTCTCGCGGCGCGCCCCTGCTTCCCGGCTTGGCCGGGCAGCCAAGGCGACATTGGCTCTGTTTGCCGCCGTTCTTGCCGGAACCTGCATCGGCGAAACGCCGATACCCGTCTTGACCGTTCTCCAGACCTTGGCGAACAAGATTTTCGGCGCGACCTATGGGCTCGATCCCATCGATGTCGGGATCATCTGGAACTACCGCCTGCCGCGAGTGATCGTTGCCGCCTGCTGCGGGGCGGGCCTCGCGGTTTCGGGCATGGTGCTCCAGTCCCTCCTGCGCAACGCCCTGGCGGATCCCTACCTTCTCGGCATTTCCGCCGGCGCTTCGACCGGCGCAGTGGCCGTCACCGTCGCCGGCCTCGGCGCCGGCGCGGTCTCCATGTCGCTCGGCGCGTTTGTCGGCGCCGTGACCGCTTTCCTCATGGTGGCGATCCTCGCTCGTGCCGCCGGTGGCGGGGTCACCCTGCGCGGAACAGGGCAGATCGTGCTTGCCGGCATCGCCGGATCGCAACTGTTCAACGCACTGACCTCTTTCATCATCACCAAGTCGGCCAATGCGGAGCAGGCGCGCGGCATCATGTTCTGGCTGCTCGGCAACCTCAGCGGAGCGCGGTGGCCGGACGTCTGGCTGGCCGTGCCCGTGGCCCTTGTCGGGCTCGGGGCCTGCATCTGGTACGCCCGTGCGCTCGACGCCTTTTCCTTCGGGGCGGAATCCGCCGCGTCGCTCGGCGTACCCGTGCGCGTCGTCCAGGTGGTGCTGATCGGCCTTACCGCGCTGGTGACGGCCGTGATGGTCAGCATCGTCGGCTCCATCGGCTTCGTCGGGCTCGTCATACCGCATGCGGCCCGCTTCCTGGTTGGCGTGCGCCACGGGCGGCTCGGCCCGGCAACCGCCCTCATCGGGGCGGTCTTTCTGATCGCGGCGGATATCCTGTCGCGGACGATCGTTCCTGGCCAGGTGCTGCCGATCGGCGTGATCACCGCCCTGGTTGGGGCACCGGCCTTTGCCCTGATCCTTATCCGCGGGAGGCGCCGATCATGATCCTGGAAGCACGCGATCTCGGCTGGTCCGTCCGCGGCAAGGCGATCGTTTCCCATGTCGATCTGGCCGTGCGGCAGGGAGAGACACTCGGCCTTGTCGGCCCCAACGGCTCCGGCAAATCGACCTTGATGCGGCTGCTGGCCGGCATCGTCCGGTCGACCTCGGGCGGGGTGCGGATCAACGGGCAGATGCTGCACGCCATGCCGCGCCGCCAGGCTGCCCAATTGATCGCCTTCCTCGAGCAGCAAGCCGAGACGACGGAAGCGATCTCGGTTCGCGATGCGGTTGAACTTGGCCGCACGCCCTGGCTCACGCCGCTGCAGCCCTGGTCGACCGAAGACGACCGGATCGTCAGGCAAGCGCTCGACGATACCGATATGGCGGGATTCGAAAACCGTTCGTGGGCAACACTTTCCGGCGGGGAACGCCAGCGGGTTCACCTGGCGCGTGCCTTGGCGCAACAGCCGCAGGTCCTGTTGCTCGACGAGCCGACAAATCACCTGGATATCCAGCACCAGCTTTCGATCCTGAAGCTGGTGGCTGACCTGCCGATAGCCTCCGTGGTCGCCTTGCACGATCTCAACCAGGCCTTCGGCTGCGACCGCGTCGGCATGATGTCCGCCGGCCGGCTGGTGGCGCTGGGGCGGCCGCGTGAAGTCCTGACCGTCGAACGGATCGCCGCCGTCTTCGGTGTTCGTGCGAGCATCGTCCTCGACCCCGAGGACGGAACCTCCATCTTCCGCTTTCATTCAGCCTAGCAAGGATTTACATGCGCGCGCTTTTCCTCGGATTGTCCCTGTTTCTCACCGCTTTCCAGTTCGCCCAAGCCGAAATGCACGAGGTGAAGATGCTCAACCGTAACGCTTCGGGACCGATGGTCTATGAGCCGGACTTCCTCCAGGTCGCCCCCGGCGACACGGTGAAATTCATCGCAGCCACCAGCGGCCACAACGCGGCGACGGTCGACGGCATGGTTCCCGAAGGTACCGCTGGTTTCAAGGGCGGGATCAACGAGGAGATCGAGGTCACGCTCGACGCGGAAGGGTTTTACGGGATCAAGTGTTCGCCCCATTTTGCGATGGGAATGGTTATGGTGATCCGCGTCGGCGATGCGAAGGTCGACGCAGGATTTGCGGCGGCCAAGGTTCCGGCGCGGGCGCGCAAGCGGTTTGACGAGATCCTTGCCAGGAACGGTTTCGGAAAGTGACGAACGACACCGAAGAAAGGGCAGGGCGCGCGAATTTTCATCTGAAGGAAGCGATCCGCAGCTACTGGTCGGAGCGCGCGAGAACCTTCGATCTCGCTTTCGGCCACGGTATCCTGTCCGCAGCCGAGTTTTCCGCCTGGCAGGAACCGATCCGCACCACCCTTGGCGTGAAGCCGCTGCGCGTGCTCGAACTCGCCTGCGGCACGGGCGAGGTCACAAGGCTCATCCACGATCTCGGTCACGACGTCACGGCGCTGGACTTCTCCGAAGCGATGCTTTCCGTCGCCAAGGCGAAACACGCCGGCAAACCGCGGCTGCGCTTCATCCTTGCCGATGCCGAAAACACCATGGAGCCGGACGCCGCCTATGACGCGATCGTTTGTCGCCACCTCGTCTGGACGCTTACCGAGCCCGAGGCGACCTTTCGCGAGTGGCATCGGCTGCTGCGACCGGGTGGGAAGCTGGTGATCTATGACGGGAACTGGGCGCAGCCTTCTCCGATCGGGCGTCTCGCCGAACGCCTGGTGGCCTTGATCGACAGGTTTTCCGGGCCTGATCCCTATTACGACGGGTCGTTGAGCCAACGCCATGCGGAGATTATGCGTGCCCTGCCTTTCGGTCGCGGACTGCGGTTCGAGCAGCTTTCCGGTCTGTTGGAGGAGGCGGGCTTCAAAGGAATCGAGAAAATGTCCCATGCGCCGGTCGCTCGTGCCCAGCGCAAGTCGGCCAACCTGCGAAACTGCCTCCGCACCTTCGTCTACAGGCGCTTCATCCTGACCGCACATTCGTCAGCCGCGCGCTAGACCCCAGCGCCCCGAACCGCGAGGCGCCGGTTTAATCGGTGACGCCGCACCAACCCGGCAGGAAGCTGGCGGACTTGCCGTGGGCAAGATCGAGCGCGTCGTGCACGGCCTTGTCGATATCATTGGCGATGCGTTTTGCATCGATGCGCGAGCGCAGGAAGTTTGCCCACATGAACTCGCTGTAGGGCGTTGCGTCCTTGGCGTAACCGCCGGCGCGGCGGAGCGCGCCCGCAAGCGACCGGTAGGGATCGTCGGCGAGGCCGGCGATCGTGCGCGGCAGGTCCTGGTGCGATCGCCGCAGGCCCTGTGCGTCGAACGGATACATCCAGTGGCGGTGGTCCATGACCGACCAGAACTCGTCCTTTGACAGGTGGCTGAGATCGAACACGATGCTGGTCAGCACATGCGCGACGCCTTCCTCGTGCAGGGCGCGCACGAGATGATGATGGTCGACCAGATACGGTCGCTCCTTCGGGCCGAGCACGACCGGCACCATATGATGTCCCAGGAATTCCGCGCCATGCCGCTTGGCAGTCTTGCGCCATTCGCGTCGTTTTTCGGTGACTTCGAGGAAGCCGACGGTGATCTGGGTCGGGCGAAGTTCGGCGATGTCGATCGGTTGCAGTTGCGGCTCATAGTTTGGGGTCATCGAACGGCTCCGGGCAGGGACGCGGTCGTTTCGGGTTGGGAGGCGGCAGCTACGGCATCATCGACGCTGTAGCTGAGATAGGTGAGAAGCGGGGGAGCGGCCAGGGCGATCATGTCGCGGACCCGGTCATGCACCCGTGCATAATAGAGGTGCTTGCCCTGGGCGCGCACAAGCGTGTCGAATTCGATCAGCGCATCGAGCGCGGTGCTGTCGAGGTCGAAGCTTTCCTCAAGGCTGAGGATGACGGCGCGTGCTGTCTGGTCGTGGCCGATCCGTGCGGCCGTCTCGGTCAAGATGGCATCCGCATTGGCAAAGAACAGCGGTTGCGCCGGACGCCAGATGGCGATGCCCGGCATCGTTTGCGCGTCCGCGTGGCGGGCGACGTCGACGAAGTCATGGCCCTGTCCCAGGCGACCAAGGGAGGCGACATAGGGCGTGGCCAGCCTGTGCAGCAAGACGGCGAGCGAAAGTGCGACAGCTATGGTGATACCGTTGACGACGCCGAAGGCTATAACCCCGACTGCCGCCGCCAAGGCGATGACAACGTCGTGTTTCAGTTTCCACAGCCGCAAAAGCGGCCGAGGATCGAGCGCATGCGCCAGGGCGGCAATGACGACAGCAGAAAGGACCGGCTCGGGAAGGCTCTGAAGCAGATCGGCGCCAAGGACGACGAGCAGCGCAAGGCCGACCGCGGCGACGAGCGCCGTCATTCGGGTTTGTGCACCAGCAGCTTCGGCCGCGGAGCCCGCCGAGAAACCGGCGCCGACGGGCATGCCCTGCGCGATAGCACAGGCGACATTGGCAGCGCCGAGCGCCAGCAGTTCTCGATTGGCGGTGACGCTTTCGCCGTGACGCAATGAAAGCGACCGGATCGTGCCCCAGGATTCGGCAAAGAGGATGAGAACGAGCGGCAAAGTATAGGGCACAAGCTGCCGGATCTGGCTCCATTCGACGAGCGAGAGCGACGGCAAGGTCATCGAGATCGACAACGGCCCGACCACCGCCACGCCGTGGCCCGCAAGGTCCAGCAGCCTGGAAGCCAGGATGCCGGCGCAAAGGACCAGAAAAGCGCCGGGAAGAAACGGAGCGCGCCGCAGCAACAGGAGGGCGGCAAGGGCCGCGACGCCGACGGCAATGCTCACCATGTTCCACCGGGGCAGCGCCGCAAAAAGCCCGGCGATCTGATGGATGATGTCGGTTGCCGGCACCTCGACGCCGGTAACGGTGGGCAATTGCCTGACGATGATGGTGACCGCCAGCCCGAAGGCGAAGCCACGAAGGACGGGGCGGGAGATGAAGCTTGCGAGGTTTCCAAGCCGCAGCAGGGAGGCCGCGACGAAGAGCAGACCCGTCAGCGCCACCATCACCGTTGCCAGCGCCATCTTGTCCGCCGTCGAACCGGGCAGCGCCGCGATTGTCGCCGCAAGAATGGCGGCCGACGACGATGTCGGGGACACGATGGCAAAACGGCTGCGGCCGAGGATGGAATAGGTCAGGCAACCGACGATAGCCGCGACGACGGCGTGCTGCGGTGGCAGGCCGGCGATACCGGCATAGGCAACAGCTTCGGGCAGCATCAATCCGGCGACGGACAGACCCGCAATCCAGTCCCTGTTGCCCACGCTCGTCGCAACCTCTTCCGCCATGTTTTCCTAAAGACTCTAGCGGAATGCAATCTGAAATCCATAGCGCGGCCCGAGCATGTCATCGGCTTGCCAGCCGACCGCCGAGGCGATGCCTCGGCGGTCTCCCCAGAAGTCAGAACTGACGGCTCGCGCGGGCGCGTCCGCCGACGGATTTTTGCCCGCCCTCCTCGATGTCGAAGAGCAGCCCGAGATCGAGCAGCCATAGGTCTGCAGTCGAAAGCGAGACCCCGGCCGTCAGGTTGGCGAAGACACCAGATCCGTCGAGCCCCGAATAGCCGGCCGTTGCTCCGAGCTTCGGGGTCACCGTCGAGCCGTTGTCGAGCGTGAAGGATCGCTCGACCTCGGCGCCGAGGCTGACGCGGAACTGCTCCTCGTCGAAGCCATCGATGGTGATCTTGTCGCCCGCACTGTTGTGCACCGTGTAGTCGTCGACCGTTTCGGAGAAGTAGACGGCGCGGAGCTTCGGTGTCAGCACCGTCGCCTCGTCGAGGCTCCACTGGCCCTTGATCGCCGTGTCGACCATCCATCGTGTGGTGTCGAACGTTCCGTTCCAGAAGGTGGTGTCGATGTCGTTGGAGGAGCCGCCATAGAGCAGGCTTGTATCCCAGAATACACCCTTGCCGAGTTCCAGCGACGCATTGGGGCCGAAGAGCCAGCCGTTACCGGTCAGTTCCGCATCGGCATCGGTCGGGTCGGTCATCCGGTCAAAATGGAAGGACAGGCCGATAAGCGCCTTTTCCGAGACCAGATAGTCGGCACCGACGTTGAGCATGGCGAAGCTGCCCCATTGGCTGTCGTTCTCGTCCCGGTTATGGGCGAGGAAGGCGAGATCGATCCAGGCATTGAAGGCGCGAAGTTGCGCGCCGGTTACCCCGTCGGCGCTGTCGCGGGCCGCGTCGAGCTGTGCGAGGCTGGTGCTGAGGTTTGCCGTCATGCCGTCCTCGGACGGCGTCATGCGCGCCGTCACCGGGTCCGTCGCCCCACCCATCCGCCGGCGCTCGAGGAGCCCCGGCACGAAGATGCTTTCGCTGATCAGGTTCTGCCTGGTCGAGACGAAGCCCCGAACAAGTCCGTCGATGTCTTCTGCGACCTGCGCTGCGGCAAAGCCGAGATTGTAGGTGACGGTGCCAGTGTTGGAGGCGCCGAGCGCGCTCGTCAGGCGGAAGCCCACCTTTGCCCTGCCGGAAAAGCCGGGGTTCGGCGTAAACTGCAGGTACCAGCCGATGGGTGTGCCGACCGGCCCGGCCTGGGCGAGCTGACCGCGAATGATCGTCGCCGTGCCGGCATTTGCCGGCTCAACGAAGGTCAGTTCGGCGTCCGTGAACGGCCCGCCGGTTGCCCCGCGGTTGAGGTAAACGTCGGCCGGGGTCGAGCCCGCGGGCACGTCGACGACCTGATCGGTGACGGTGGTCTGGCGTGGCGTCACCTTCAATCCGTAGGTCGCGCTTCCGGTCGCGGCGTTGCTGTCTTCCGCGCGGATCGTGAATGTGTAGTCACCTTCGCTCGCCGCATCGAGCGGGCCGGTGAGCTCGCCGGTCGAGACGTTGAGCACCATGCCCCGCGGCAGGGTGCCGGAGGCGATGCTGTAGAGCATCGGTGCGCGACCGCCGAGCGCCGTGATCTGCTGCCGGTAATCCTCGCCCGCCATCGCGCTGGCAAGGGTTCCAGCCGCCGGCGAGAACGTGAAGGCGGGTGCAGTGACCGTGATGCTGACGGTCGCGGCCGTGGACGTGCCCGCCGCATTGGTGGCGGTGTAGGTGAAGCTGTCCGGGCCGGAATAGCCTGCCGTCGGCGTGTAGTTGATCGTCGTGCCCGAGGCATTCGCCGTGCCGTGTGATGGCGCACTGGCGACCGCAACGCTGTCGGGGGTATCACCACTGAGCTGCAACGGGATCGCATTGGCCGAGGAGTTGGCGGCGACCGTTGTCGAGACCGCGTTGGCGATCGGCGCCTGCAGGCCGGGGACGATCGTCAAGGCATAGGCAGCGGCGCCGGTTGCGCCATAAGCGTCGGTTGCCGTGATCGTAAAGCTGGCATTGCCAGCCGTTGTCGGTGTCCCACTGATTGCGCCGTTTGCGCCATCGAGCGTCAGTCCGGCCGGAAGAGATCCGCCCGAGATCGCGTAGCTGTAGGGTGAGGTTCCACCCGAAGCGGAGATCGCCTGGCTGTAGGCCGTCCCGGTGGTGCCACCGGGCAACGCGCCGGCCGCCGGCGTCACGGCTATGGTCGGATAGGCGACGGTCAGCGAGTAGGCTGCATTGCTGGATGCGCCGTAGGCGTCTGTTGCGGTGACCGTGAAGCTGGCGCTGCCGGTCGCCGTCGGGGTACCGCTGAGGGTGCCTGTCGCGCCGTCGAGCGCCAGTCCCGAAGGCAAGATTCCGACAGAAATTGCATAGCTGTAGGGTGCGGATCCACCGGACGCCGAGAAGGTCTGGCTGTAGGCAAGACCGGTCGTGGCACCGGGCAGGGCGCCGACTACGGGCGTCATCGCAAGTGAAGGAAAGGCAACGCTCAACGAATAAGCTGCATTGCTCGATGCACCGTAGGCATCCGTTGCGGTAACGGTGAAATTGGAGGTCCCGGTTGCCGTCGGCGTGCCGCGGAGTGTGCCTGTTGCCCCGTCAAGCGTCACGCCTGTCGGCAAGGTTCCGGTTGCGGCATAGCTATAGGGTGCGGTTCCGCCGGACGCGGAAATGCTCTGGCTGTAGGCGATGCCGGTCGTGCCGCCGGGCAGGGCGCCTGCCGCCGGCGTCAGGTCGATCGCCGGGTGCGTGACGGGAAGTGTGTATGTCACGCCTACAGCTGCGCCATAGGTATCCGTCGCGATGATCGTGAAGCTGGAGCTGCCCGTCGCCGTCGGCATGCCGCTGAGTGTGGCCGTTGCCGCATCGAAGGTCACGCCTGCCGGCAGAAGGCCTCCCACGAGAGCATACGTATATGGGGCCGATCCGCCGGAAGCGGAGATCGTCTCGCTGTAGGCCACGCCGGTCTCTCCGCCGGGCAATCCGTTGGCCGCCGGGGCCAGAGTGATCGCTGGAAACGCCACGTTGATCGAATAGTATGCAGCGAAGGGGCAACCGTACACATCGGTGAAATCAAGCGCGAAATTGAGCGATCCAGGCTGTGTCGGCGTGCCCGAGAGCGTGCTGGTTGCGCTGTCGAAGGTCAGCCCGGAAGGAAGCGGCACGTTACTGCTGAAGCTGAAGGATCCCCCCGTCGTTCCGGAGGCCGAAAACACCTGACTATAGGGCACGCCGGTGGTGCCGCTGAAAGCAGTTCCGCTCTGCGGCGTGAAGGAAACGGCCGGGCAGACGGTGGTGATGGTGTAGCCTTTTTCTCCGGTGGCGCCGTAGTGATCGGTCGCCTTGATCCTGAAATTGAACGTGCCTGTCGCCGTCGGCGTGCCGGCAAGTTCGCCGGTGCTCTGATCCAGGCTCACGCCCGGAGGGGGCGCGCCGGCGATTAACGCGAAGGTATTGGGCGCGGTTCCGCCGGAAGCCGAGACGGTTTGACTGTAGAGCGTTCCTGCGACGCCGTTTGGCGTCGAGGCCGGCGTCAGGTCAAGCACCGGCGGCGTTACGGTGACCGTCACCGTCGCCGCTGTGGACGTGCCGGCAACGTTGGTGGCCGTGTAGGTGAAGCTGTCCGTTCCCGAATAGCCTGCCGTCGGGGTGTAGGTGATCGTCGTGCCCGAAGCGCTGGCCGTCCCGTGGGTAGCGACGGCATCGATTGCAACGCTGTCGGCCGTTCCCCCTGTGATGTTCAACGCGATCGCATTGGCCGTCGAGTTGGCAGCGACGGTGGCGGAGGCAGCATTGGCGACCGGCGGTTCCACATAGGTGAACTGGTCTGCCGCCGAGGTCGCGCTGGTCCCGCCGACGGTGATCACCCGGACATCGACAGTGCCTGCGGAGCCCGCGGGAGCGGTGGCGGTAATCTGGCTTCCACTGTCCACCGAGAAGCCCGTTGCCGCCGCTCCTCCGAAGGTAACCGCGGTTGCGCCGCTGAAGTTGGTGCCGGTCACGACAACACTCGTGCCACCCGCCGTTGACCCGTTCGTGGGAGTGACACTGGTCACCGTCGGCGACGGGACATAAGTAAACTGGTCCGCCGCCGAGGTCGCACTCGTTCCGCCAGCGGTCGTCACCCGGATATCGACCGTGCCCGCGAAGTGCGCGGGAGAGGTGACGGTAATCTGAGTTGCGCTGTTGACCGTGAAGCCCGATGCCACCGTTGCTCCAAAGGTGACCGAGGTGGCGCCGACGAAGTTGGTGCCGGTCAGGATGACGGTTGTCCCGCCCGCCATGGGTCCGCTCGTAGGAGTGACACTCGTCACCGTCGGGGGCGCAACATAGGTGTATTGATCCGCCGCTGAGGTCGCGCTCGTTCCGCCGACAGTGGTAACCCGGATGTCGAACGTGCCCGCAGCGTTGGCAGGCGCCGTTGCGGTGATCTGGGTTCCGCTGATAACCGTGAAACCCGCTGCCGGCGTCGCCCCGAAGGTGACAGCCGTCACGCCGGTAAAATCGGTGCCAGTGAGGATGACGCTCGTTCCCCCTCCGGTCGGACCGCTTGAGGGACTGACGCCCGTCACCGTCGGCGGCGGTGTGACGGTGAGGGCCGCACCGTACGAGGCCGTAACCGGCGTGCATACGCCGACGGCAATGACGCGGTAGACGTAACCGTTCATGCCCGTGGTCGCGCCGGTGATGGACAGCGTTGCCGATGTCGCGCCGGAATAAAGGGCGTTGTTCGTGATGCTGGTGTAACCGGCTCCCTGATCCACCTGCCACTGGTAACCGGTGGCGTTGGCAACCGTGGCGCCGAACGTAGTGTTGCCGCCGGCATGGATTGTCGAAGCAGACGGGTGCCCCGTAACCTGGGGGGAACTGTTGACGGTCAGCGTCGCGGGATTTGATTCGGCGTCGGGCGTGGCCGCACCTATCGCCATGGCGCGATAGGCATAACCATTCAGCCCCGCCGTCGCGCCGGTGATGAACAACGTTGCTGTGGTTGCGCCGGCATAGGGCGCGCTATTGTTGATGTTCGTGAACCCGGATCCTTGATCCACCTGCCACTGATAGCTCGTGGCGTTGGATGCGGTAACACTAAAGCTGGTGTTGGCTCCGGCGCAGATCGTCGAATTGGAGGGATTCGCCGTAATCAAGGGAGGGGACGCCGCGCGGGCGCTGTCGGGCAGTGTCAGAACCGACGACACCAACAGAAGTATGGTCGCCGCGACCCGAAAGACATGCCCGCAGGCCGTTTCGATGCGCACAGACGCCTTTTCACCGCGCACGAGGAGCGCTGCGAAAATGATGGAAACTGCCACGCGCAAAAAAACTGCGGCGCAAGATGCACCGCTTGCAATGAAATGCATGCCGACCCCACTCGCTCCCCTGCGGAGAGCCCCCTCAATAGTCATCGCTGCCGCGCATCCGCGTTTCGAGCCGCCGCCGCGTTGCAAAAAAATAAGTCACCAATTTCCTGCCGGACCACGGTCCGGGCCGGAGCAAGAGGACGCGTCCCAGATCGCCTCTTTCATCCGTTCATCGAAGATCGAATCCACGATGTCATCACCGCCATACCGCGTGCCGTGGTTCGGCGCTTCTCATTCAGCGCAGAGGCGCAACGATCGCAGGCCCGGCGCCGGAAGGCACTCATGCGGTCAGGCGGCGGAAGCCCTTGTACCGCCTGGGGAAAAGCCTGACAAACCAAGCTCCCGGACAATTCGCCTTCAGCCCAAAAATGGAGGATTGGTTCTGGCCGCCCCGAACCCGCGCTGCAGATCGACGTATGCGTGCTCGGAATGAACGGATTTGCCAAGGCTCGTCGGACGCGGCAGGCATGTGCGACCTCGTCCTGCGTGCGCGAAGAGCGCCCGAATTGCACGCCTAGCGGGAGTTTGCCGCGCTTGATTCGCGCGTTGGCGGCGCGATACCAACGGGGCAGCCGGCGCGAACCGGCGCAGGGGAACACGCCGGAACACCATGATCCGCTTCTCAACCGACGATATCGCTCCGCAAGACCGTTTCGACCAGTGGCGCGAGGTGCGCGGCAAGAGCCTGTTCGGTGTGACGATCGAACTGCCGGCGGCAAAGCGCAGCACCTTCCGGGGCTCGTTCCAGTCGTGCCGGGTCGGTAGCGCTGTCGCCTCCGAGATGCGGGCCTCGGCCTATCGCGTCAGCCGCACCGAGGCTGACATTGCCCGTGTCGCCGGCAACAGCCTTTGCATCGCCTTTCAGGTGAAGGGCGGCGGGCTTCTCGATACGGGGGGAGACCGCGCGCAGGTCTTCAAGGACGGAGACATGGCGATCAGCCACTCGGACCTGCCCTATCATGCGACGCCCGGCGGTCATGACAGCTTCCACTTTCGGGTGCTCACCGTGCCCTTCGACCACGACGTAATGCTCGGCCGGCCGACGCACGACCTGTTTACCACCCGTTATCAGGACGACGCCGCATTCGCGCGCGCCTTTCGTGCGCTGTTCAACGCGGTCAGCGCCAGACATGGCGAGCTCTCGGACCCTCAGCGCGAGGTGGCGCATATCACCCGGCTGGCGCTTGCCGCCCGCAAACGGCTGGCGCCGGGCATGCCCGAGGTGCGGGCCGCACTTCGCTCCGGCCTGCGTTATGCGGCCGAAGAGATCATGGCGCGCGATAAGCACCAGCAGAAACTGACGCCGGCAAAGGTCGCGCTTGAACTGGGCATTTCGGTGCGCCAGCTGCATGTGATTTTCGAACACGCCGAACTGACCTTTGCCCGCACGCTGGCAACGATGCGCATTGCCGAGGCCCGGCGGCTTCTCGTCGCTGCCCCTGCCATGTCGGTCACCGAGGTCGCCTATGCCTGCGGATTCGACAGCCTCGCCACATTTTACCGCCTTTTCGCAGGCATCTACGGGATGGCGCCGGGAGAATCTCGCGCCACGGATTCTTTCCACTAGACCGGCTTTAGGCGCCAAGGCATTTCGTCGTCGTGGATCGTTTAACGTTCTTTTGATGGCCGGGAGATCGTGCCCGGTTGCCAAAAAACCATAATTGCTTCACCTAGATCCCTCTTCGACACTCGGCATTAAGAATTGGGTCAACGCTGAATGCGCATTTCACACGTCTTCCTTGCTGCATTTCTTGCAATCGCGCCGGCCGCCTATGCCGACGTTGCCTCGCCTCCTGTTCTGGAGCCGCTGAAGCAGCAGGCACAAGCCGCGCAGTTGAGCGCAAAATTTCTGACGCGTTACAGCTACAAGCCCGTTCCGCTCGACGACGCCCTGTCGGCCAAGATCATGGACAGCTTCATCGATTCTCTCGATCCGGATCGCGGGCTCTTCCTGCAGGCCGACATCGACAGTTTCAAGCCTGACCGCAACGAGATCGACGATGCCATCAAGCACAAGGACCTGAAGATCCCGTTTGCGATCTTCAACGTCTACGGCAAGCGTGTTGTCGACCGCATGAATTACGCACGCGAGCTGCTGAAGCAGGACTTCGATTTCACGAAGCAGGAGGATTACTCCGTGCTGCGGGACAAGGCGCCCTGGCCGCAATCGGAAGCCGAGAGCAACGAACTATGGCGCAAGCGCGTGAAGAGCGACTGGCTGCGGTTGAAGCTCAGCGGCAAGACCGATGCCGCCATCCGCGAAACGCTCGACAAGCGCTATGCCAATGCGCTCGAGCGCGCTTACAAGTATAAGAGCGACGACGTCTTCCAGTCGTTCATGAACGCCTACACGACCGCGGTCGATCCGCATACGGACTATTTCGGCGCCAGCGCCTCGGCCGATTTCGATATCGCGATGAAGCTTTCGCTGGTCGGCATCGGCGCGGTGCTGCAGGAGCGCGACGACTACACGACGATCCGCGAACTCGTGCCCGGCGGGCCGGCGCAGCTGTCCGGCAAGCTTGCGGTCGGAGACCGCATCACCGGCGTCGGGCAGGGCCACGACGGCCCGATAAAGGAAGTGGTCGGCACGCGCATCGATGAAGTCGTGCAACTGATCCGGGGTAAAAAGGGATCGGTCGTGCGTCTGGACGTGCTGCCGGCGGATGCCGGAGCAGATGCCGCCCATCGCATCATCACCCTGGTGCGCGACAAGATCAGCCTCGAAAAGCAGGCGGCGCAGAAGACCGTCTTGTCCGTGAAGGCGGGCGATGCCACGCGCAAGATCGGGGTGATCACCCTGCCGGCCTTCTACGAGGATTTCGAGGCCCGACGCAAAAGAGAGAAAGACTATCGCAGCGCAAGCCGCGACGTCGCAAAGCTTCTCGAAGAGTTGAAGCAGGAACAGGTCGACAGCGTGCTGATCGACGTGCGCAACAATGGCGGCGGTTCGCTGGATGAGGCGATTGCCCTGACCGGCCTGTTCATTGGCTCTGGTCCGGTCGTTCAGCAGCGCAGCAGCGACGGCAAGGTCGTGGTCTCAAGCTCGGAGTTTCCCGAGCCGATCTGGACGGGGCCTGTCGGGGTCCTGATCAACCGCGGCTCGGCGTCTGCCTCCGAAATCTTTGCCGCGGCGATCCAGGATTACGGTCGCGGTGTCGTCATCGGCGAACCCAGCTTCGGCAAGGGCACGGTTCAGACCGTCGTCGATCTCGACCAGATGGTTCGCAACAGCAAACCCGCATTCGGCGAGCTCAAGGTGACGATCGCCCAGTTCTTCCGGGTCAATGGCGGCACCACGCAGCTGCACGGCGTAACGCCCGATATCAGCCTGCCGGGGCTTTCCGACCCGACGCGCTTCGGCGAGACGAGCTACGACAATGCCCTGCCGTGGTCGGAGATCGAGCCGGCAGACTATGCGCCCGCCAACACCGTCACGGCGCTGCTGCCCACGCTGCAAGGTCGTCATGATGCCCGTGTCGCAAGCGACCCGGAATTCCAGCGCCTGCTGGAAGACATCGCCGACATCAAGGCGCAGCGCGAAAAGGGCACTGTCTCCCTCAACGAAGCCGAACGTCGCAAGGAGATGAAGGATCGCGAAGCGCGGCTCAAGTCTCGGCAGGGAAGCGACGCGGACGATGCCGGTGACGACGATGGTCTGAACGCCGACGAGCGCAGCCTGAGTGCCGATATCGCCATGGAGAAAGCCCGCAAGAACGTAAAGGATGTCCTGCTGACGGAGGCGACAGCCATTCTTGCCGATGAGGCGGATCTTCAGGAAGGCGAGCTGAAGGCGGTCACGCAGCCACCTGCAAGCGCGACCGGAAAATAATCTGCCCGGCCGATGGCCGCGGCGATGCGCAGGCACAAAAGCAAAGGCCGACAAAACATTCGTTTTGTCGGCCTTTTTGTTTCTTTTTTGGCGTTCAGGCGGCGTGGTTCCCTGGCATGAGCGCGTCAGTATCTCTGCTGGATGGGCCTCGACCTGGGGCGCGTTCGAGTGTCTGGGCGAGCCAGGCTTCACCTCTATTGATTTGTACGACCTTCCTGCCTCTAATTGAGGACATAGCCGCTCAACTCTCAGTATCGTTAGCCGTGTTTCATTTCCGCAGGATTTGCCTGCCCGTGCCGTGCAAGACTTTCTATGATTTCAAGCATGACAAGGGGCCCTTATGCGCAACCAGGAAAGTTACAACAAACGCCTCAACCGGGTCATCGATTACGTCTATGCCCACCTTGAGGATGATCTTTCCTTCGATCGGCTGGCGGAAGTCGCTTGCCTTTCGCCCTATCACTGGAGCCGCATCTATTCGGCCATGCGCGGAGAAACCATTGTCGCGACGATCCGCAGGTTGAGGCTCCAGCGCGCTGCCGATCGGCTGGCCAATTCTGATCTCGAAATCGAAGCGGTCAGTGCGCGTGCCGGGTATAGCTCGACCGACACATTCGGGCGGGCTTTCAAGGGCGCCTTCGGCGTGAGCCCGGCCGCCTACCGTGAGGCGGGCTCGCACTCCGGCTTTAGGGCGGCGAATGCTGCCAGCGAAGCAGCCGCCTTTGCCGTCGTGGTGGAGAGCTTGCCGGAGCGCCGCTGCGCCGGAATCGATCACATCGGTTCCTACATGGAGATCGACCACGCCATGGGTCGGCTCTTTGCCGCGCTTGTCGACCGCTATTCCCTGCCGGCAGAGCCCGCCATGCTCGGGGTGTTCTTCGACGATCCCGATCTTGGACCCGAGGCGGAGTTGCATTCGCGCGCCTGCCTGCCGGTGGCAACGTCCGTCACGATCGATGCGCCACTGGTGGAGACGGTTCTGCGCGGCGGACCATATGCGAAGCTGCGTTACAAGGGACCCTATACCGATATGCGAGGCGCCTATCGGTGGCTTCTGGGCGTGTGGCTGCCTGCATCTGGTCATGAGCCGGACGACGCGCCGATCTTCGAAGCCTATCTCAACGACCCGCGCGAAGTGCCGCAAAACGAACTGCGCACCGATATTCACCTGCCCCTCAAGGCCGTGTCATGAAGGCGCCACCTGTCCCCCGACCCGTTGCCGAAGCGTTATCGCGCTACCCCGAACCGGTGCGAGCGCGTCTGTTGGAGATCCGTGAGATTGTATTTTCGGTAGCCGCAGAAACACAAGATATCGGGGCGCTCACCGAAACGCTCAAATGGGGCGAGCCGGCCTATCTGACCGAGGCAAGAAAGAGCGGGAGCACCATCAGGCTGGGCACCACCAAATCGGCGCCGGACAAATGCGCGGTGCTTTTCAACTGCAAGACAACGCTTGTTGAGACGTTCCGGGCCCATTTTGCCGATGACTTCGCATTCGAGGGCAATCGCGCCCTCATCGTGCCCGCCACGGGCGCACTATCGCGCGAGCCGCTGATGCTCTGCTTGCGCGCAGCCCTGACCTATCATCGGTCGAAGGCCGGGTTTCTGTAAGAAGTGCCGTCGGTGGTTTCCTGCCGCCGACATGGATTCTCGCCGTCCGAGACATCCGATGCCCAGGATGGCGAGACGTTCATCAGTCCTGCCAGATGGGGTATGCTTGTCGTTGCGCGTTGGTGTCGCTGAGTTCCAAGTAAATAGAGCATGCACTCAGAAATAATATGCTGAATACGATCAGCGCGCTAAAAAACATGAAGAGGTACATGAATATACTCCGGGTAAAAATCATTGTTCATCTTTGTCTTATTGTTCTCTTGCAGGAACATTACGCTGTCCGAGGGCTGATTTTCTGAATTCTGGATATCGAATTCAGGTGGACGTCAGTTTGCTCGATCTGAATTCGTAATGTTTTCACAAGGTGCAGGGCCCCAATCGGCGCTCGTTTTCGACAACGAGGGTTTCGGGCAAATGACGTGTGGTGAGACGAAGAACAGCGGTAAGCTTGCTAGAAAAAGGGCACATGCGGCGGGCGGTCGGGGGATCGCAATATGGGTGCCGATCATGCTCGTGCTTGGGGGATGTACGACCGTTCCTTTGACGGAAGCGGGGACGCTGACTTCCTACAGCAACCTCAGCGCGCCCAAGGGGAAGTTCGAGAAGAAAAGGGTCTACTTCAGCAAGGACGGCCTGAAGGACGTCAAGACCGTGAGCATCGCACCGACGGCTTTGGCCCCGGCTGCGCAAAAGCGTGTCGAGAAGCAGACGGACCGCCTCCTTTTAACGAACGCGATCGACCGCGCGATTTGCATCACCATGAGCGAGAAGTATGAGATCGTCCCGTTCGGCACGCCCGCGGATCTGACGGTT
Source organism: Ensifer sp. PDNC004 (assembly GCF_016919405.1). NCBI lineage: Bacteria > Pseudomonadati > Pseudomonadota > Alphaproteobacteria > Hyphomicrobiales > Rhizobiaceae > Ensifer > Ensifer sp. PDNC004. Next base: position 498,784 of record NZ_CP070354.1, read on the forward strand.
CGAACGGCCGTTACGGACATCGTCCCGACCGAGCCGTCGGTCGCCGGTGCCGCCAAGGCGATTTCCATCGGCAGTTCGCTGGCTCTGCCGGTCGGTATACCGCGACTGCCCCTCGGGCTTGGCGGGCTCGCGGTCGAAGCGGAAGCGGTGGATCGAGACGGCAAGCAAAGGGCGGCGATCGTTTGGTCGAAGGGCGCCAACTCGTTTACAAGCGAAGCGCGCGTTTCGCCGGTTGGCGACGCCTACGACCTGGCCGGCGCGTTCGGCAAAGATTTCTCAAGAATGGTCGTCGCCGGCAAAGAACCCGGAAATTTCGATCTGCACCTGCCGTCCGGCTACGACATTCGCACGTCGTTTGGCGGGAAACCCGGTTCTGCGATCTGCGAGAACTTCGGCCGTGCGCCGGGTGTCGTCGGCATGATCGGCGCCTCGATCGGCGCGCCTCCGTCCTGGACGGACAAGGGAGGCAAGCTCCCCGTGACTGCGACAGATGCAGCCGTTTCTGCCGAAAGAACAAAGCCTTCCATTGGCAGCCGTTGAGGCGGACTGCACTTGCGTCTCGTAACATTGTCACAAGGTGGCAGTGGGATCTAGGCACCCGCAAAATGAGAAATAACCGAGGTCACTTCATGCGTCTTTTTATTGCAGCAGGCCTGCTGATCGTGCTGGCGGGATGCGAAACCGTAGAATACAAAAACCGCTGTGCGGAGTACGGATTCGTGCCGGGAACCGATGCTTACGCCAATTGCGTGCAACGTCTTGATATGTCCGATGAACGCCGCAGGGGACGCGATTACGATCCTCCGGTGTATGCTTACGATTAATCCGCAGGGATGCCAGCTGTTTTAGAGAAAACTGTTTCAATTGGGCGACTGCGACATGGCCTATGGCACGTTGTTTAGAGCTCTCTTTTGTTTCCTTTAAAAAAGCTTTGCGCCTTCAGTACTCAATTCTAGTCGATATTGGTAGGCAACATGCGAATTCTGATCGTAGAAGATGATCGTGAACTGGCGTCTTCGCTCAAGGCCATGCTGGAAGCCGCGATCGGCGTTGCGGATGTGTTCGAGACGCTTGCGGATGCCGAGGCGGCATTGCTTGCCTTCAAGTTCGATCTCGTCGTCATCGACCGCAACCTTCCTGATGGGGACGGCCTGTCGCTGCTGCCGACGCTGCGACAGCTCCGTCCGAGGCCGGCAACGCTCGTTCTGACGGCATTGGACGACCCGACCGATATCGTGTCTGCGCTCGACAAGGGCGCAGACGAATATGTCGGCAAACCCTTCGAGCCGATGGAGTTGATTGCGCGGGCGCGCGCCGTGCTTCGCCGCTATAGCCTGGATGAGACCGGCTCCACGCAGTTCGGCAATCTGTCGTTTGATCTCGTCAACCGCTCCGCCATGATCGGTGAGAATGCACTGTGTGTGCCAAGGCGTGAACTCGCCGTTCTGGAAGCACTGATCCGGCGAGCGGGCCGCGTCGTACAGCGCGATAACCTGGAAGCGGCCGTCTACAACATCGATGAGGAGATCGAGTCCAACGTGCTCGATTCCCATGTCTCGCGGCTCCGCAAGCGGCTGCGTGAGGGCAACTGCAACGCAACGATCCGGACCATTCGCGGGATCGGCTACATGCTGGTGCAGGAATGATGAAACGCCAAAATTCGATCGCCTTTCCGGTGGCGACCGTGCTCGTTTTGGGCATGGTGCTGGTGATGGTGATCAGCACTGTCCTTACCATCGCGGTGTTCCTGCTGATGGATGCGCAGAGCAGGAAACAGGTCGCACTCGACAGCGTCGTCAAACTTCTCCAGGACGGAGTGAGTTACGACCATACGGGGAAATTTGTTCTTGAGGTGGATGGGGTCATCGTCGAGAAGATCCTCAGGCTCTCCAAAGAGCAACCCGAGTTCTGGTATTTTCTCAGTGACGGAAAGCAATCGATCGTACATGGCACCGTGCCGGAGACGGCGCGAAACATCATCGAAACGACCTCTCCTCAGGTCTTTTCCTCTCAGTTTTATTATAAGAAGGGCGGTGAGCAGTTTCTGGGTCTGCGAAAACTGAACGCAGAAGATCCCCCCAAACTGGCTGTTATCGGCGGAGTGACATTTTCGAACGCTGAAACGCTGCTCGTGATCCTGCGCGAAATTTGGCCGCAGGGGCTCTACCACCTTCTGGGTATTGTTCTCGTCGCCACGGCCACGATTGCTGTCTTCGCCGTCAAGCGCACCATCGCAATCCCGGTAAAAAGGGTTGTCGATTCAGCCGAGCAGATCGATGGTCTCCCCGGTGGTCGCCGGATATCGGACCGCGACACGCCCGTAGAACTGAAGCCGATGGTGGCCGCGTTCAACAACGCGCTCAGTTGCATCGACAACGCGTTCGAAGCGCAGCGACACTTTCTTGCCAATGCATCCCACGAGCTGCGGACGCCGCTGACCAAGCTGCGATTGAAGCTCGACCTGGTGCAGGACCCGGAGGTGAGGGAGGTCCTCGTTCGCGACACGGCGCGCCTTGGGTCGATCGTCACGACATCGTTGCAGCTGGCGCGTCTGTCCGGCCAGGCATTGACTTTCACCATGATAGATCTCGCAGCCATTGCGCGTGTGGTCATTGCCGAACATGTGCCCTTGGCGATGAAGCAAGGCATGGAGATAGAGCTCAAGGCGGAAGGGCGGGTCATGGTCTCCGGTTCCGAGCCGGCTATCCGCGTGGCCCTCGATAATTTGATCATCAATGCAATGCGACACGCACGCGGGACGGAGGTGCTCATGGTCGAGGTTCTCCAAGCCCGCATCGTGCGCGTCACCGACGAAGGGCCGGGGATCCCGGCCGCGGAGCGCGAGAAAATGCTGAAGCCGTTTGTGCGCGGGAACACCAACGCCAGCGAGGGAACAGGCATGGGGCTGGCCATCGTTACCCAGATCATGATGGCGCACGGTGGCTCCGTCGAACTCGCAGAAGCAGCGGCCGGCGGCCTGGTGGTAGATCTGGCGTTTCCGAAAATCGCGAAGGAGACCGCGGCAGCGTGACGTGCCTGGCTTTCCGGAGCTGACCACGCAGCAGTCTTCCTGAGTGGTCAGCCCGCCAAATATTCTCGTAGTAGCAGGCGTGCGCGGTGCAGTCGCGCCTTCACCGCCTGTCGCGAAAGATGAAGCGTCGTGGCGATCTCGTCGATCGTCATCTCCTGGAGGTCGCGCATCAGAGCGACGTCTCGATACTGCGGCGGCAGTGCCTCGAACGCCGCTGCAAGATCGAGACGCAGCACGTGTTCCGGCCGCTGCACCAGGCTTGTTTCAAGCGCGTCTTCATCGATGGCGGCGACCAAACCGCTGCGTCGGGCGAGCCTCAGGCACTCCCGCCGGACCACGCTGAACAACCAGTTCGACAGGGTCGCGAGTGCCCGGATTGCGCCGACATGGCGCGACAGAAGCCAGAGCGTCTCCTGCGTCGCATCGTCGACATCGGCGGTGCGGCAAGTTGCCCGGGCGTAGCCGCGAATGTCAGGCTGGGTCCGCTCGAGCAGCCGGACGATCGCATTGCGATCGCCGTGGCGGGCGGCTTCGAACGTTTCGGTCGTCACCGCCTTGGTGTTCATGGCTTGCTCCGATCGTGGAGCCCGGCAACGGCGCAGGCCGGGCAGTAGCCGATGAGGCCGGTGAGGACGAAGGTGAGGGCCGATACGCCCACCAGCAGGGCGATCCAACCACTCAGGAAACTGTATGCCAGCACAGCGGCACCGATCCCAAGGCCAATCCGCACTGTCTGCTGCGCTCTACCGATATTCTTGCGAAAAAATGCCATGCAACACCTCCGGTGCAAAACCGAGACCCGTCGTCTCAGTCATAAGAGGCGCCGAACCCGAAAAAGGATTCGCGGCGGCACGATATTTTTTTCGCGAGGGGTCCGGCGGCGACAAATTCTAGCGGCGCCGTCCTTGCCGATCCCGTCGGCCAAACGCCGCTCGGTTGCTGGCCGTCCCTTGACGCCGCCCGACGAGCGTCTGCGTGCCCTCGATCCGGATTGTCTCGCCTGCTGGCGGGCGATCCGGCTTCCCAACGGAGATTTCTGTTCGATCAAACGAATACTGGTGGCCCTGGTTGCAATGATTGCGCCGATTGCCATGGCTGAGGCTCATGCCGAGCCGCTTTCAAGTGCCTTGGCGAAGGCTTACCGCAACAATCCGACGCTCAATGCAGCGCGCGCCGGAGCACGGGCGAGCGCGTACGACGTCGACATCGCCCGGTCGGCGATGCATCCAAGAATCGCCTGGCGCAGTGGGATCGGCTACGATTCGAGCGCGGCCACCAATCGCAGCACGTTTGGCATCGTGCTCGACCAGACGCTCTTCGACGGACTGCAGACGACCAATAATGTCGAGGTCAACAAGGCGCGGCAGCGCGCCGGCGAGGAGAACACGCGCAACACCGAGCAAAACATCCTGTTCGAGGCGACCGAGGCCTATATGGACGTGGTGCTGGCGCGCCGCATCGTTGTGCTGCGCAAGCAGGATCTCGATTTCCTCAAGGAACTCACGCGATCCGAGATCGCCCGCCAGCAGGCCGGCGAACGCACCCGAACGAACATCGCGCAGGCCGAGGCACGCCGCGCCGCGGCCGAGGCGGAACTGAGCCTCGCTTATGCCGAATCCAAGCGCGTCCAGGCGACCTACAGGCAGATCATCGGCGACGAACCGGGCAAGCTCACGGGCGGAAAAGTTCCCGTGAAAATGCTGCCCGCCAATCTCGATAAGGCGCTGGCGATCGCCGCCAAGCAACATCCCGCTCTTTTGGCGAAACGGCACCTCGCCGAAGGCGCCGTGTTCAATGTCGCCGTCAGCGAGGGAAAGCTCCTGCCGACCGTGAAGGGTTCGATCGGGATCGGCAGAGGTGAACGCAACAGCGCGCTCGACGCAATGGCGTTCGATGGATCCGCGACCGAGCAAAAGGCGGGCATCGAGCTCAAGGTACCCATTTATCAGAGAGGGAAGGTGGAGGCCGAGATACGGCGCTCGAAGGAAGACCTTGGCAAATCGAACTTCACCGTCGACGTTCAGCACGCCGAAGTACAGGCGAAGGCGGCCTCGGCCTGGGCGCAATACCAGGGAGCCCTTGCGACCGCGTCCGCCAACCGTGCATCCGTCAAAGCGGCAACAATGGCCAAGGACGGCATGATGGCAGAACAAGCAATCGGCCAGCGCACCTTCCTCGACGTACTCCAAGCCCAAGCTGAATTGATCAAGGCCCAGGTAAGACTCGCCAATGCCGAGCGCGACACGGTGGTCGGAGGTTACCGAATCCTCTCCGCCATCGGCAAGCTCGGCGCCAAGGACTTAGGGCTTGTGGCCCGACGGGCGGATACCGAGGCGCGCTGAACGGCTCGCCGATGTTACGCCGTGGCCTTGGCCGCGGCGGACGGGCTGGACGCGTGTTTCGTGATCGACCGCCTATCCAAATGTCTCGATACCCTCTGTCAGATCATACCAGCTGTGCCGGCGCGAGGCCCAGAAGATGGCGGCCGGCGGCGGGAAGTCCGGATCGGCAAAGCAGCCCGCGGAGATCACCACCGCGTCCGCCAGTGCCTCCGCTTCCATGTAGACGAGCGTTCCGCATGTCGGGCAGAAGGTCTGGTCCACCCAGCGGCCGGCGTCGCTGCCGCGTCGCCATACCCGGCGTTCCCCTTCGATGGCGATGGACGCCCTGGAATATCGGGCGCGGTAGCCGAAGCCCGATCCCGTCGCGCGCTGGCATTCCAGGCACGCGCAGGCGTAGACGCGGGCAGGGGCGCCGCTAACGGTCACCTTCAGACCGCCGCAGGCACAGCTTGCCGTTCTCTTGCCGGCGCGTTCCGTGTCCTGCGGCCGTCCATTGTCTTGCCGGCGCTCGCTTGTGGTCATGGCGCATACCTCGCCAAGACCACGAGTTCATCCAGCGGATAACTTGCTGCAAATATCCGGGCGCGCGCGGGGCCAGTGCGCCCACCGCCTGCAACACCTATATTGATCATGAACGACAACTCCGATTGAAAGCTGCCGTCTAATAGGAGCGGTTTTCGGAGCCTGTAAATTACGCACTTTAAAGTAAGCGGCAAGCCGGAAGTGGAGCATGGCGCGTGAAACGGTTGCACCAGGATGAATGTGGCTTTGCATCGGCGCTGAATGCCATCGGCGGCAAATGGAAGACGCTCATATTGTGGGAGGTCAACATCGAGCCGCGCCGGTTCGGCGAATTGCGACGGCTCCTCCCGGGGATCAGTGAAAAGGTGCTGACGCAGCAACTTCGCGAAATGGAAGCCGATTGCCTGGTTCGCCGCGAGGTTTTCCCGGGCGCCGTCCAAAGGGTCGAGTATTCGGTGACGGAGTTTGGCAAGACCCTCAACGACGCGGTCACGCTCTTGTCGACGTGGGGCAGGGAACATGAGGCAAGGCTTGCCGCAAAGGGCGAAGGACGCGGCGACGTCGGTTCACGGATCCCCGCCGACGATGAGACTGTTATCGTTGCGTGATGAGGTGGGTCGGTTCCAGCGGAGACCGCGCTGCGGGATGGAGTGTCCTGCCGTATGCGGCGGCCAGGGATGCATTTGACCGCCGCCGCACTCCTTGTACAACTCCACAGGCTGGAAAGCTCAGGTCTCCCTGCCAGGCCTGTGTGTATGAGCCAAGCTACGAGTCGTAATGCTCGGGCATTTCCTTGAGTTGATCCTTGGTCCACGTCGTCACGGCGTGGACGTCGCCGTCTTCGTCACGCATGAAATCGAGATCGGCAAGCGGCACGGCCACGGGTTTTGCGCCGATGCCCAGGAAGCCGCCGACGTCGATGATGACGGTGCTCGCCGTACCGACGCCGTGGATGTGGTCGACCGTGCCGACCTTATCGTCGTCCGCTCCGTAAACGGTCGCCCCTTCCAAAATCGCCGGCGTCAGTTCGGTGGCTGCGAGGCGTACGTGACCAGTGTGATCCATCTTCGTTGCTCCTTTGACTTCACACGGGGAGAACCGATTTGAGCGCAAACGGTTCCATCGCGACGTCACAGGCGCGGGGGCAGTGGATCATCGTCGAAAGCGCGGGCAGCCGTTTTCAGAGCGGATGGGAATGTCGCGTCATCGCCGTGCCGGCGGCGGGCCGACGGAGTTGCGGATCACCAGGTCGGGTCGCAGCAGGATTTCCGTTTCGGAGGCTGCGCGGTCCGAGAGCAGCTCCAGAAGCAGCGCCATTGCGTGCTTGCCGATGGCGGTGCGGGGCTGGCGTATGGTTGTCAGCGAAGGCGTCATGAAACTTGCTTGCGGGACATCATCGAAGCCGGTGACGGAAAAATCGTCGGGGATATCGTAGCCGCGGGCGCGCAGGCCAAGCGTCACGCCAAGCGCGGTCTGGTCGTTGACGCACATGAAGGCGGTCGGCAGGTCGTCGCGCATGAACAGCTGCTCGAGCGCCAGCCTGCCACTTTCCACGGTGCCGTCGCCTTCCATGATCAGGCGCCGATTGATGGCGATATCGGCTGCCGCAAGCCCGGCTTCATATCCTTGCCGCCGCCGACCATAGGCGAGGCGGGTGTTGGAGTCGCCGATGAAAGCGATGCGCCGGTGCCCTTCGGAAATCAGCAGGTCGACGACCTTGCGCGCACCCTCGACGTCATCGACCCCGACATAGGGGATGCCGCCGTTGAAGACCGGCTCGAAGACGCCGACCGTCGGCGGCAGGCGGGCCGTCAGCGTCTGATGGCCAAAGGGAAGGATACCCGTAAACAGGATCATGCCCGCGGCCTGGTTGGAATTGAAGAATTTCAGATATTCGAGGCCACGCTGGGCGTCGTTCTGCGTGTGGCCGATCAGCACGCCGTAACCATGGGCGCGCGCTTCGTTTTCGAGACCCACCAGAATACTCGAGAAGTTCGGATCGCCGATATCGGGCGCGACCACGAGGATCATGTTCGAGCGGCCGAGCCGCAGGCTGCGCGCCATCGCATTGGGCGTGTAGCCGGTGATCGCGATCGCCTGGTTGACCTTCAGCCGGGTCGATTTGGCAACCTTTTCCGGCATGTGGATGGCCCGCGACACGGTCGCGATCGACACCTCGGCGATGCGTGCGACGTCTTCAATGGTTGCGGGCTGGGAATTGGACACGCTTGGCCTCGGGATTTGCTGCGTGGACGTTACACAGGTTCGCCCGACGGTCAAACGAAGAAGCCAAAAAAATTGTCGAGCAAGCATGATGTAAACCTTTACATCGGCGAGTGTAAAGGTTTACATCATTGAAATAGCGGTGGAGGCCGCAGGGAGGGGATAATGAGCACGGAGCATGTCGACGGGGCTCCCGTCGTGCTGTCGGCGCGCCGCATCAGCAAGTCGTTCAGCGGCGTGCAGGTGCTGTTCAGCGTCGATTTCGAGCTTCGCCGGGGCGAGATTCATGCGCTCATGGGCGAGAACGGCGCTGGCAAATCCACGCTGGTGAAGATCCTGTCGGGCTTCGAGCAGCCGACATCGGGAGAGATCCTTCTCGACGGCAAGTCGACGAAGCTGCCGGCCAATGGCGCGGCCGAAGCGCTCGGCATCGTCATCATCCACCAGGAATTCAATCTGGCCGAACATCTGACCGTCACCGAGAGCCTGTTTCTCGGCCGCGAGGTAACCCGTTTCGGGGTGCTCGACCGCAAGTTCATGCGCGCCGAGACCCGTCGTGTGCTCGATCTCCTTGGTTCGCATGTCGATGAGAGCGCGATGATCGGGTCGCTGTCGATCGCTGAGAAGCAGATGGTCGAGATCGCCAAGGCCATCAGCCGCGATGCGCGCGTCGTGTTCATGGACGAGCCGACGGCTGTGCTGTCGCGCGAGGAGACGAACTTCCTGTTCCGATTGGTGCGCAAGCTGCGCGACAAGGGAACGAGCTTCGTCTTCGTGTCTCACAAGCTCGACGAGGTGATGGAACTGACCGATCGCGTGACGGTGCTGCGCGACGGCCAGTGGATCAAGACGTCGCCGACATCCATTCTCGATGGTGAGGCGATTGCCCAGCTGATGGTCGGGCGCGAACTGTCGAGCCTCTATCCCGCCAAGAACGAGCCCGATGTCGACGAAGAGGTGGTTCTGCGGGTCGATGCCATTTCGACCGGCTATGTTCGTGACGCAAGCTTCGATGTCCGTCGCGGCGAAGTCCTTGGCTTTTCCGGCATGATCGGCTCGGGCCGGACGGAGCTGATGGAGGCGATTGTCGGGTTGCGTGCGCGCACGGCCGGCGAGGTGCTGGTTCGCGGTGAACCTGTGCCATTCGGCGACGTGCATGCGGCCAATAAGGCCGGTCTTGCCTATATGACCAAGGACCGCAAGGCCAAGGGTCTGCTGCTCAATGCCGGCATGATGGCGAACCTGACGCTGCAATCGCTCGGCCGTCATAGCCGTCTTGGCTATCTCGACCCCGGCAGCGAAGAGGCAGCCCTGGTCAAGGCGCGCCGTCGTTTCGACATTCGCGTGCGGGACGACAGGATCGTCGCGGGGCGCATGTCCGGCGGCAATCAGCAGAAGCTGCTTCTCGCCAAGGTCATGGAAACCGACCCCAGCATCATCATCATCGATGAGCCGACGCGGGGCATCGACGTCGGCACGAAACAGCAGATCTATCATTTCATCTCGGCGCTCGCCCGGGACGGCCGCTCGATCATCGTCGTCTCCTCCGAGATGCCGGAGATCATCGGTCTTTGCAGTCGCGTCGCGGTCATGCGGGAAGGCCATATAGCCGGCATTCTCGAAGGCGACGAGATCTCCGAACAGGAGATCATGCGCTACGCCGCAGGTTTGAAGAAAAAGACGGCGGCTTGAGCCGCGTCAGCGGCGCGGCCGCCGGCAACGACAACAACAAGAATCCCGACAGATGGGGGAGGTTCGATTGGACATGAGCGTGAACCAGGAAGGCAGCCAGGAAGCCATCCGCCGCCGCAGCTGGCGTGACATCGATCTGAGGGCCGTGGCGCCGTTCGTTGCGCTGGCGTTGCTTCTCCTGGTCGGCGCGCTGGTCAATCCCAACTTCATCAGCATCACCAACCTCGCCAATGTCGCGACCCGAAGCGCCTTCATTGCCATTATCGCGGTTGGCGCGACCTTCGTGATTTCATCCGGGGATCTCGACCTCTCCGTTGGCGCCATGGTCGCCTTCATCGCCAGCCTGATGATCCTGTTCATGAACTCCGGCGTCATCGCCGATCCGGTGCTCATGCTCCTGGCGGCAATTCTCTTCGCCATCGTCGCTGGTGCACTCTGTGGCCTCACCAACGGCCTCATCACGACCGTCGGCAAAATCGAGCCCTTCATCGCCACACTCGGCACCATGGGCATCTATCGCGGGCTGACGACCTGGCTCTCGCAGGGCGGCGCCATCACGCTCAAGGAACCTGAGCTTCAGGAAATGTATCGGCCGGCCTATTTCGGCACGATCGCCGGCGTGCCGGTTCCGATCGTCGTCATCCTTGCGGTGACTGCTGTTGCTGCCTTTATCCTCTACCGTACGCGCTACGGCCGCCACGTCGTTGCCGTTGGCTCCAATCGCGACGTTGCCCGCTACTCGGGCATCTCCGTCAATCGCGTGCGCACCATCGCCTTCGTCATTCAAGGGCTCTGTGTGGCGGTCGCCGTTCTCCTCTACGTGCCGCGCCTCGGCTCGACTTCGGCGACGACAGGCATTCTGTGGGAGCTGCAGGCGATCACCGCCGTCGTCGTCGGCGGCACGGCGCTCAAAGGCGGTGCGGGCCGCGTCTGGGGTACGATCTGCGGCGCGTTCATCCTCGAGTTGGTCGGCAACATCATGCTGCTCTCCAACTTCATCAGCGAATACCTGATCGGTGCCATCCAGGGCGCGATCATCATCATTGCGATGCTCGTCCAGCGCTCGCTGGTGCGGAAGTCGTGAGACGGCCGGGCCTACAGGTCTCCCGGCCTTGAACAGGCTGACCTGAAATTTGGGAGGAACTTAATGAACAAGAAGCTATTCGGCCTGACCCTTGCGGCGATGACCGCCTTTGCCGGCGTGTCGCACGCGCAGGAGGAAAAGAAGGTAACCATCGGCGTGTCGATCCCGGCTGCCGACCATGGCTGGACGGCCGGTGTGGTGTTCCATGCCGAACGGGTCGCCAAGATCCTGATGGAGCGCAATCCCGGCCTGAATGTGATCGTCAAGACCTCGCCGGATCCGGCAAGCCAAGCCAATGCCGTGCAGGATCTGGAGACGCAGGGGATCGACGCGCTCGTCATCCTGCCGACCGATCCGGATCCGCTGGTCAACGCCATCAAGGAAGTGAAGGGCAAGGGGACCTTCGTCGCTCTCGTCGACCGTGCGCCGAGCGTCAACGACAACTCGGTGCGTGACCTCTACGTTGCCGGCAACAACCCGGCGCTTGGCCAGGTTGCCGGCGAATACATCAAGGCTACGACGCCGGAAGCGGAAGTCGTCGTCATCCGCGGCCTGCCGATCCCGATCGACCAGCAGCGCCAGGACGGCTTCGACAAGGGCATCGAAGGCTCCAAGGTCAAGGTTCTCGACCGCCAGTACGGCAACTGGAACCGCGACGACGCCTTCAAGGTCATGCAGGATTACCTGACCAAGTACCCGAAGATCGATGTTGTCTGGTGCCAGGACGACGACATGGCCGTCGGCGTGCTGCAGGCGATCGAGCAGGCCAAGCGCACCGACATCCAGTATGTCGTTGCCGGCGCCGGCTCGAAGGAAATGATCAAGAAGGTCATGGACGGCGACAAGATGATCCCGGTCGACGTGCTCTATCCGCCGGCAATGGTCGGCACGGCACTCGAAATGACCGTCGCCAACTTCTACGGCCAGGTTCCGGTTCGCGGCGTCTACACGATCGATGCAACGCTCGTGACCAAGGACAATGCGAAGGACTTCTACTTCCCGGATTCGCCGTTCTGATTAAGCTTCATGCGAAGGCGGCCCGCGATTTGCGGGCCGTCATCAGCTTCACAAACTCTGAAAATGTTGCCTCGCGGAATGCTGTCTTTCCGGCCGTTTAATTGCATTAGCGTCCTGTTGAATTTCACCCTCACTCGTCATAAAACTGTCACATAGCCGCCTAACCCTCACTTGGCCTCCATTCAGTTCAATATGTGAACGATGATGCAAACATCCGCTGTGTCACGTCTGTCATCTGACGTGATTGCCGTTTCCGACGCTGAGCCGGTCGTCGTCGACCAGGCCGGTGCGATCTGCTTTCGCAAGGAAGCGGATGGGGACCGGTTTGAAGTGCTGCTCATTTGCGGCCGCACCACCGGGCTCTGGGGCATTCCCAAAGGGCACCTGGAATATGGCGAAGACACCCTTGGCGCTGCCGTCCGGGAGGCGTTCGAAGAGGCTGGCGTCATCGGAACGGCGTTGACCGGCGAAATCGGCGGCTACACCTACAGCAAGGTCGGCAAGACCGCCGTTTATCACGTCCAGGTTCACCTGATCGCCGTTGCGTCGATGGCGCCCGACTTTCCGGAAAGAGGTGCGCGCACGATGCGGTGGGTGCCGGCATCCCTTGCGGCGTCGCTTGTCGGACAGCCTGGCCTTAGAACCCTCCTCACCGAACGACTGGGCGAGCTTGGAGACGACAACCTCGCGCGTTGCGCCGGTTAGTCACGTGCGGTCCCGCCTGCGGCGCAGTTCGGCGGCGATCATGGCCTCGTCGCGCCGAAGACTGAGGTGCTGCGCGGCCGTCATGCCGTCCTTCCACACGGACATCGCGCCCGCCTCCTTGCCCTCCAGCCAGAGTGATACGCCCGACCAAAGCGCAAGCTGCGGCACGCCGATCGGGAAAGCTCGGGCATAACGTTTGAGTTCGCGCAGCACCTGGCCCTCCCATCGTGGCCATTCCTCGTAAGCATGGGCGAGCCCGGCTTCCCGGCCGCGCAGGAAAACCTCGGCGGCGCCGGAGATGCCGACCAACGTGCTGTGGGACGAGGGCCGGCGCATCAATTTTACCAGTTGCAAGGTTTCAGCGGCCGCCTGGACGCTCTCCGCATGCCGTCCGGTGCGCGCGAGCGCCAGTGCAAGGGCGCCTTTCGCCGATATTTGTGCCGCCAGATCGACCGACCCGAGCATTGCCGAGGTGATTAGTCGGAGAATGTCGACGGCTTCTCGCGGCTGATCCGTGTGCAGCACGCACAACGCCTTGCAGCGCAACGCCCAGATTTCCTGCTGGATGTTGCCGGCATTCTGGGCGCGAGAGAGCAGGGCGGTCGTCGTCGGTTCGAGCGCGGCCTGCTCGCCGCGATAATAGAGGGACCAGAAGCGCATGCCCTGGGCATTGCACCACCGCAATTGATCGCCGGCCCGAAGGCAGAACTGCTGGCCCTGCTCCAGCCTTGCGTCCACCCCCGCCCATTCGCCGCGCCCGAGTTGCCAGAGCGCGTCGAGATTGCAGACATGCGCATGGATCGCGGTGTCTGCCAGTTCAGTGGCGATCCGCTCGGCCCTTTCCATGAAATAGCGGCACCCCGAGCGCCAGCCCATCATCCCGAAGCCGCAGCCGAGCTGCGAGGCGGCAACCGCCATTTCGATCGTCCGTCCGGTCCGTTCCGCGCGCGCGACCGCGCCGACGAGATTGCACATTCCGCGGGTGAAGCGCAGCTCGAAGTAATCCACCAGCGCTGCCTGGTTCAGGCAACGCGCCATTTCCCTCTCCCAGGACAACCGGTCCTCGCGGTGGGCAAGCTTCGCCGTTTCGGGCAGCATCTGCTGCACCGCAAGCCGCAGGCTGCGGGCGGCAAGCCGCATCAGGGTCGCGGACGAAGAGACAGGGACCGGTTGGCCGGCCGCCTTCAGCGCGTTCCTCACGGCAACGCCCTGTGCGTGAATGTCGCCGCGGCTGTAGTGCGCCTCGGCCAGCTTGCGCCGCCAGCGAACCGCCTGCAGCCGCTGTTCCGGCGTCCAGTCCTGCGGCTTCGGCTCGTGCGCCATGCAAATGCCGAGAAAGGACTCGACCTCCCGGAAGGCGCCGACCTGCAGCGCTCTGTCCGCCGCCAGATCCGCGTATTTTACGACCTTCTCCTTGTTGTCCGCCGCCTCGAAATGCTGGACGAGAACGGCCAGATCCCCACCCATCGCCTCGATGCGGCTGCGCTCCAGCCAGTGGGCGAGCGATGCGTGAAGACGGCCGCGCAGGTCGCCCGGCATCGATCCGTAGACGACGTCGCGCGTCTGGTCGTGGCGGAACTCGTAGCTTCCGGCTTGACCGAGCCGGCGCACCAGATGGGCATCGACCAGCTTTTCGACGGCGGAGCCGAGCCCTTCTGCGTTCAGCTCGTCCTTCAGCAACGCCTCCAACTCGGCAAAGGTGAACGAGCGCCCAATGACGGCCGCCGCCTTGATCACGTCCTGCGATATCGAGTCGAGGCGATCGACCCGCTCCCGGATGACGCGCTCGACGCCCTCGAAATACTGCAGGTCCTCGAGCGGGCGGATCGAGCGCCAGAGGCCGTCGCGCACGGCGATCAAGCCTTCGCTCTTCAGCGTCAGCGCGATCTCCTCGGCAAAGAAGGGGTTGCCTCCGGCGAGGGCGGCGACCCTGCGCGCGAGTTCCTGTTGCGGCGGCACCTCGCCAAGTGTGCGCGATACGAGTTCGCAAACGGTACCATCGTCGAGTTCTTCAAGTTCGAGGATGCGGTAGCGTCGGGCCGGCTCCTCCGCCTCGGTCCCGGTCTCGCCTGCCACCTCGACCCGTCGGCGCAATTGCTTCAGATCCTCGGGCACCTCTTCGGAGCGCACGCAAAGCACCAGCAGCAGCGACGGCACGGAGCCGAGCACCCATTCGACCAGTCGCCAGGAGGCAGAATCCAGCCACTGGCTGTCTTCGAGCACGAGGGCGAACGGGCGAGGCGCCAGGACGCCGAGGATATCGCCGAGGAGGCGCATGGTCGCATCGGCGCGGTGGGCGCCCTCCAGGTGGCGCGTTCCCTCGTTCTGCTCGATCTCGATCGCGAGCAGGTCGTTGAGGAGGGGCAGGCGGTCGGCGATCCATGACGCCGTGCGGATGCGCGCGGTGATGCTTTCGAGCAGGACGATGCCATCGCTTTCGGCAGGCAGTCCCAACAGCGTTTCAAGGACGCGCCGCCAGGCCAGAAGCGAGCTTCGCCGGTCGTCCCGTTCGGCCAGCGTCACGGCGATCGCAACGCCGGCTGCGTGAAGATTGTCGGTAAAGGTGGCCGCTAGCCTGCTCTTGCCGATGCCCGGTTCGCCCAGGATGACGACAAGGCGGCTCGAACCGCCGCGCGTCTCCTCGAAAGCATGCTGCAGGAAGGCGAGTTCCCGCTCGCGGCCGATCAGCGTTGTTGCGGGCGGGGACCGCGACCGCGGTTCGAGGGGACGAAAGACGGGCGCCACGTCGCCCAGGCCCGCCAATTGGACGGTTCCGCGTTGCTCGAAATCGAAGGATGTCCGGCTTGCCCTTTCGGTCGGCGCATCGCACAGCACATCATTGGAGACGGTTGTGACGAGGCGCGCGGCGCGATTGACCGGCGTGCCGAGAACCATCAGCTGCCGACGGCGCGCGCTGCCGACCACGCGAAACAGGGCCTCGCCCGTCGCCACGCCGACCGAGACGGCAAGCCCCATCTCGGCGATGTGGCGACCGATGGCGCGGGCGGCATCCACGGCGCGGGCCGGGTCGTCGCGGTGAAACGTCCCGCGTGTCCCGAAAACACAGAGATAGACGAGCCCCTTGTCGTCGAAGAGCAGCTCGCCCGGCGGGCCGCCGCAGCGGTGCGAAATCGCCTGAAGCGTGACGCAGAGGTTCTGGTGCCGGACGAGCGCCTGGGCATCCTGGTGCTGGAGACCGATGATCCGCACGAAAACGACGGACACCGGCCTGATCTCCGCAAGCGTGTCGAGCCGCGCATCGCGATGGAGATTGCCTTCGACCGAGGTTTTGGGGGATGGGGGTTCTCTTGCCGGCTTCGTCGGCGAGGGGCCAAGCAATTCCTGAAGCTGCATCGGAAGGAACGCGACGAGCCATTCGTGCGCGATCTGCGCGTGCGCTGGTGCGACGACGGGCGCACGCGTTTCGTCACCGTCGGTCAGCGCCTTTGCCGCCTCTGGCGACAGAACGATCTCCCAGCGGTGGGCGAGTGTCTGTGCGCTTGCCGCCTGGACGACGGCATCGCCCCCGGCGACAAGGTTCCATACCGGCTGGCCGCCGATGGCAGCCGCCCAGAGTTGCCCGGCGCCGATGCCGATATGCAGCGTCGGTCCGATTTCGCCTGCGCCCGGATCTCGCCGCTCGCGGCTCTCCTTGCAGATAGCCTCGGCGCACTCGGCCGCATTTTTGACCGCGCGCGCCAGACCCGTTTCGTCGGCGGGCCAATAGCCCAGCAGCGAGTCGCCCGCAAAGAGGAGGACTTCACCGCCGCGGTCGCAGATATGGTCGGCACAGCGCGCATAGGAAAGGCCGAGCAGCTTCGGGATCTGCACCAGCCCTTCCTTGCCGCGTCGCGCCAGTTGCTCGACGAGGGCCGTATAGCGCGACACGTCGACAAAGATCACGGCAGCCGGAAACTCGACCGCCGCCGGCCGCTCTCCGTCAGAGCCGTAAAGTCGGCCAAGCAGGTTCAGCGGCAAAAACCCTTCGAGCGATTTTGCGACCTTCTCCATGTTTCCTTCGCGCGGTGATTGATCACGAAATGCGCGAAACAGGGGCTCTTTTCGCGCAGAAGTGCATTTATCCCTCGCCGATTTGCTGACTCTCGCATATTATTTAGCAATCGCTAAGAGGGCTAGCCGACTTCGATAGATCGGCATTGGCGGAAACCGCACACGCTTCGGATTTTTGCATTCTTCCCGGATCTCGACGCCTCCTATTGGGGGCACCGAAAGACATGAGCCATCGCGGCTCGCACACCGAGTTCAGGCGTCAGACGCATCTTATGGAGAGCGTTATGTCCGATTGGAACTACGGATACCCGCCTTGTGCCCGAGACCAACGTCCCGGAGGCGACCATGGCCGGCGCTGATTTCGACAACACCTCGCACACAGCCTGGATTTCCCAGGGGTTCGAAAGGCTGGTCGACCGGGTTCGAAAGGCGCCGGCCGCACTCCACTTCGACGTCCTCATCGTCGGCAGTGGCTATGGCGGCGCGATTGCTGCCGCCACTATGGCCGGCCGCACGAAGGGCGGCGCCCCGGTCAAGGTCGGGGTGCTCGAACGTGGCAAGGAGTATCTGCCGGGCTCGTTTCCGACGGGCCTTGCCGAGCTGCCCCGCCATATCCGTCGC
Source organism: Ensifer sp. PDNC004 (assembly GCF_016919405.1). Classification (NCBI taxonomy): domain Bacteria; kingdom Pseudomonadati; phylum Pseudomonadota; class Alphaproteobacteria; order Hyphomicrobiales; family Rhizobiaceae; genus Ensifer; species Ensifer sp. PDNC004. Next base: position 516,032 of record NZ_CP070354.1, read on the forward strand.
GATCGCAACAAGGAGGGGCTGGTCGACGTACGGATCGGCCCGGAGGTCGTCACGGTGGTCGCAAACGGCGTCGGTGGCGGTTCGCTGATCAATGCCGGCGTCATGGAAGTTCCCGACGAGAACGTGTTTCACACGCGCTGGCCCGATGACCTCAAGGACCTGACGACCTGGCGGCAGTATTATGATCGTGCAAGCGAGCTTCTGGGTGGCACCGCAAACGGTGTCCCGAACTCCATCTCGAAGCATCCCGACGGCATACCCCAGAAACACAAATCCTTCCGCAACATCGCATCGACGGGTTTCCGCGAGGCGGCGATTACGGTCGCCATGACCGACACGGTAAGCTCGGGAAATGTCCAGCTTAACAAATGCGTGCGCTGCGGCGACTGTGCGACAGGCTGCAATTTCGGCGCAAAGAACTCGCTCGACGTCAACCTGCTCGTGACGGCGCTGCGCAACGAGGCGGAAATCTTCAGCGGCGCGACCGTGCTCAGCGTCAAGCCGGACGGCGGCAACTGGATCGTCGATTGCGTCTATACCGACGCGGCCCTTCGCGGACGCGACCGCGAGGTGCTGCAGGTGCGCGCAGGCAAGGTCGTGCTGGCGGCGGGCACGCTCGGCTCGTTCGAAATTCTGAAGCGCTCACAGGCCAAGGGCCTTAGCCTCTCCGTGCATTTCGGCAATCACTGCTCGACCAATGGCGACATGCTGGTGACCGATTATGCCACATCAAATCCAGTCAATACCGTCTCGGACGAGGCCGTGCAGCCCTCCAGGCGCGCGATCGGTCCCACCATCACCGGCGTGCTCGATCTTCGAAAGACGGCCGGCGTCCTGATCGAGGAACTCTCTGTTCCAGCCGGCCTGCGCCTTGCCTTTACCGAGATCTTTGCGACGCTCAACACGCTTCACGGCCTCGACCGGATCGACTGGTCGACGCATACGCGGGGCTTCCCGGACGATGACGCCTATGTGGCGCCGACCGGCAGGATAGAACATTCCGCTGTCTATGCCGTCATGGCCGATGACGGTGCCGCCGGGCGTATGGAACTGGATGGTTCGGCTTCCGACGACAACGACGGCACCGCGCGGATGCGCTGGGACGACCTGCCGTCCCTGCCGGTCTTCGACACCGAGGTCGAGGCGCTGGCGCGGCTGGCGAAGAATACGGGCGGTCGCATTATCGCCAATCCCGTCTGGAAGCTACTTCCAGCCAGCCTGAACTGGCTGCTACAGAACAAGCGCGGTCCGCTTACGACCGTGCACCCGCTCGGCGGCTGCGTAATGGGCAACACCGGTGCGACGGGCGTCGTCGACCATCTGGGGCGCGTCTTCAAATCGGAGTTCCCGAACGACTTCCACAATGGTCTTGTGATTCTCGACGGCTCGATCATTCCGACGGCGCTTGGCACCAATCCGGCGCTCACCATTGCGGCAGTGGCCCTGCGCGCCTCGGAGACGCTCGCAGCAGCCTGGGGTTATGTCGCCCCGGCTCCTGCTGCGCCCGGCCTTGCTTTGGTTCGCCCGGTGTTTCGTGAAACCGATGCCGCCGCATCTGCCCCTGATGCCGATGCCGAGATCATCGAGCGCCTTGCCGGCCGGGTCAGGTTTTCGGCGGCCGGGACAGCCGTTGAAACTCGAGTTGTCGAGCTCACGCTGCGTTTCAAACCGAAGGCGCTGGCCGATCTCGCGCCAAGCAATGGTGGCGATGGAACGCTTGAGGTCGCGACCGATGCCACAGCGCCGCTGGCCCGGAGCATGGTCCGCATCTTTCCTGCGGATCAGTGGGACAATCTCCATCAGACATGGGCGCCTGCCGGCCTGAAGGAGCAGAAGCTCGAGGCGATCGCCACCTTTACCGCGCCCCTGACCGGCAGCCTGCGGGTCCTCGAACGCCAGTCGACGTGGGTCGGCGGCAGGATCTGGCGTGCCGGCAAGGCCTGGGTCCTCAATCGCGGCCTGCGCGACAGCTATCAGGCGATCGTCGATGGCGATGGTGGGCCCGGCTTCCTTGAGCGCGTCCGCTCGGGTCTTGCCATCGCCAGCCGGTCCGGCGAAGTCCGCGCCTTTGTCTATGATCTGAAGATCGGCACGCCGGACCCGATCACCGGCGGCATCTCCCTTGTGGGCGACCGGATCGTCGGCACCAAGCGCTTCACCTATGATCGGCGCTCCAATCCCTGGCGTCAGCTCATGGAGGTCGCGCTGGAGCAATTTCCGGGGTTGGAGGCCGCGTCCGGCGGCCGCGTGCTGACGCTCGACCTCGACTATCTCGCCCGCATCGGCGTGCCGCTCGTGCGCATCACGGAACAGCGCGACGGCGTCGCCGCGATCGGAGCGCTTCTGACTTTCCTCGGGTATTTTCTCCGGCTGCTTTTGGGCATGCATATCTGGAGTTTCCGTGCGCCCGACAAGGACAAGGACCCGGCGAACGACGTGGTGGATTTCCGCCCGCCGGCGCAGTTGAAGATCAAGGGAGGCGGCACGGTCGCAGCGCAGCGACAGACGCTCGTCGTCGGAACGACCAAGCCTCAACTCGGCGGCCCGCCGGTTCTCGGGAAAGTCCTGCTGACCCGCTATCCCCATCCCGGCACGACGAAGCGGCCGCTGGTGATGATCCACGGATACAGCGCCGGCGGGACAACCTTTGCCCACCACGCCGTCAATCCCAACTTCGCGAGCCATTTCTGGAAGACGGGGCGCGAGGTCTGGATCGCCGACCTCAGGACCAGCCCGGCGCACCCGACCGCAAGTGCTGCCTGGAGCTTCGACGAAATTGGCAAGGAAGACGTGCCCTTGGTCCTGCGGACGATCGCCACACAGACCGGCGCGCCGAAGCTCGACGTCATCGCCCATTGCATGGGCACGATGGTTTTCAGCATCGCCACGCTGGAGGGCAAGATTACCGATCTCGTCGATCGGGTGGCCTTCACACAGGTCGGTCCGCTGGTGGTCTTTACGCCCGCCAACATCTTCCGCGCCTATGCGGTGCGCTACCTTCTCGGCTTCCTGCCTGACAGCTATAGCTTCAATCCGGATAAACCGACGCTCGCCGACGACCTTTGGGACCGCGTGCTGTCAACGCTTCCTTACCCGGTCGAGGAATTCGACGTGGAAAACCCGGTCTGGCCCTGGAAGCGGACGCCGTGGACAAGGACCCGGCACCGGATGGACGCGCTCTATGGACGCGACTTCAACGTCGCCAACATGGAGCCGGAGATGCTGCGCTTCATCAACGAGCATTTCGGCGCGCTCAGCCTCAATACGGTTTCCACGACAGTGCATTTCGTGCGCAACGCCATGCTCACCGACTACAGGGGGCAAAACCGGCTGGTGTCGCGGGAACTCCTGCGGGATAATTGGAAATTCCCCACCTTCAGCGTCCACGGATCGGGCAACGGTCTGACGGATCCCGCGACCGTCGACCGCATGCGCCGCGTCTTCGACGATGCGGGGCGTGTCTACCTGGAACCCTATCTCAACCCGGGTGCCGGCCACCAGGACGCGCTTATCGGAACGACGCGATACGCGACCTTGCAGAAGATCGAAGCATTTCTCGACAAGAACATAACGCAGCAGCCGGTCGCCGCGGCCACCACGATGACGGCCTACCCGCCCTGGATCGGGCCGATCATCACTGAGGAATTCGGAGATCTTGTCATTCGCGTCGGCTCGCTGCCGGCGCTCCGCCAGACCGAGGGCGTGATCATGCTGCGTGTTCAGGTAAGTGGCGACGATATTCTTCGTCCCGATGGCCTGCCCTGGGATCTGCCTTATGTCCTCAGCCACATGATGGTCTATTGGTCGCCCGAGTTGCGCGACAATCGCTGGGACGCGTTCCAGGCTCCCCTCCCGACGTCAATGCCGGGGTATGATCCGAACTATCCGGGAAACGCGTTGCTCGTCCTGCTCGCCTACGCGGAGGAAGATACTCTGGCGCCTCCCGGGGCGGTAAAAGCCCAATACTATGCACTAGCCAAGGACGGTATCGTCTACCGAGCAGCCCTTCGGCATTCGAACGCGAACCCGGAAGAGAAGCTGCAAGATTTGCGCTACGAGCGCTTCGAACAGATATCGAGCGCAATATCGGATGCGATGAAGGCGCCGTTGCCCGACATCAATCCGGGCAAGGTGACAAAATTCTCGCCGAACCGCCTTGTCTACAAGGGCATGACACCGACGACGAATTTGACGGTTGACGCGGTTCCGCAGTCAACGGCGTCTGCCAGTACGTCGATGACGCTCAACTTCCTGATGGGCGATGCGGCGCTGGAAAACCTGATCGAGCAGGATCGGGGGCTGATGGACGGCGTGATCCCTTATGATTCTCCGCTCGTTCCTGCGGCGCTCCCTTCGCCCGCCGGTACCAGCTTCATTCTGGGCTCGTGCCAGTACCCGGCCGGTTTCATCGACGGCAAGGTTGCCTATCGCTCCTACGGGCGCGTTGCCGACAGGATCGGGGCAGGGGCGGGGATCCAGCCGAAGTTTGCTCTCTTCGTCGGCGATCAGGTCTATGTCGATCCGACCGCCGGGCTCTATGATCCGGCGACAAACGACGACCGATATCGGCTGCCTTACGAGGCGTGGCTGCGCGAACGCAACGTGCGCGAGGTGTTGCGCCGCATTCCGTCGTTCATGCTTCTGGACGACCACGAGATTGACGACAATTGGGAGCCGCTCGCGTCTCCGAAAGATATCGATTCGAATGCAACGCTGAAGAAGGATGGTTTTGCGGCTTTCGAGAAGTACCAGCGTGGACTGGACACCAAGCTGAACGTTCAGCACAACACCTTCGACTACGACGGCTTTCACTTTTTCCTGCTCGACACCCGGACAGAAAGAACGCACCGCAAGGTCGGCGCCGGGCTTGCCAACGCGACCCTGTTCGACCCGGGGCTGGCCGTCGGCCAGACGATGGGCAAGCTTGTGGCGTGGCTTGCGGCCGCAGGCCCGAAATTCATCGCGTCGCCATCGATGTTCCTGCCGCGTCATCGCCGTGCGGTTCAACGGGACACAAGTCTCAGTCCGGACAATCTGAGCGCGCTGCGCTCCGACGGCTGGGACGGGTATCCAAACAGCCTGCGCGACGTGCTTGGGGTTATCGCCGCCGGAAAGATCAAGCATGTCGTGTTGCTCTCCGGTGATGAGCATCGGGGCTGCATCGCAACCGCGAAGCTGACGGAAATGGACGGGACACCGATCACGACCGTTCATTCGATCCATACGGCGGCGATGTATGCGCCCTATCCCTTTGCAAACGGCATCGACGAGGACATCGTCGAACAGGAGACCTTCGAGTTCGACTACAACGCCACGCGCTATCGTTGCATCGTCAATGCGACGAGGCCCGATCCCGGCGATGGGGCGACGTTCCTGCGCGTCCGGCAGGAGGGCGCCGATTGGAAGCTCGACTGCGAATATGCGGGGACTGTGCAGACGCTCACGCTCTGATCGCATCTCCAGGTGCAAAGGTGTGCGATCGGCACCTTCAGAGCGCCTTTTCGCGGGCGCCGTGTGCTTGCGTGCTTCAGGCTTGAATCCTTAAACGAAAGCTCGACCCGGCACGTTCACGAGGACGTGTCCGTGCGGTCACTTCATGCGGCCTTGTCGCCCGATGCCGTCGCTTGACAGTCGGTTCAAAATAAACTTAACATGTTAATGGATTGAGGCTTTCCGATGAGGAGCAAAGGGAAGTTTCAAGCGACCGGGGAGATCTGCCCGCCGGATAACCTTCATGTGACGTGAAGGATCAGGCGCGGGCATGCGATGTTCGCCGCGCGTGAATATGGGGTCGACAGGGAGGAACCTATGAAACTGAGCAGACGGAATATGATGAAGACCGGCGGTGCCTTGCTTGCCGCGCCCTTCGTTCTGAAAATGGGTGTGGCGCGCGCCCAGGAAACTATCACGCTGAAACTGCACCATTTCCTGCCGCCGGCATCCAACGTTCATCAGCGGCTGTTGACGCCGTGGGCGAAATCGCTGGCAGACCAAAGCGGTGGCGCGCTGAAGGTCGACATCTTCCCGGCCATGCAGCTCGGCGGAAAGCCGCCGCAGCTCTACGATCAGGCGTCGAACGGCGTCGTCGACATCGTCTGGACCTTGCCCGGCAACACGCCTGGACGCTTCCCATCCACCGAAGTGTTCGAACTACCGTTCGTCGCCGCCAAGGAGGCGACCGTCAACGCACAGGCCTGCCAGGAATATGGCCAGACGCATGTGCTGAAGGAAACCGGCGACACCCAGCTCCTGTGCTTTTGGGCGCACGACCAAGGCCTGATCCACACCAACAAGGAAGTGACGTCCAGTGCGGACCTCGCCGGGCTCAAGCTTCGCAATCCCACACGCCTTGCCGGTGAGGCACTGGCGGCACTGGGTGCGACGCCGGTCGGAATGCCCATTCCGCAGGTGCCGGAAGCACTGGCGCAGCGGGCTATCGACGGTTGCGTACTCCCGTGGGAAGTGGTGCCTTCGATCAAGGTGAACGAGCTTACCAAGTTCCACACCGAGATCCCGGGCTCGCCGACGCTCTATACCGCGACCTTCTTCCTGGCGATGAACAAGAGCAAGTACGAGGCATTGCCGGCCGACCTCAAGGCCGTGCTGGACGCCAACAGCGGCATGGCCTTCGCCAAGAAGGCCGGCGAGATGTGGGACAGTGTCGGCGCAGAAGTGCGCGCCGCGATCGAGGCATCCGGAGAAGGCACAATCAGCACGATCAGCGAGGACGAAAAAGCGAAGTGGGTGGAGGCGACCAGGCCCGTCCACGACAAGTGGATCGAGGACATGAAGGCCAAGGACCTCGACGGCAAGGCGCTGATCGCCGCAGCGCAAGCGCTCGTCCAGAAATATTCGGGCGCCTGAGCGCACTGCCGTGAACGTGGCGCCTGAACGCGCCGCTGCATGAACCAACAGCTCGGGGCCTCAACAATGGAAGACGTAGGATACGAGGATGCGGTGAGGGTGCCGCGACGCAGGGAAGTCGAACGCCTCGCGGCCGGTTTGGCACTCATCGGCGGCACGCTTCTTTGCCTTGCGGCGGGACTGGTCACCGTCAGCGTGCTGGGCCGCTGGCTGTTCAATCGGCCGGTGCCGGCCGATTACGAACTGGTGGAGGTGGCGGTCGGTGTCGCCGCCTTCTCCTTTCTCGCATACACGCAGGCCCGCAATGGCCATATTGCTGTCGATACCTTCACGATGGCTCTTCCTGCACGCGTCACCCGGGTCATCGACGGCCTGTGGGACCTGCTTTTGGCCGTCTGCCTGGCGTTTTTTGCCTGGGGGCTGTTTACCGGTGGCCTGGAGGCGAGGGGATACGGGACGACCCTCATCCAGCTGCCCTGGCCGATCTGGCCGGTCTATCTGACCTGTGCCGCGCTCGCGGCGCTCGCGGCCGTCATCGGACTTTCCGTTTCCCTCTTGAAAATTGGAGGCGGCCGATGAGCGGTTTTGCCATTGCCTTCGTCGGCTTTGCGGCCATGCTGCTCTTGATCGCCATCCGGATGCCGATCTCTCTTGCCATGCTTGCGGTCGGTGCTGCCGGCTATGCCTATCTCTCCGGCCCGCATGCGCTGGTCTACTATCTGCAGACCAACACCTATAGCCAGTTTGCCAGCTACACGCTTTCGGTCATCCCGCTCTTCATCCTGATGGGCGCGCTCGCCGAGCAGTCGGGCATTGCCGCAACGCTGTTTCGCGTCGCCGAGCGGGGCTTCGGACGCTTCAAGGGCGGAATGCCGATGGCCGTCATCGCCGCCTGCACCGGGTTCGGCGCGATCTGCGGCTTGTCGGTCGCAACCACGGCGACCTTCGGACGCGCGGCGCTGCCGGAACTGCGCCGAGCCCGGGTCGACGTCGGGCTTGGCACCGGGACGATTGCCGCCGGCGGCACCCTCGGCATCCTCATTCCGCCATCCGTGATCCTGGTGGTTTATGCGATCACCGCCGAGCAGAACATCGCCAAGCTGTTTCAGGCAGCCCTGGTGCCGGGGCTATTGGCGGCCGCCTTCTACCTGATCGCGATTGCGATCGTCGTGCGGCGCAGGCCCGATCTCGCGCCGCCGGTGACGGCGACCGAGACGGTTCGAACGCCTCGTCCGTTCTGGGCGAGGCCGCTGGGTCTGATCATCCTGGCCGGTGGTGTCATCGGTTGGTTGCTCGGCTCGCTCGGGACGGTCGGCGGGATCCTGTTGGCGATATTCGGCCTGCTGCTGCTGGCTGCGGACTTTGCGATCGTGCCGGCGGCGGTCGTCGCCGTCACGGTGGTCGGCGGCATCTATGGCGAGGTGTTCACGCCGACGGAAGGTGCCGCGGTGGGGGCTGCCGTAACGCTGCTGGTCGGCCTGCTGCAAAGGACCTTGAGCCTCGGCGCCCTGAAAAACGCTCTGCTGCAGACGGCCGAAACCAGCGGAATGATCTTCCTGATCCTGCTCGGCGCGGAAGTCTTCGGCGCGTTTCTGGCGCTGACGCAGATGCCGGCGACGCTTGCCGCAATGGTCGGACAGTCGGGCCTGCCGCCCTATGTCGTCATCTGCGGAATGCTCGTCACCTATCTCGTGCTTGGCGCCGTCATGGACGAATTGGCGATGATCCTGCTGACGCTGCCGGTCTTCATTCCGATCATCCTGACACTGGATCTGGGCATGCCGACCGAGGATGTCGCCATCTGGTTCGGCATTCTCGTCCTCATCGTCGTCGGCATCGGTCTTTCCGCCCCGCCGATCGGCCTCAACGTCTTCATCATCAACAAGCTGGCGACGGATGTCCCGATCGTGCAGACCTACCGAGGCGTCATGCCCTTCGTCATTGCCGACCTCATCCGATTGGCGATCATCACGCTGTCGCCCGGTGTTGCTTTGGCACTGGTCCGGCTGTTGAATTGAGAAGAAGCAGACGAGGCGCACCCTCCGCCTCGGGGCGGCGCGCTTACAGATCCTTCCAGCTGTGGAACATGGCGGCCTGGCCGGCATGTTCGCCGTTGGCGCGCACCAACTGCCAGACGATGGCGTTCTCGATCCAGAAGCGGCGTCCGGATTTCGCGATCCGAAGGCCGCGATAGTTGTCGATGAAGCCCTTGGTGGAGACGCTGTCTAAAAGACGCTGCCGTTCCTCGCGGTTCGGCGCCTCGGCCGAGAGGCGCGACGGCATGCCGATGAACTCCTGCCAGGTGTAGCCGAAGCAGGCCTGCGCGGTTTTGTTGGCGTAGAAGAAACGCGGGTCCTCCGATCGGTCGTGCGCCAAAAGCGCAAAGGGTGCGCTCTCGTAAAGCCAACGGCCGTCGAACGGATGGTCGACCAGCGCCTTGCCGGTCACCTGGCGGAAGCTTGCAACGATCAGGGCGAAGGCGTCATCGGCATCATAGTCGGTTGTCATCGCCCTTCGTCTCCATGACCCGGGGGTGGCGTCAGGCATTCAGGGACGGAATGAACTTCCCGTCATAACGCACCCGGAAATTCCGGCGTTGCGCATCTTCCTGGAAACAGACGAACACCAGTTCGAGGTCATTCGCGCTGCTGCGCCTTCCAAGCAGGCTGAGGGTGATCACGACCACGCCGCCATAGGTGCGGGTCAGCGCGATCGCTGCCCGTCGAATTTCGTTGGTCCCGGCGTCGTCCCGCTCTTCGCGGCGCTCATAGACCTGCCAGAAGGGCGAGGCCTCCCAGGCTGCGCGCAGCGCCTCGGTGATCTGGTCCTTGAACTCTTCGACGGATCTGCCCTTGCTCCAGGAGACGGTCTTTTCGGTGTAGTCGGCAAAAATGTCGAGATAGCCGTCATAGTCGTTCGCATCGGCAAAACACCGCTCGATCATACCGAGCGCCACTTCGTCGGAAACTGCTGCCTTGAAGAATATCGTCATCGAATCGCCAACCCTGCCTTGAACGCCTATCTAGTCAAAGCGCTAAGGATGTATCTAGTCCCCGATTGTCATATTGCTGTGCCGAGATGTCCTCTGCGTAAGGCGATCGGCGCTGGTGTTCAAGATCGCCATTCTTGCCAATTTTTGCCATGGGCGTTATTCCGCCGCCCGTGAGGTGCGCGTCCGGAATCCGGTTCGTTGCGCTTTGCCTACGAACTGGCGCTTCCTGATTTGCGAAGTGTCGGTCTGAAGAAATACCCCTACCTCGTCTTCTATCGTCAACAGGCCGACCATATCGACGTGTGGCGCGTGCTGCATGCCAAGCGGGACATCCCGCAATGGGTGCAAGGGCCGGACGGTTCCTGACAGCCCACCGACTGTAAGCTATTGGTTGCTTTGGGAAAGCTGAGGCAAAAACTCCGCGAAACTGAGCGGAAACGAGACGAAATTTCTAAGGCTTGGCACAACCAGGGTCCGCGTTCCCTCGCGCTCCCACACGCCTGCCGATAGGTTCTGGGGCAGCATCAACACCGGAGAACCGCATGAAACGCCTCCTCATTCTCGGCGCCACCCTTGTCGCGCATTTTGTGACCCCTGCGCTGGCACAGGAGCCGACGAAGCTTCTCAACGCCTCCTACGACGTTTCGCGCGAACTCTTCGTGGCCGAGAACGAGGCCTTCATCAAGCAGCATCCGGGCGTGACGATCGACCAGTCGCATGCCGGCACGTCGAAGCAGGCCCGCTCGATCCTCGAAGGCCTGGAAGCCGACGTCGTCACCTTCAACCAGACCACCGATATCGAATTCCTGGCCAAGAACGGCTTTGTCTCCAAGGACTGGGCGAAGGCGTTCCCGAATAATGCCTCGCCGTTCTATTCCTTCCCGTCTTTCCTGGTGCGCAAGGGCAACCCGAAGAACATCAAGGACTGGTCCGACCTGGCCCGTGACGACGTTCACGCGGTCTTCCCCAATCCGAAGACCTCGGGCAATGCGCGCTACACCTATCTGGCGGCCTATGCCTGGGCCAAGGAGGCCTATGAGGGCGACGAGGCGAAGATCGAGGCCTACATCACCAAGATCTTCGACAACGTTCCGGTGTTCGACACCGGCGGCCGCGCCTCGACCACGACCTTCGTCGAGCGCGAAACCGGCGACGTCCTGATCACCTTCGAGGCCGAGACCCGCAGCATCGCCAAGCAGTATGGCGCCGACAAGGTCGAAGCCGTCATCCCGTCGGTCAGCCTGCTCGCGGAATTCCCGGTCGCGGTCGTCGACAAGGTTGCCGAGAAACACGGCACGCAGGCGCTCGCCAAGACCTATCTCGACTTCCTCTATACCGAGGAAGGCCAGCGCATCGCCGCCGAATTCGGCCATCGCGTCCGCAACGAGAAGGTTGCCGGCGAATTCAAGGCGCAGTTCCCGGATATTCGCCTCGTCAATGTCGACGACGTCTTTGGCGGATGGAGCAAGATCCAGTCCGAGCACTTCGCGTCCGACGGCATCCTGGACAAGCTCTACGGCAGCCGCTGATCGCTCTTTGACCTCGCAATCAATCAGCCCGGCAGACGAACCGTCTGCCGGGTTTCACCATGACATGACAAGGAAATGAACGCTTGAGACGCAATGTCCTGCCGGGTTACGCCTGTCGCTGGGGGTGACGCTGCTCTATGTGAGCCTGATCGTCGTTCTGCCGCTGGCAGCCCTCGTGTTCAAGGCGGCGAGCCTCGGCCCTCTCGATTACTGGCAGATCGTCTCGTCGCCGCGGGCGCTCGCAAGCTATCGCGTCACCGTGACGGCCGCGCTTGGCGCAACGCTCTTCAATCTCTTCTTCGGCCTGGCGCTCGCCTGGGTGCTGGTGCGTTACCGCTTCCCCGGGCGCCGCATCGTCGATGCCATGGTCGACCTGCCGTTCGCCTTGCCGACGGCCGTTGCCGGTATTTCGCTGACCGCACTGTTCACGACCAACGGCGTGTTCGGCTCGATCCTCGAGGACTACGGCATCAAGGTCGCCTATACCCCTATCGGCATCATGATCGCCATGTGCTTCACGTCGCTGCCCTTCATCGTGCGCACGGTGCAGCCGGTGCTGGAGGATCTCGATCCGGCGCTGGAGGAGGCGGCACAGTCGCTTGGCGGCTCGGATATCGCGATCTTCCGCAAGGTCATCCTGCCGCTCTTGACACCAGCACTTCTCGCCGGCGTCTCCCTGTCCTTCGCCCGCTCGCTCGGCGAGTTCGGTGCGATCATCTTCATCGCCGGCAATCAGCCGATGTCGACCGAGATCACCGCGCTGCTGATCTTCATCCGGCTCGAAGAATACGATTATCAGGCGGCGGCAGCGATCGCGTCCGTGCTGCTGCTGACGGCCTTCCTCATGCTCGCCGTGACCAACTGGTTGCAGGCGCGGGCGCTGCGCTATACGCGGAGGTCCTGACCATGCGTTTCAAAAAGACCGCACGCACGCTGCCGCGGGTGGGTGACGGACCTGTCTTCCGCCGTGCCCTGATCGGCGCCGTACTGATCATCGGCGCGTTCCTGATCCTCGCGCCGCTGCTGATCATCGGCGTCGAGGCCTTTGCCAAGGGCTGGCAGGTCTATCGCGACACGATCCTGCATCCCGACACGCGCCACGCGATCATGCTCACGGTGCTTGCCGCGCTGATCGCCGTCCCAGTCAACACCGCCTTCGGCGTGGCCGCTGCCTGGGCGATCACCAAGTTCGATTTCCGCGGCAAGGGTTTCCTGCTGGTGGTGATCGAGATCCCGTTCTCGGTTTCGCCGATCGTCGCGGGCGTTGCCTATCTCTTCGTCTACGGGCTGCAGGGTCTGTTTGGCCCGACGCTCGATGCCTATGGCATCAAGATCCTGTTTGCCATTCCCGGCATCGTGCTCGCCTCGATGTTCGTCACCGCGCCGTTTGTCGCCCGCGAGCTCATTCCGCTGATGCAGGCGCAGGGGAGGGACCTCGAAGAGGCGGCCGTTTCCCTCGGCGCTTCCGGCTTTCGCACCTTCTTCTCGGTGACGTTGCCCAACATCAAATGGGCGCTGCTCTACGGCGTCGTCCTTTGCAATGCGCGCGTGATGGGCGAGTTCGGCGCGGTTTCGGTCGTGTCGGGCAACATCCGTGGCCAGACCAACACCCTGCCGCTCCATATCGAGCTGCTCTATCACGATTACCAGGCGGCGGGCGCTTTTGCGTCGGCGTCCATTCTGGCGCTCATTGCCGTCTTCACCATCATCGCCAAGGTCGCTCTGGAGCGCCAAGGGGCGGGCCGCGTCCGCCCAGTTGCCAATTCCGCGGAGAATGCATCATGAAGATCCGCCTTGACCACGTCGTCAAGACTTTCCAAACCTTCCGTGCCGTCAAGGACGTGTCGCTCGAGATCGAAAGTGGCGAGCTCGTCGCGCTGCTCGGGCCCTCCGGTTCCGGCAAGACGACGATATTGCGCATGGTCGCCGGGCTCGAATTCGCCGATGGCGGCCACATCTATTTCGGCGACCAGGATGCGACCGACATCCCCGTGCGCGATCGCGGCGTCGGCTTCGTGTTCCAGCACTACGCGCTTTTCCCGCACATGACGGTGGCCCAGAACATCGCCTTCGGCATGGAGGTCTCGAAGGTCAAGCGCGACAAGGCGGCGATCCAGGTGCGGGTCGCTGAACTTTTGCGCCTGGTTCGCCTCGAAGGGCTCGGCGAACGGTTTCCTGCGCAGATCTCCGGCGGCCAGCGCCAGCGCGTCGCCCTGGCCCGTGCGCTTGCCGTCGATCCCAAGGTGCTCTTGCTCGACGAGCCATTCGGCGCGCTTGATGCTAATGTCCGGCGCGAGCTGCGGCGCTGGCTGCGCGAAATCCATACCCAGCTCGGCATCACCACGCTCTTCGTCACTCACGACCAGGAAGAGGCGCTCGATCTTGCCGACCGCGTGGTGATCCTGAAGGATGGCCACATCGTCCAGCAGGGAACGCCGGAGGAGGTCTGCCGCGAGCCGAAATCGGCCTTCGTCATGAAGTTCCTCGGCGATGCCAACATGCTGCCCGCCGAGGTGCGTGACGGTCGGGCCTATGCCGATGGCGTGGTCATCGACGCTGCAGGGATCGCCGACGGCAAGGCCGAGCTTTACGCCCGGCCGGTCGATCTCGATTGGGCGATCGGAGGTCCCGGCATCGCTGCCAATATCAGCCGGGTGATGGATCGCCCGGCCGGCCGCCGGGTGGTCGCGACGACCGAGCGCGGCGTGCCGTTGGAACTGGACTTGGAGCCGGAGCGGGTCGTGAAGGCCGGCGACACCGGCTACGTGACGCTGCGCCGCGCGACGGTGTTTGCGATATAGGTTGAGATGGCGCGGGCGGCGGCCAGGATTCACAGGCACGAAGGCCGCGTCCAGCCTCTTGCCGCCGTCAGGCGAAGCGGACGGCGTTCCGTGCGCGCGCCTTGGCGGCTTCTTCCTCGCGGTTGCGTGGGGGCTGTGACGTCTCGAGTGCGTCGAGCAGTTCCTGCGCGCATGCGGCAATCGAATTGACGGCATGCTCGAACGCCGCTTCGTTCCGCTTGGATGGCTTGTTGGTTCCGCTCAGCTTGCGCACGAACTGCAGTGCAGCGTCATGGACCTCGGCGTTCGTCGCCGGCGGCTCGAAATTGAACAGGGGTTTGATGTTTCGGCACATGACGGTCTCCCGGTCCTCTTCGTTCTCGCTCCTGTCGAAGCCCGGATCTTAGTGCCCGTTCCTCATCAGCGAAAGACCTTTACCGTCGGCTGCCCGCAATCCGACCGTTGGCCGGCTCCGCTCAAGAGTTCCGGCCGTTCTGTGCCAGGCGCATGCCGGCCGCGCGTCCACCGCTCGGCACCACGACGATCTGCTTGACCTTGCCCTGCTTGAAGGCGGTCAGGAACCGCGGATAGTCGGCGAAGGCGACGCAGCCATGGGATTCCGCGCGCTTGCCGCGCAGCAGGTAGCTATGCGTCAGGAAGCCGTCGCGGCCGTGCTTGTTCCGTCCGTCGACCGGCAGCATGCGGATCGCTTCGACCCCGTGGAAACGGGTTTCGCGCATCCTGAGATTATAGGTGTGCGGCGGCGTCGGCCCGGTCATCTTGACGTCGACGTAGCGTGGGTTGTCGGCCATCTTGCCGATACCGGAATGGGCCTCGAGTACGCTGCCGTCAGGCATATAGACCTTGGCGGCGGTGATGTCGTAGACGGCGACGCCGTTGCCGGCTTTCGCTCCGCCGCCAAACATGTTGCGCAGCGCCTGGCCGAAGCCGGTGCCGGCACTGTTTTCGGTCGGATCTTCCGGTCGCGCATAGGCAAGCTTCTGCTTCTTCGGCGCTTCATCCTCGTCTGCCTTGGCGGTCTCTTCTTCCTTTTTCACCGCCGCGGCTTCCGCCTGTTTGGTCGCAGGTTTTTCGTCTTCGGCGGGCGGCTTTTCCGCCTGCGCGGTGCGGGGGCGGAATTGCGGCATGGGACCGACCGAGGGCGTGTCCTCATGGCTCGGCAGGGCGGACGTGTCTTCAGTCTCGTCCTGGTCCTGGTCCGGCTGTTCGGCGAGATCGTCCTCGGACGGTGCCGTCAACAAAGCGGAAAAGGCGCTGCCTTCCACGTGGCTCTGGGATGGGGTGGCGTAGGCGAGTTGGACCGGATATTGGGCCGCGGCAACGCTGGCGATCGGCGCGAAGCGTTCCGGCGCCGGCAGGCCAATCGTTGCGGCCTGGCGGCGGGCCTCGGTCGAGGGAGTGGAGTTGCTTGCGACTTTCTCGGACGCCAGTACGGCCTTTTTCACCGCGGCTGCGATCCGGGCACTTTTGCCGATCGTTTCCGCGTCCATCGGGAACAGGGGATCGGACGCGAACCTCGCCTCGCTGGGAGCGAGGCTTGCGACCATGACTGGCTGCGCCGCGGCGGCGGCCACGAGCCGCGTCGCCTGGTTGGTTCTGGCGTGTTTGTCCCAGACGCGCTCTTTGGTCTTCTCAGCCAAATGCAGCTGCGGCTTCGGCAGCAGGCGGCCGGAACCATGCGCGTAGGAATTGCCGATCGCGGCCATGCCGACAAGCGACCACGCAGCCGCGCCGACGAGGGCGGTGCCGCAGCAAGTGATCAGCAATGGGCGCAACAGACGGTGCAAAGACTGTGGGCGAATGATCTTACTCAACAACGCAAATCAAGCCAGAAAATCTCACAAAGGCTCTCACCCCGGCGATCGAACGCCGCTGCGCGATTTCTGGATTGTCCCCTTCTTGACGACTGATGGACAAAAGATGGAGAAGTATGGTTAAATTTTGCTTTCCAACCGCCGAAATAGACCCCAGATCGATTTTCTTTCGCCGAAAAGGCCCATTTTGGCCGCTTTCCGGACCGTTTTCACGCGCGCGAGGTTTAAGCCTGCCTGTTACAATACCGTGGATTGCAGCTCAGATGCGCGCGCCTTGGAAGGCCAGCCGGAAGCAGGCGCCCCCGCTCGGGGTGGTCAGGATGCTCACACGGCCATTGTGTCGCTCCGTGATCTGCAGAACGAGATTGAGGCCAAGACCAGCGCCGCGTTCCCGTGGATTGAGGCGGTAGAAAGCCTCAAAGACGCGCTCGCGTTCCGCCTCCGGAATGCCAGGGCCGTCGTCGCTGACTTTGATCACGCCGCCTGGCTCGACCCGCACGACGATCATGCCCTGGTTTCCCGCATGCTCGATCGCGTTCTGGACGAGATTGGTAACCGCGCGTTCGAGCGAGACTGCGTCTCCCTGTATCATCGACTGCTCCGTGTTTTGCTCGAACGACAGATCGTAGCCCTCGTCGATGGCAAGCGGAGCGAGGTCCGCGGCGACGTTGCGGCAGAGCGCGACGAGGTGGCGGACGTGAACGGCCTGGCATTGGCTTCCAGCCGCTGCAGGTCGAGCAGCTGTTCGGCGAGCGCCGATATCCTCTCGCAGTCTGAGATCAGCCGGTCGCGCTCCGGCCCGGAGGCGAGCAGGTCGAGGCGCGCCTGAAGAATGGCCACAGGCGTTCGCAACTCATGGGCGGCGTCGAGGATGAAGCGCTGGTGTTGGCCAGGACTGGAGCGCGCTGTTGATGCTGCGCACGAGCGGACGGACCTCGCTCGGCACCGCCGTTTCGGCCAGCCGGTGGCTTCGGTGCGTCCTGTCGATCTCGTCCGTTTCGCGCGCGAGATCGCAGATGCCCCGGATCGCCCGGTTGACGATGCGCGGCACCGAAAAGATCGTGACGAGCGCGAGCAGCACCAGCATCGGCGCGACGAACAGGCGAGAGAACGAAAAGATGAGCGAAGGTTGGCTCAGAAGCGTTCCCTGTCCGAATACGGTGAAGCTGCCTTCCTCGTTTGTCATGCGCCGGATGACAGCGAGATAATCCGATGGCGGGCCGTCGTCGCGGATGTCCGAATAGGTCATCCGGTCGAGCGCCACCGTCATGCCGCGGTAAATCTCCGGCACGTCGCCGGACTGGACGATTTCGCCGCTGTCGCTGCGCGATGAACCAGAAATGCAGTTGTTCGCGGTGAACGCGCGCCAGGTCCGCGGTGTCAGCAAGTTCGAGCTTGCCGCCAGCGCCCCGCTTTGTCGCGCGGAACGCCGTCTCGACCGGGGTAGGACTGACGAGCGCGCCGCCTTCGTCAGCGACCACCAGCAGCGTAACGAAGGACAGGCCGAACGCGAGAAGCACCGCCAGCTGCAGGACCAGCAGAGGCGCGATGAGAAGCTGCTTGAGAGACCGTGGCCAGAGCTTCCACACCATCCGCACCATGTTTGTTGGACCGGCTACGCCGTTCGGCTGACGCTTGTTTTGACGCGGCAAAAACCGATGCCAGTAAAACCGTGCGGAGACGATTGTAAACAGGAGGTTGCACGGACATTACGCGGACAGGCGGGGGAGGTGCGAGCGGGTTTGACGATCGCTCACGCCGTTCCATCTCAAGACGTTGACTTGTCCCTGGCCCTGGCGAAATCGACGAATGCCCTGAGTGCTGCCGGCATCTGCCGTCGGCTCGGATAATAGAGATAGAAACCGCCGACCAGGTCGTTGTCGACGACGATCTCGATGTTGAGCTTCGGATGACTTTCGAGAAATCGCGCGACGAGGGGCAGAAGCACCATTTTTGCCGAAGCGCGTGCCGTGTTGAGCCTCAGCCGGCCGATCGGCGCCCCCCGAAAATTGTTGAGGTCGTCAAGCGCGTCCTCGATGTCGCGGAAGGCGGGCGCGACACGGGCGAGCAGAAGTTCCCCCGCTTCGGTCAGTGCGACGCTGCGGGTGGCGCACGGTTTCCGTTTCGACGGATTTCGAACTGGCGGTTTGAACGAAGAGCGGACACCGAGCTCCTTCGCAATGTCGATGTCCGCAATCGGGACACCCGGGCGCAGTTCCGGGCTTACCATCCGAGGTCGAGCTCCCCGGGCATGCCGGAAATGCCTCGACCAAGACGACCACTACCGCCAGGCCAGCCGCCGCACCGTTTGAGGAAAACGGCGCGGCAGAAGGCGACCGTGCTTGTTATTCGCGGACGGTCCGGGTTCGTGCCGTGCCTTGAGCCGGTTTGATCTGCAAAATCTGCAGCCATTTTACCCAAGGCGCTTGCTGGGCGATTAAACATGAGTATAAAAGACAAGTATTAGCCTGCGGCATCAATCAAGCCGCAGGATCCCCCGCGAAGTTTGCGCCATGCCCGTCGAAATCCACTCCCAAGACCGCCGCGTCGCGCTTCGCTAGGAAGGGCAGCATGGTGGCAAATTCTCTCAATCACTGGCTCGGCCTGCTCTTCAGGCGCCACCACAAGGAGGTGGTGCGGTACGCCTCGCGCCTGATCGGTAACCGGGACGACGGTGAGGAAGTGGTTCAGAACGCCTATCTGCGCATGGTGAGGGTCGACCGCCGCAATGTCGAGCATCCGCGTTCCTACCTGTTCAAGGCAGCCCGAAATGCGGCGATCGACTTTCGTATCAAGCTGGAGCGGGAGTGGTCGCGCCGGGTCGAACTGAACCAGGCAGACCGCCTGTCGTCGTCGGACGACTTTGCGCTGCGGCTGGAATTTCGCGACAAGGTAGCAGCCCTATCCGTACTCTTGAACGAACTGCCGATCGCCTGCCGGACGGCTTTTATCATGAACAAGGTCGAGGGCCATTCGCACCGGGAAATAGCCGAAACACTTGGCATCTCGGTCAGCATGGTTGAAAAGCACATGCTGCGTGCGCTGTGCCATTGCCGCGACGTGCGGCGCGAGATGGACCATGTCTGAAAGGGCGATGAAACCCGCATCGACGGCAACGCACTGTCCTGCGAAAGACATCTCCGACGCGGCGCTCGGCTGGGTCGTCCGGCTCCATTCCGGTGAGGCGACCGTAGACGACCAACGCGCCTATGAGGCGTGGCGCGGACAAAGCGCAGAGCACGAGGCGGCAGCGGTGGAAGCGGAAGCCTTGTGGGACGATGCGGCACATCTGCGCCGCGATCGCCGCACCGGCCTCATCTATCCCGGCCGCGACACCGCGCTCCTTTCACGACGCCGCCTTCTGACCGGCGCGGTCGGCATCGCTGTCCTGGGCGGCGGGCTTGCCGCTTCGCGCCCCTGGCTGCGCATCCTCGGCTCCGATTACGCGACAGCCACGGCAGAGACCCGTTCTATCGACCTGCCCGACGGGTCGAGGGTGATCCTCAACGCGCGCACGGCGATGGATGTGGATTTCGACGAGCGGGCCCGCCGGGTGGTTTTGAAGGAAGGCCAGGCATTTTTCGACGTGGCGGCGGACGCGCGGCCGTTTCAGGTTGCCTCAGGTGAAACCATTGTCACGGCCCTTGGAACCGCTTTCGATGTGGACGCCAATGCCGCCGATGGTTCGCTCGGCATTGCCGTGACCCGTCATTCCGTTCGCGTATCGCCAATGGCTGGCGGCGACCTCATGGGCGTTACGCTCGCCGAAGGGGAGCGTGTGTCGGTCGGTGGTGACGGCGCCATCGGCAGCCCTGCCGTGCAGGATCCGGCAATCGCGCTCGCTTGGCAGTCCGGCATGTATGTCGCCGAAAACCGCCGGCTCGGCGACGTCGTCGCGGCCCTCAACCGCTATCATGGCGGCTGGATCGTCTTCAGTCACGACCGCTTGAAATCGACGCTGGTCAGCGCCGTTTTGGATTTGAGAACGCCGGACGCCTCGCTTGCAGCGCTTGCGTCCGGCCTGCCGATCCGGGTCACACGCATGACCCGCTTCGTGACACTGATCTCGGCGGTCTAGCCGGTTTCATTTTTTTTTCGAACGCGGTTGCGGATTTTTGGGTGCCGCCTCGTCTCGGCTTTTGAGGGATGTGTCCTGCCAGCAGGAATACCGGTCCCTGGCTCAAAGCATGGGAATAGGGATCAGATGTCCAGACAAACGGGGCGAAACAAACTTCTCGGCGCGGTCGTGGTCGCAACCACGGCGGTCGGTTCACTTCAAACGGCAGTGCCGGCTCTGGCACAACAGGAGCGGTCGGCTCGCTCCGGTGCCATCACTTTCGACATTCCGGCGCAATCCCTGACCGCGGCGCTTACGGCATTTGCGCGGCAGTCGGGGCTGAAACTCGCCTATTCGGCATCGCTGACCCAGGGAAAATCCGCGCCTGCCGTCAACGGGCCGATCGCGCCGGCCGAGGCGCTGTCGCAGCTTTTGTCCGGCACCGGCCTCTCCTATAGCCTGAGCGGCGGGACCGTCACGATTACCGAGCGCGTTTCCGGTGCGCACGCGGCCGGTGCTGCCGACGGTGCGACGATGCTTGCGCCGATCGTCGCCGGCGGCGGCATCATCAATCCGGTCAATGCGCCCTACGAAACGGCTGCGCCGACCGCTTACATCTCGGAAGAAAACATCGACCGCTTCCGCGGCTCGAGCCCGGCAGACATTTTCCGCGGCACGCCGGGCGTGCTCTCCGGCGAAGCGCGCAACGGCGCGGGCGCCGTCGATGTCAACATCCGCGGCATGCAGGGCATGGGGCGTGTCGCTGTCACTGTCGACGGCGCCAGCAATTCGGCCACGGTCTACCAGGGCTATCAGGGCATCTCCAACCGGACCTTCGTCGATCCGGATTTCCTGGGCGGCGTCGATATCACCAAGGGCTCGGACGTTGCATCGAGCGGCATCGCCGGCACGGTGGCGATGCGCACGCTGGACGCCGGCGACATCGTGAAGGAGGGGCGGACATTCGGTCTCCGGGTCAAGGGCGGCTTCGGCACGAATACCTCCACGCCGCCGCCGGCCGGCACCACCGCCGGCTATGCCTGGCCGGGTGGCACCTGGGCGCCTCCGGTCGCTACGGCAAAGAGCGACGGAATGGACCGCCCCTCGTTCTTCGATCCAACCAGCGGCTCGGGCAGCATCGTCGGCGCGATGCAGGAGGAAAACGTCGACCTCCTTGCCGGCTACGCCTATCGCCGCCAGGGCAACTATCATGCCGGCAGCAACGGACCTTCGGCAGTGCCAGTGAGCATGGGGCCGCGGCCATTCTGCTATGAAAGCGGCGTATGCCTGCCGCCCGCCCGGGGCTGGAAGGACTACATCGAGAACATCGGCATCGCCAACTACCGCGCCGGCGAGGAGGTGTTCAACACCCAGCTCCAGACAAAGTCGTATCTCGCCAAGGGCACTGTCCGTTTCGAGGACGGTCACAGCCTGCAGTTCGGCTACAACGGGTTTCGCAGCGAGGCCGGCGACCTCCTGGCGTCGCGCCTGACCTCGGACCGGGGCCAGGCCATACAGCAGGGCCAGACCGCCGGAACGAAGGTCGATGCCGGCACGCTTCGCTACGGCTGGAAGCCTGACGACAATGACCTGATCGATCTCAAGGCCAATCTCTGGGCCACGCGGCTGGAACTGCGCAATCCCCGGCGGAGCGGCGT
The DNA here is from genome assembly GCF_016919405.1 of Ensifer sp. PDNC004. Taxonomy (NCBI): domain Bacteria; kingdom Pseudomonadati; phylum Pseudomonadota; class Alphaproteobacteria; order Hyphomicrobiales; family Rhizobiaceae; genus Ensifer; species Ensifer sp. PDNC004. The sequence continues at coordinate 537,747 of NZ_CP070354.1, forward strand.
GCTCTATCCGCAGCCCGGAGATTTCGGCCTGCCCGCGGATTTCCGCACCGGCTCCGATACCTTCATGTGGGGCGCCGATGTCGCAAACACGTCGGCCTTGACGACCGACTACGGCCCGCTCGACCTGACCTACGGCCTGTCGTTCCTGAGCGAGGATACGCGACCGAGCAAGTTCACGCCGGAACTCGAGACATGGCTCGACCTTCGCGACGGCACGCGGCAGGAGGCGGCCGCCTTCGCCAAGGCCGCCTGGAAAGCCACCGATTGGCTGACGATCAATGGTGGCCTGCGCTACCAGCACTACTGGACAGAGGATCGAAACGCTCCGGAACAGGTCCGCCCCGGCTACACCTACGACACGGCGCTCAGCGACGGCGGCTTCAGCCCGTCGGTGGGCGTGATGTTGGAGCCCTTCGACGGCACGCAGTTTTATGTGAACTACTCGAACGCGCTGCGCTCGCCGAGCATCTTCGAGGGCGTTTCGGCCTTCACCATGAACGTCAATTCCAACCTGCGCCCGGAACGGTCGAGCAACTGGGAGGTGGGCACCAATCTCAGGCGTGACGGCGTGTTTTCAGCCGACGACCAGGCGATGATGAAGCTCGGCTTCTTCGACTGGAATGTCGACAACTACATCTCGCGCGAATGGTATACCGATCCGCGCGGTATCTCCGGCATGCGCATCCACAACATTGCCGGCGCGCATTTCCAGGGCATAGAGCTGTCCGGTCGCTATGAACGCGGCGGCTTTACCGCCGAGCTTGCCGCCAACTACTACACCGATGTCGAGTTTTGCCGGACGGCGACCACCTGCGGAAACAAGTCGCTCTATGCCGACTACGCCACCAACCAGGTGCCGCCGGAATACACGGTCGCGTTGACGCTGTCGCAGACGTTACTCGACGATGCCCTGACAGTCGGCGGGCGGATTTCGCGCACCGGATCGCGCGCGATCGGCCATGGCGACGTAACCGCCCAGGGCGCTTCGCAGTTCATCTCGCTGATCAACTGGAAGCCCTATACGCTTGTGGACGCATTCGCCGAATACCGGATCAACGAGAGCCTAACGGCGAGCTTCCGCATCGAGAACCTGACCGACGCCTATTATGTCGATCCCTTGAGCCTGGTGCAGCAGCCCGGCCCGGGACGTACCTTCTACGCGTCGCTGAAGGCGGCGTTCTAAGTCCGCAATCCGATTGATGGTCGCGCCGGGACAGGCGCGGCCATCAGCGGTGCTGTTAATCGACCGCAGCGGCCATCGCGGTCTCGTCGCGACCGCGCAACGGCTTTTCCGGCATGAGATGAAAAAGCGCGAGCGCTGCCGCCATCGCTGCAGCGCTCGCGATGAAGATATAGGTGAAGGGCACGGCCGACGTAACCGTCGCGCCGAGCGATTCCACCCCTTCGCCAGCGAGCGGCAGGCCGTTGCCAAGGGCGATCGCGCCGAAGGCCGCAACGCCAAGGGCGCCGCCGAGGGATCGCAGAAAGGTCAGGACCCCGGTCGCGACGCCAAGATGCGTCTGGTCGACCGAATTCTGGACCGAAATCGTCGCCACCGGGAAGGTCATGCCCGAGCCGAAACCGGCAGCGAATGTCAGAAGTTCGAGGACGACGAGTGAGGTCCGGCCGGCGAGAGCAGCAACGGCCGCCAGGCAAAGGAAGGCAAGCGCGCCGCCGATCAGCGCCATCCTCTTGTAGTGGACGATGCGCGGTATCGTCCGCCCGCTGGTTGTCGCTCCACAAACCGTTCCAAGCAGCAGGCCGAGCATCACCACACCCGAACTGCTGGCTGACAGGCCGTGGAACGTCTGCGCATAGACGGGGATATAGACCGAGAGCCCGACATTGGCGCCCTGCGCCAGGAACATGGCGAGCGTTCCGTAGCGGACGATGGGATTGGCAAGGACTTCCAGCGAGATCAGCGGTTCGCTTGCCCTGAGCAGCCGCAGCGCAAACGTGATCCAGAGGACGACGGAAGCGCCGAGCAGGCCGAGTATGACGGCGGAGAGCCATGGATAGCGGCTGCCGCCCCAGTTGAGCGCAAGCAGCAAAAGCGACGTCGCAGCGACGAGCAGTAGGGCTCCGGCCCCGTCGATCCGGTGTGCGCGGGCGACGGTCGGCAGCTTCCTCAGCGGCTTGTTGATGATCGCCATCGCCACCAGCCCCAGCGGGATGTTGACCCAGAAGATCAGCGACCAATGCAGATGCTCGGCGAAAGTGCCGCCCAGGAGTGGGCCGGCGATGCTCGCGACCGCCCAGGTTCCCGATATCCAAGCGGCGTAACGCGCCCGTTCGCGGGGCGGTACGAGGTCGCCGATGACGGTCTGCGCCAGTGCGAACAGGCCGCCACCACCCAGGCCCTGAACCGCGCGGCCGACGATCAGCGTCAGCATGTTGGGCGCCAGCGCGCTTATCAGCGATCCCGCAAGGAAAATGATGATGGCCGCAAAGATCGTCGGCCGCCGTCCGTAGATATCGGAGATCTTGCCGTAGAGCGGGGCCATGGCCGTCGCGGTCAGCAGGTAGCCGGTCACCACCCATGGCAGGTAGTCGGCGTGTCCCAGCGCCTTGCCGATGGTCGGCATCGCCGGCGCCACGATCGTCTGGTCGAGTGCCGCCAGAAGCATGGAGAGAAGAACGCCGCCGATGATGATGTTCTTTTCCGGTTCGGAAAGGGCGGGGGCCGTCGCGGCCATTCCATTTCGTTGAGACGTCTCTGTCATTCACGCAAGTCCGATGCAATCAGTCGTTTAATGTGTCGTGACGGTATTCAGAGAGGTTGGCACCTCGATAGTCAACCGCAGTGACGATCGGAGTGGGCCCTGAGAACCGCGTACGGCCGGCGGTATCGCGGTGTCGCAGGAGTTCCGCGCGGCGTCACGAAGGGCAGGCTCCACATTTGACAAACTTTGCCAAATTATGTCATCCTTCCAGCAGCAATGGAGGCCGACATGGCGACGATGAACGTATCCTTGCCTGATCCGATGAAGGAGTGGGTGGAAGCGCAGGCACGCACGGGCCGTTATGCCAATGCCAGCGACTATGTGCGCGACCTCATCCGCAGGGACCAGGAGCGCAACGACAAGGTTGCGGCAATGCAGCGCTTTGTCGACGACGGCCTTAACAGCGGCGTCGGATCGCGCTCCAAGGACGCGCTCTTTTCTGCGGCGCTGGCGCGCGCTGAAGCGCCGCGCGACCGCAAGTAATGGCATTTCGGCTTTCCGTCGCGGCAGAAGAAGACATCATCGCAATCGCCGCGGATGGCGTGCGCCTTTTTGGCTCGCCCCAGGCGAGGCGGTACCACGATGAGCTTTTCGACCTCTTCGCCCTCATCGCGGCCAACCCGCGCATGGCGCGCGAGCGCACGGAACTGTCGCCGCCGATGCGCATCCACCCGTTCAAGGCGCATCTGGTCGTCTACAGGATCGATGCGGACGGTGACATCCTCGTCGTTCGCGTCCGTCACGGGCACGAAGACTGGATGAGCAACGCGTTGTAGCCTACGCATGATAGGACAAGGGACGGCGCATCGGCGCCGTCCCTTGTTGCTTTCTCGAGCGAGTGGATCTTTCGCCGACCGCGGCGTCAGAAGCTCTTTCGCGTGACGAAGCGTGTTTCGAGATAGGCCTCGATCGCCTCCGAGCCGCCCTCTGTGCCGTAGCCGGAATCCTTGATGCCGCCGAAGGGGACTTCGGGGAGCGCCAGGCCCAGATGGTTGATCGAGATCATTCCGCTTTCGACCTCGCTTGCCAGACGGTGGGCGCTGCGCTCCGATCCGGTGAAGGCATAGGCGGCAAGACCGAAGGGTAGGCGATTGGCCTCGTTGATCGCCTCATCGAGATCATGGAAGCGATTGATGATCGAGACCGGGCCGAACGGCTCGTCGTTCATGATCCGGGCGGAAAGCGGCACGTCGGCGAGAACCGTCGGCTCGAAGAAGTAGCCGCGGTTGCCGATGCGATGACCGCCGGTTGCCAGACGAGCGCCATGTTCGACGGCGTCGGCGACCAGGCTTTCGATCGCCGGGATGCGCCGCTCGTTGGCAAGCGGTCCCATGTCGATACCGTCTTCGAGACCGTTGCCAACCTTGATCTTTTTCGAGGCGGCGACGAAGCCGTCGAGGAACTGATCGGCAACGCGTTCCTGCACGAGGAAGCGGGTCGGCGACACGCAGACCTGGCCGGCATTGCGGTACTTGCTGGCGGACATGATGGCGACGGCGCGCTCGACATCGGCGTCATCGGTGACGATGACGGGCGCATGCCCGCCAAGTTCCATCGTCGCACGCTTCATGTGCTGGCCTGCAAGGGCCGCCAGCATCTTGCCGACCGGGGTCGAGCCGGTAAACGACATCTTGCGGATCACCGGATGGGAGATCAGGTATTCCGAGATGACGGCCGGCACGCCGTAGACGAGGTTGACGACACCTGCGGGAAGCCCGGCATCGACGAAGCAGCGGATGAGTTCGGCAGGCGACGCCGGTGTTTCCTCAGGCGCCTTGACGATGATCGAGCAGCCGGTGGTCAGCGCCGCCGAAAGCTTGCGCACCACCTGGTTGATCGGGAAGTTCCAAGGCGTGAAGGCGGCAACCGGACCGACCGGCAGCTTGACCGTCATCTGAGTGACGTCCGGCGCGCGCGGCGGAATGATCTGGCCGTAGGCGCGCTTTCCTTCCTCGGCGAACCACTCGATGATGTCGGCGGCGCCAAGGATCTCGCCCTTCGACTGGGCAAGCGGCTTGCCTTGCTCGCGGGTCATCAGCCAGGCGATGTCACCGGCCCGTTCGCGCAGCAGGGCGGCTGCCGACCGCATCACCTGGGCGCGGTCGAAGGCGGACGTAGCCCGCCATGTCTTGAAGCCCTTCTCGGCGGCCGCAAGCGCCTCATCCAGGTCTTCCACTTCGGCCCAGGCCACCTGGCCGATCGCTTCCTCGCTGGCCGGGTCGATGACGGGGATGGTCTTGCCGGATCGGGCCGGCCGCCATGCGCCGTCGATATGAAGCAGAATGTCTGGATAATGAGCCATGGGAACCCTTTACTGAATGAAGTTCGTCGCTTTGATCGCGACGCGATAAGATCAGGTCGATGGGGAACAAGCCGCCCGGCCAGGCGGCCATGAGGTCTGCAGATGGGGACGCGGCTGCCCCGTTGCAAGGCGGCAGCCTGTTCGGGGCGAACTGAAGACGCTCCGCTCGCAGACGTCAACCCCCTGGATGCCTTCTCGCTCTCGCCGGAGTATTGCTGTCCCGATCAGGGGAGCGCCGATGTGGCTTGCCGCTGACCGCGAAAGTGCGCAAGCATGAGCCCGCACAGGCTTTCCATTGCGGGGCCGCAGACCCGATCGATCCGGCGGATCGTGTAGAAGGGGAGGAGCGGACCGGGAAGACCGTTACGGGCCGCCAGCGGCACCTCGCAGAGCCGCCCTTCGCCAAGATCTGCCGCGATAAGCCACAGGGGCAGATGACCCCACCCGGCCCCGGCAAGAATGAGCGCGTATTTTGTCGCAAGGTCGCTGACCCTCAACGATTGCTGCGAAAACACCGCGTAGCTCACCGCCTGCGTATCGGCTGCGGGATCGGCAACGACGATCTGCAGATGGTCGGCAAGGTCGACCGTCGTCAGTCCGGCGGATCCATCGCAGCGGGCTGCGAGGGGATGACCGCCGGCGCAGACCGGCACCATGCCGGGAAAGGCGGCGACCGCCTCGCTGGCGATATGTGCGTCCGTTTCCTGCGCAGCCGTCAGGCCAAGGTCGCAGTCGGCGTCAAGCACCAGGCTCAACGCCATGGTCATTGGCGCTGTCACGAGTTCCACCCGCACGCCGGGATGGGCGCGGGTAAAATCGCTGATCACCCGGGCGATATCGGGCAGTGGAAGCAGCGGGTCGAGCGCTACGCGCAGGGCCGACTCCATGCCCTGGTGGAAACCATTCGCCTTGGCCCGCAGCGCGTCGGCCTTGATCAGCAAGGTCCGGGCCTCTGCAAGCAGCGTCGCTCCGGCCTTCGTCAATTCCGGACGATGCTGGGAACAGTCGAACAGCGGCAGGCGCAGTTCTGTTTCGAGGTTGAGGATGGCGCTGCTGAGGCCGGACTGGGCACGCCCGAGCGCGCGCGCCGCCGCCCGGAACGAGCCGTGGTCGACGACCGCCACGAAGACGCGCAACTGGTCGAGTGTCAGGGCATCCAGCATGATCGCCAATCCTGATCAAGGTGAGCGATATTCGAGCAATTACATCGATCATCTAAATCGGGCAATGCTCCACCCACGGGGCAAGGGAGCAGGGAATGAAACGGCCGATCGTCAATCACACCTCCGGCACGCAGGAGGCGCACGACTGTGATTGCATCACCGTCCGCTCCGACACTCCTTCCGTCCCGTGCAACGTCGATGAAGCCTCTATCGCCGGCCGGCCGCCGGACGAGGCTTTCCTGCTGCTAGGGCCTGGCGCGGATCCGGTATTTCGCACCCACGTTTCCGGATCTGTCGCCCAGGCCCTAGCGATCGGAAACCGCACCTTCGGGAGTACGCCGTGATGCCGCGCATGCGACCCATTCCTGCGATCGAGCAAGCCGGCGGCGTGTCGCCTCCCGATGCCCGCGATGTCAGTGCCGTTCTCGCACTTGTTGCCCGGGTCGAAGAGACCCAATGGCTCCGGGACGTCGACGGCTTCGTCTCATTGCTGGCGCCGGAAGCCGTATGGACGACCGCGTTCGGACGCAGGATCGTCGGTGCGCCGGCAATCCACGCCTTCACCGCCGCCGTACTCCCTAGCCTGTTTCGCGATTTTCAGTCGCTCTACGACGTCGAGCGCATCACCCTCCTGCATGCGGATGTCGCCGCGGTGAACGTGCGGCAAATTCCGGTTAATGCCGACGGCAACCGCCGGGCGGGCGAGGACGAGGGACGGCCGCTCTACATTCTTCGACGCCAGGATGGCGTCTGGAGGATCATCGTCGCGCAGAACACCACGCATCAGGGCGAAAAGATCGCCGCCCAGCAGCGGGCGGGAGATGAAGCAACCAGCAGCGAGACCCAAGCGCATGAATGAAAGATCCGTCCGCCACGCCACCTTCGTCATTCGCCGCAGCTACGCCGCGACCCCGGCGACCGTTTTCCATGCCTTTGCCGATGCTGCCACAAAACGACGCTGGTTCGTTGAAGGCGAGGGGTGGACGGTCGAAGAATTCACCGCGTCTTTCGAGGTCGGCGGCCGCGAGCACAGCCGCTTCCGATTCGGAAACGGCCCGGTCTTGCGCAACGACACGATCTATCTCGAGATCGTTGCGAATGAGCGCATCGTCTTTTCCTACACGATGACCGTTGCGGCACGGCGGATTTCGGCGTCTCTCGGCACTCTCGAATTTGCCGCTGAAGGCGAGGGAACACGCCTCAACTACACCGAGCAGGCCGCCTTCCTCGATCGTCTCGACGAGCCGGGCGAACGCGAAGTCGGGTTTCGCGAATTGTTTCAGGCGCTTGCCGCCGCGGTCGAACGCGCGCCGCTCGACGCTTGAGGGACGAAGCAAGCGTCACCGCTGAAGCCTTGGTCGCCAGACGAGGTGAAAGGCATCCAAAGATGAACAATTTTTAATTGTTTTTCAGGGTGTTGCGCCATTGAAGCGGCCACATTTGGGCCCAGCTTCCGATGGTCGGCACCAGCTGTTGCCGCGTGCCGACAGCAAGGTCTGCGGAGGCGCGCTGATGGTCAGCCGATCAAGTCTCACGTGTCGTATTGCCGTCGTTCTTCTCTCGATCGCCGCGATCGGGTTCATGGTGGCGCGCAAGCCCGTGCCGACCGAGGCGAAACTGCCGGCCAATGCGGCCGCCAGCGCCAGGCGCGGCGGCGCCGTATCCGTGCAGACGGCGACGGTGACGCTCAAAGACGTCCCCGTTGTCGTCCATGCCCTGGGCAATGTGCAGGCGCCCGACACCGTCGAAGTAGGCGCGCGCATTGCGAGCCAGATCACGGCCATCCACGTCAAGGACGGGCAGATGGTCAAGGCGGGCGATCTGCTGTTCACGCTCGACGACCGTACGATAAAGGCCGGGCTCGCCCGCGACCAGGCGATCGTCGCCAAGGATGCCGCACAGCTTGCGGACGCCAACACGGAACTCGAGCGCGCCAAGACCTTGCTTGACGACAAGACCGGCACACAGCAAAGCTATGACACCGCTCTCTCGCTGCAGCAGGCGGCGCAGGGGAACCTGGATGCTGACCGCGCGACCGTCGATGCCGATCAGGTCGCGCAGAGCCTGACAGAGATCACCGCGCCGATCGGTGGACGCCTGGGTGCCGTGCAGGTCGCGCTTGGCGATCTTGTCGGCCAATCGGGCGCGACATCGAACAATCTCGTGACGATTACGGCGATCGACCCGATCGACGTTACGTTCCGCCTGCCGGAAGAGCGTCTGCAGGCGTTCAAGGATCTGATTGATCGCGGCACGCCCCCGCCTGTTCGCGCGCGGTCAAGCGGCACGCAAACGGTCATCGGCCAAGGCATGCTCGATTTCATCGATTCCGCCGTCGATACCTCCTCCGGCACCATCGCCATGCGCGCGACCTTCCCCAATGCCGCGCAGAAGCTCTGGCCGGGCCAGTTCGTGGATGTCGACATCGACCAGGCACAACTGCATCAGGCGCCTGTTGTCCCGAGCGTTGCGGTCCAGCCGGGACAGGATGGCCCGTTCGTCTTTCAGGTGAAGGACGACAACACGGTCGAAACCCGCGGCGTGTCCGTTCTGGCTGACGATGGCAAGGAGGCTGCGATCGGCACGGGCCTTGCCGCCGGTGACCGGGTCGTCGTCGAAGGGCAGGCGCGGCTGAAGCCGGGAGATGTCGTTGTCGCTGCCAACGCGGCCGGTCAGGCCGCGACGGATTAAGTATTGTCCATCATTCGGGAGTGCGTGAAATGCCGCTGTCCGAGTTCAGTATCCGTCGGCCGATCGCCACGGTCTTGCTGTCGGTCGCGCTCATCCTAGCCGGCGTTTTCAGTTATCTGGTCCTACCGATCGCCGCGCTCCCGCGAACGGATTTCCCTGTTATCAACGTTTCTGCCTCGTTGCCCGGCGCCTCGCCTGAGACCATGTCGACGTCGGTCGCCATCCCGCTGATCAAGCAGTTCGCCACCATCGCCGGGATCGACACGATCTCGACGACGAATGCACTCGGCTCGACCTCGATTTCGATCGAGTTCGTGCTCGGGCGCAACATCGATGCCGCCGCCGCCGACGTGCAGGCCGCCATCACCCGGACGCTCAGGCTGCTGCCCCAGGACATGCCGGCGCCGCCAAGCTACCGGAAGGTCAACCCGGCGGACGCGCCGGTTCTGCTCCTGGCGCTGAAGAGCAGCACCGTGCCGCTCACCGACCTCGACGCCATTGCACAACAGGTGATTTCGCCGACCCTTTCGGTCCTCGACGGGGTGGCGGAAGTGTCCATCTTCGGCAGCCAGCAATATGCCGTACGCATTCAGATGCATCCTGATGCGCTTGCCGCGCGCGGCATTTCCGTCGACCAGTTGAAGACGGCGGTTGCGGCGGCGAACGACAATTCGCCTCTCGGCACCGCGCAGACCAGCGACCGTCAGGCGGCGATCGTTGCGGACACGCAGCGCATGAATGCCGCCAGTTTCGCGGATGTCATCGTCAAGAGCGTCGACGGCAAGCCCGTGCGGCTCGGCGATGTCGCGACGGTGATCGATTCCGTTGCCAACAACCAGACGGCAAGCTGGCACGACGGTTCGCGGGCGATCATCCTGGCCATCCAGCGGCAGCCGGATGCAAATACCGTTGAGGTCGTCGACCGGGTGCAGGCCCTGCTGCCGTCGCTCCGCCAGTCGCTTCCGGCTGCTGCCGCGATCGAAACGCTTAGCGACCGGTCCATGTCGATCCGCGGGGCGGTGCACGACGTCCAGTTCACGCTGATCCTCACCGTCGGCCTGGTGATCCTCGTCATCTTCGCTTTCGTTCGCCGCCTCTGGGCGACGCTTATTCCGGCGCTTGCCGTGCCGATCTCGATCATCGCCACCTTCGCGGCGATGTATCCGCTTGGCTTTTCGATCGACAACATCTCGCTGATGGCGCTCACGCTCTCCGTTGGGCTGGTGGTGGACGACGCCATCGTCATGCTGGAAAACATCGTGCGGCACATGGAGGAGGACGGCATCGATGCCTTCTCGGCGGCGCTCATCGGTTCGCGCGAGATCGGCTTTACGATCATCGCGATCTCTTTGTCGCTCGTCGCAGTGTTCATTCCCGTGCTACTGATGGGCGGGGTGATCGGCCGTATTCTCAACGAATTTGCGATCGTCGTCACCGTTGCCATCCTCGCCTCCGCCTTCGTTTCGCTCACGCTCACGCCGATGCTGGCGGCCCGGCTTCCGGCCAGGAGAGACGGAGAAGAGAAGGCGCGCTGGCTGCGGCGGCTGGATCTCGCCTTCGAGCGAGGCTTCGAGCGGCTGTTGCGCGCCTATGAGCGGCTGCTGTCGCTTTGCATCAACGCGCGCCCGCTGGTGCTTCTGCTCTTCCTGTTGACCGTCGTGATCACGGGCTACCAGATCGCGACGATCCCGAAGGGGTTCTTCCCGCAGGAAGACATCGGCCAGTTGCAGGTCACGACCCAGGCGCGCCAGGACATTTCCTTCGCCGCCATGTCGAAGCTCCAGTCCAATGTGGAGGCGGTCTTTGCCAGTTCGCCCTACGTGGCCCATGTCGCAAGCACGATCGGCTCGGGTGGAGCGTCGAGCGCGCTCAACTCAGGCCGGCTTTTCGTCGAGCTGAAGCCGAAGAGCGAGCGTCCGCCACTTGAAACCGTGCTTGCGGATCTGCGCCGCAAGCTGGCGGCGATCCCCGGCATCCAGGCCTTCATGTCGCCGGTCCAGAACCTCTCGGTCGGATCGCGCGCGTCGGCCAGCCAGTACCAGCTGGTGCTCCAGAGCCTTGATCAGCCGCTGATGAACGAATGGGCACAGAAGCTCCATGACGCCATGAGCGCGGATCGGGCCTTCTTCACCGACGTCAACAGCGACCTCCAGATCAACGCGCCACAAACGCGCCTGGTGGTCGACCTCGACAAGGCGGCAACGCTGGGGGTCGACGCGAGCGAGCTGCGCACCACGCTCTATGGCAGTTTCGGTACCGAGCAGATCTCGACGATCTATACGGCGGGCGACAGCTACGAGGTGATCCTCGAGCTCGATCCCTCGATGCAATGGTCGGCCGACAAGTTCGACGAACTGCGTGTCGGTAGTGCCAATGGCGGCCTTGTTCCGCTCGGGGCCTTCGCCCGCGTCGAGACCGTGTCCGGGCCACTCACCATCAACCAGCTGGGCCAGCTGCCAGCGGTCACTCTTTCCTTCAACCTGCCGGCCAAGGTCGCCCTCGGTGACGCCCTTGCGGAGGTCGATCGGCTCAAGGCAGAAATCGGCATGCCGTCCGAGGTGACGACCCGGAATTACGGCACCACCCAGCTGTTTAAAGATGCTGCCGCCAACCAGGGTCTTCTGGTGTTGGCGGCGATCGTCACCATTTACCTCGTGCTCGGCATTCTCTATGAAAGCCTCATCCATCCGCTGACCGTGCTTTCGGGTTTGCCGTCAGCCATATCCGGGGCGCTGCTTGCGATCTATTTTGGCGGCTTCGACCTTTCGATCATCGCCATCGTCGGTGTGCTGATGCTGATCGGCATCGTCAAGAAGAACGCCATCATGATGATCGACGTCGCGCTGACGCTGCAGCGCGCCGGTTCGCCGGCAGCTGACGCCATCCACAAAGCCTGCGTGATGCGCTTTCGCCCGATCATGATGACGTCTTTTGCCGCCATCATGAGCACGCTGCCGATTGCGATCGGCAGCGGCGCCAGCGCGGAACTGCGCCAGCCGCTCGGCGTCGCCGTCGTCGGCGGCCTGTTGGTGTCACAGCTGGTGACCCTCTTCGTGACGCCGGTCATCTATCTCTACATGGACGATTTCATGCGGGTCGTTTCCCGCCTGTTTCGCCACGGGCTGCAGATCGCCAGGGGCGAACGGCGGACTGCGGTCGACGATCAGCCGAGGCAAAGCTAGGGCTACCCTTTCTGCGGTGATGCGCCTGTCAGGCGGATGAGGCGGATGTGAAGACCGCAAGCTGCGCATCGAAGGCGCTCTTGTAGGCCGGCCGCGCCTTGCCGCGCGCGACGTAGGCGGAAAGGTTGGGATACTCGTCGAGCAAGCCTGAACTTTCCAACCTGCGGAGCACCGTCACCATCAGCAGGTCGCCGGCACTGAAGGCGCCGTCGAGCCAGTCGGTCTCGGCAAGCCGCCGCGACAATTGGGCCAGTCGGACGCGGATGCGATCTTCGAGCATCAGCAGGCGCTCCTGATACCAGTCCTTGTCGCGCTCCACGTAGGTGGTCGCTTCGCGCTCCAGGATCGGCGGCTCCACGGTGTTGAGCGCGGCGAACATCCAGGTGATTGCGCGCGCGCGGGCATCGGCGTCATTCGGAAGCAGGCCGATATGGCGCTCTGCGACATGGAACACGATGGCACCGGTCTCGAACAGGGAAAGGTCGCCTTCCTGATAGGTGGGGATTTGCCCGAAAGGCTGAAGCGCGATGTGGGCCGGCTCCTTCATGGTCTTGAAGGTAACAAGGCGAACCTCATAGGGCTGCCCCGCTTCTTCGAGCGCCCAGCGAACGCGCATGTCGCGCGCGAGACCTCGGCCGCGATCCGGTGATTTTTCAAAGGCGGTAATGGTGATCGTCATCTTGTCCTCCACAATTTGCCTGTCTTGAAGACGATTGGCCAACAGGGATGCCGACATGCGCTGCCGCCTTTCAACGATGGACGGCGGAATTCACGGCGGCAGTGGCAGATAAGGGATCTCTTCTGCGGTTGCGAAACACGTGTTTCACCGCAAGAAGGCGTACGCCTCGTTGAGATTAGCCCGAATGGACAGCTTGTTTCGGCGATCGCGGAGAAGTATAAATATTTCATAAACGTAATTGTCGAGCGCATTTCAACTTGATGCTGGCAATGACGTATCGCTTTCGCCTTTTGACCATGGATGTACTGGCAGAAGCCTTGAGAGCGAAAAAGAAAAGAAGGCCGGGGCCAGTGCGCTCCGGCCTTTTTTACTGTTTGCCAATCGCTGCGATACGCAGGCCGATTGGTGCGCGTATGCGGCCGTTACGGTCACGCATTGTTCCTGCTCCACGAGGGCTAATCCAGGGGTAGGTTTCCCCGTTTCGTCCTGTGGATGTTCGCGCCCCGTTCGCGACGTTCAGTTTAAGTGCTGCGATGCCGTGCCATCAGCTTTGCCTGAAGCACGACGACGACAAGCAGGAAGGCGCCGCGGCTGACGGACTGCCAATAGGCCGAAAGCGAGATCCAGCCGAGGCCGTTTTCGAAGTTCAGGATGTTGAAGACCATGGCAAGCAGCAGCGCGCCGGCAAGCGTCGCGCCGACCGAGCCGGAGCCGCCGGTCAATAGCGTACCGCCGACGACGACGGAGGCGATGGCGAAAAGTTCCCAGCCGACGCCCTCGGTCGGCTGGCCGGCGCCGAACTGCGAGGCGAGGATGACGCCGGCAAGCCCGGCAAGCGTGCCCGAGGCGAGATAGACGCCGGCAAGCGCCCGCTCGACCTTCAGGCCCATCAGTCCGGCCGTCGCCTCGCCGTCACCGATCGCCAGGATATGCCGTCCGACGGGGAGTTTTTGCAGCACGAGCCAGCCGAGCACATAGGCCGCAAACGCGATCCAGGCGGGAATCGGGAAGCCCAGGAAATCGTCCTGCCCAATCACCGTGAAACCGGTGTCATAGGAGACGGAGACAGACTGGTTGTCGGCCAGCAAAAGGCCGGTGCCGTAGGCTGCGAGCATCGTCGCGAGCGTGGCGATGAAGGGCTGGATGCGCATCTTCGTGATGATGAAGCCGTTGAGCGCGCCGACGGCAAGGCCGGCCGCCATGCCGCCAAAGAGCCCGGCCGCCCAATGATAGGGGGAGAACAGAGCCGCCACGACACTTGCCATCGCCGCCGTGCCGCCGACGGACAGGTCGATGCCGCCGGTTATGATGACGAAGGCCATGCCGAGCGCGATCAGCGCGAACATCGAGTTGTAACGCAGGAAGCTCAGGATGTTGTAGGGCGACAGGAAGTTGTCGTAGCGCAGTGCCCCGAAAAGGATGAGGCCGGCCAGCGCCAGGATGACGCCGAGACGGGCAAGGTCGCCGGAGTTCTTGACCAGGAAGAGGCGGAGGATCGGTTGCATCGGGGTTGCCTCTAATGTTTGCTGGCGCGCTGCTGGATGAAGACCGCGGTGACGATCAGCCCGGCCTTGACGATGAGCGCCGCCGCATCCGGCACGCCATTGGCAAGCAGCGTGTAACGCACCAGCTGGATCACGAGGGCGCCGAGTACCGTGCCGACGATGTTGGCCCGGCCGCCTGACAGGAGCGTCCCGCCGACGGCAACCGCGGCGATCGCATCGAGCTCCATGCCGAGGCCGACGAGGTTTGCGTCGCTTGCGGAGTTTCGGGCAACGACGATGAGACCGGCGACCCCGGCAAGCGCGCCGCTTATCATGTAGACGAAGAGCTTGACCCGTTTCACCGGGATGCCGGTCAGGCGGGCTGCCTTTTCGTTGCCGCCGACGGCGATGATCTGCCGGCCGATGACGGTGTAGCGGATCATCGCGAACGCCGCGGCGACGATGATCATCATCAGCACCACCTGGGCCGGAATGCCCGCGATGCGGCCGAGTGCGATGAACTGGAAACCCTCGTTCTTGAAGACCTGCAGATTGCCGTTGGTCATCACCTGGGCGATGCCGCGCCCGGCGATGAAAAGCACCAGTGTCGCGATGATCGGCTGGATCGAAAAGCGGGTGACGAGGAACCCGTTGAAGAGACCGAACAGGGCCGCGACGGCGACCGGCAGGAGAAAGGCCAGCGTGACCGCGAGCGCCATGTTGTCCACCGGCCAGAACTGCCCCATGAAGATCATCGGCGCCAGCGCACCGGCGATTGCCATTAGCGACCCCACCGAAAGATCGATGCCGCCGGTGGCAATCACGAGCGTCATGCCGGTCGCGACGATGACGATTGTCGCAACCTGGGTGAGGTTCACGTTCAGCGTCTGCAAGGACAGGAAATTCGGCGTGACAGCTACGTTGAACAGGATCAGCGCGAGGAAGGCGACGAAGGTGCCGTAACGGCTGGCGAGCGTCAAAAGCCTGTTGCCGGACGAAAGCGTTCCCGACGGCTGCGGGGCGGGGGTCTCGATCGTCGTCATGTCATTCTTCCTGCTGGGCTTCCTGGTGGGCCATGGCGGCAAGCAGCGCAGTCTCGCTCACATCCTTGCGCGACAGCGTCGCGACGGAAGTGCCGTCGCTCAAGACCGTCACGCGGTCGGCCGCGGCAAGCAGTTCTTCGAGTTCCGACGAGATCATCAGCACGCTCAAGCCCTCGTCGGCGAGACTGCGAAGGAGTTTGAGGATTTCCGATTTGGCGCCGATGTCGATGCCGCGCGTCGGCTCGTCGACGATCAGCACCCGCGGGTCTGTGGCAAGCCATCGGGCGAGCAGAACCTTCTGCTGGTTGCCGCCGGAAAGCTCCTTGATCGGCTGATCCGGGGAGGCGCATTTGACGCCAAGCGCGCGGATGTAGCGGCTGACGATCTCATCCTGGCGTGCGCGGTCGACGATGCCGGCCTTCTTCAGCTTCGGCAGCAAGGCGAGCGTCATGTTCTCGCGGATGCTCATGTCGGGCACGATGCCGTCGATCTTTCGGTCCTCGGAGACGAGGCCGATGCCGTCCGCGATCGCGTCGGCCGGCTCGCGGTAGCTGCGGTCCTGTCCCTGCATGCGGATCGTGCCGCGTTCCATCCTGTCGGCGCCGAAGATCAGACGCGCCGTCTCGGTGCGGCCGGAGCCGAGCAGGCCGGCAAGGCCGGAGATTTCGCCCTCCCGCACGGCAAGGCTGACGTCGCGCACCCGCACGCCCGCGCCGGCCCTGTCCAGTTCGAGGCGAACGGGCTGTACGGGCGCGTCCTTCTCCGGTGCCATGGCCTGAAAGGCGGCAAGTTCCTTGCCGAGCATATGGCGCACCAGCGCCATTTTTGGCATATCCGCCATCGGGCTTTTGGCAACCGTCTGGCCGTCGCGCATGATCGTCACGCGGTCGCAGATCTCGTAGAGTTCGTCGAGCCGGTGGCCGATGAAGATGACGGCGACGCCGGAGCGTTTCAGCGTTCGGATTGTTTCGAACAGGATCGCAACCTCGCGCTCGTCGAGCGAGGAGGTCGGTTCGTCCATGATGACGAGGCGGGCGCTCTGCGTCACCGCGCGGGCGATCGCCACCATCTGCCGCGTCGCCGCATCGAAATGCGCAACGGGACGGTCGACGTCGATCGTCAGGTTAAAGGTTTTGAGCACCGCTTCGGCACCGCGCCGCATGGCGGAATGGTCGATCATGCCGAAACGTTTCGGCTCGCGGGAGAGATAGATGTTCTCCGCCACCGAGCGCTGCGGGGCGAGATTGATTTCCTGGTAGATCGTCGCGATCCCGGCGGCCTGCGCCTCGGCCGGCATTGAGAAATCGACGTCCCGATCGTCGAAGGCGATGCTGCCTTCGTCTCGCCTGTAGACGCCGGTCAGGATCTTGATGAGCGTCGATTTGCCGGCGCCGTTCTGGCCGACAAGCGCCATGACCTCCGCCGGCTCGACCTCGAGCGAGGCGGATTTCAGGGCCGGCACGCCGGCAAACGCTTTGGAAATGCCCTGCATGGACAGAAGCATGGGTCTCCTCCCTATCTTCGCCATCCGCCGCCCCATATGGGGGTGGGCGTCATCAGCCTACACTTGAACGGGCCGAAGGTCATGCTACCGTCAAAAAGACGGCCGAGACGGTTGCGCCGTCCCGGCCGCGGAGGCTCGGGAGATTGGATCAATAGGCGTTGGCGAGTTCTGCAGCCGCGTTGGAGGCGTCGTAGAACTTGTCGTCGTTGATGATCATCGCATCGATTTTCTCGCCCTTGGCGTAGCGCATCATCGTCTCGAAGGCCTTCGGCCCGAAGCGTGGATTGCACTCGACGACTGCTGCGATCTTGCCGTCGACGACCGCCTGCACGGCTTCCTTGCCACCATCGATCGACAGCACCAGCACGTCCTTGCCCGGCACCTTGCCGGCCGCTTCGAGTGCGGCGATCGCGCCGATCGCCATCTCGTCGTTGTGGGCGTAGATCACGTCGGCATCCGGATGGGCCTGGAGCAGGGCTTCTGCCACCTGACGGCCCTTGTCACGAGCGAAATCGCCGGTCTGCGAAGCGACGATCTCGAAACCGCCGGCCGCCTTGATCGCCTCGTCAAAACCCTTCTTGCGATCGTTGGCCGGCGACGACCCGGTCGTGCCTTCAAGCTCGATGATCTTCGACTTGCCGTTGGCGTTCTTTGCCAGCCACTCGGCAACGCGCTTGCCCTCTTCGACGAAATTCGAGCCGATGAAGGTCAGATAGTCTTCGCCGGCCTTGGCCAGCGACGGATCGACCGAACGGTCAAGCAGGATCACCGGAATGCCGGCCTTCTTCGCGGCCATGACTGCGGGGATCAGCGGCTTTTCTTCGCGCGGTGCGAGAAAGATCACGTCGACGCCTTGAGCGATCATCGAATTGACGTCGGCAACCTGCTTGGCGGCGGAGCCGGCAGCATCCGTATAGACGAGTTGAAAGCCGAGCTTTTCGGCTTCGGCCTTCATGCTGTTCGTCTGGGCGATGCGCCAGGGATTGTTTGATTCGGTCTGCGCGAAGCCGACCTTGTATTTGTCCTTCTGCTCAAGCTTCGGCACTTCGGCGATCGCGACACCCGCAAGGGCGAGCGCGCCGACGGCCGTTGCCGCAAGCATGAAGGTGCGACGGGAAATCATGGTCATAATCGGGTTCTCCTCCCAGATTGGCCGGTGCTCCTCTACCGGACGTGAGCGTTTTTGCGCTTCACATCTCCAAATCTTGCGCTAATAATATTAGCAGTCAAGGCCAAAAATTATGAGCACTTGCAAAAGCCTGCGTGCAGTGCAATGCACGCGGGAGGGTAGGGGGCACGCATGGCCAAGGGAAACGGGCGGAATCTGGAGAAAAAGGGCGAAGGGCGCCCGACAATGACGGATGTCGCCAGGATCGCTGGCGTGTCCCAGTCGAGCGTCTCCCTGGTGCTGAACGAGATGTCCGGCTCGCGCATCTCGCCCGAAACGCAGCAGAAAGTGCGCGAGGCTGCTCATAAAATCGGTTATAGACTGCCGGCGACCCGAGGCCCGGTTGCAGCCGCCCCGGCGGTCGAGAAGGACACGATCGCCTTCATTGTCGACGAGATCTCGACCAGCCCGCACCCCGTGGTCAGCCTCGACGGCATCCGCGACTATGCCTTCGAGCAGGGCATGCTGGTCTCGGCGCACGTCACCCGCTCCAATCCGGAACTTGAAGCCGCAGTGCTGCGGTCGGTCTTGCGCGACCCCTCCATCGCCGGCGTCATCTACGCGACGATCTTTACCCGCAAGGTTGCGGTTCCCGAGGCGCTGGCGCCGCTGCCGACCGTGCTTCTCAACTGCTACGGCGAGCCGCGCCAGCATGTGGCGATCGTGCCGGGCGAGGTCGCAGGCGGTTTTTCTGCCACGGCGCATCTGACGGCGCTCGGCCACAAGCGCATCGGTTTCATCAACGGCGAAAGCTGGATGGATGCCGCCGCCGACCGTCTCAAAGGCTACAAGCAGGCGCTTGCCTCCGCCGACATCGCCTTCGACGCGACGCTGGTGCGCGACGGCGACTGGCTGCCGCTGCGCGGCTACGAGGCCGGGCTAGACCTGCTCTCCATGCCCAACCCACCGACCGCCATTTTCTGCGGCAACGACCTGATGGCGATCGGTGTGATGGAGGCAGCCCAGGAGAAGGGTCTGCGGGTGCCCTCCGATCTCTCAGTCATGGGCTATGACGACCAGGAACTGGCGCGCTACACCCACCCGCCGCTCTCGACCCTGGTACTGCCAAACTATGAAATGGGCCAGAAGGCGGCTGAACTCCTGATCGACATGGCGATCCACGGAAAGCACATGCGGCCGATGACGATCAAGGTCGACGGACCGCTGGTGGTGAGGGATACCACCGCCCTCCTGTCCGCGGCCAGACCTTCCAGGAATGCTGGATAGGGCATCGCCAGTGCCATACTGAGGTGCGCTGGTCTAGACTGGCCGTGAGGCCGTACCAAGAAACCGCGTCATCTGTTTCTGGCAGAAGTCGAGATAGGCGCGCGCGATGCTCGACGGATTCCTGTGCGCCGGATAGAGCAGGCTGACGTGTTGCTCGGGCATGGGGTCGTCGACAAACACCTCCGCCAGGCGGCCATCCCTGATCGGTTCGGCCGCCAAAAAAGGTGGCAACCCGGTAACAAACTCGGCCGCGAGAGCCAGCGCCCTCAAATGCAGGTAGTCGTTCGTCGTCAGCATTGCTTGCGGCTCGAATACGTTCTCGCCGAGGCGCCATGAGGCATGGCTGTTTGCATCCCGTATCCATGCGGCCAGGGGGAACTGGTGCAGGTTCTCGTACGTCGCAGTGGCAATCAACAGTCTACATCGCCACGAAGGTGCGCACCGGCCTCACTCCGGCAGTGAACGCCCTCGGTCTGACGCTGATCGGTTTGACCATACTTGCTGCCGTTGCCTACGAACTGGTGTGCAGAGCACAGATCGGCATCTGTGCCGGTTGAGTAGGCGCAGGACACGATCCGGAAAGGGAAAAGAAAGTGCCTATCGTCGCTCGCCGTCATTTTTGCAGCGCCGTCGAAAAGCGAAATCACACGGCCGTTGACAGGAGGCTCGCCCAGAGATCTCGCGTCTAAGTCTCCTGGCGCATTTTCTGCTGATCGGCCCGTTTCTGCAGCCACTGGATGGTGGCAAGGAAGAGGGTGGAGAAAATGATCAGCAAGGTGGCGACAGCGGCGATCGTCGGGCTGAGGGTTTCGCGCACGCCGCTCCACATCTGGCGGAGCAACGTGCGCTGCTCGGAGCCAGATGGAGTGGGCGACCAAGTATAACTGATTTAAGACCCAACAGCCGAGCCATTGACAATCTCAATATATCTATTAGTCTGGATATATGGATAATTCAACCGCAATCGCCGCCCTTGCCGCACTTGCCCAGACCACCAGGCTCGAGACATTCCGGCTTCTCGTCCGGCACGAACCCGATGGCGTACCGGCCGGCGAACTCGCGCGCCTTCTTGAGGTTCCGCAGAACACCATGTCGGCACACCTTGCGGCACTGTCGCGTGCGGGCCTGGTGTCGAGTGAACGGCAGAGCCGTTCGATCATTTATCGGGCTGACCTTCAGGGACTGCGCGACCTAACGCTCTTCCTGTTGAAGGACTGCTGCGGCGGCTCGACTGAACTCTGCGCGCCGCTGATCGCCGAACTTACGCCTTGCTGTTCACCAGAGGTGAAGCCACCATGACCGGCATCAGGTTGGAGCCAGTCCCGGGAAGCGATCCGGAACTCAAGCTGGCGCTGTCGGCTTCAGGTCTTCCAACCGAAGACCTCGAAGACGCCGGGCGCTCGTTTTTCAGAGCGGTTTCCGCCGATGGCGGCACGGTTGGCTATGCTGGTATGGAGGCATGCGGCGACAACGTGCTGCGGTCGCTAGTCATCTTGCCCGAGCACCGCGGCAAGGCGCTTGGAAAAACGCTGACCAGGGAAACGCTGAAGGCTGTCAATGTAAGTTCGGCAGTCTTCCTGGCTACGACGACCGCCGCTCCGTTCTTCGAGAAGCTCGGTTTCATCGTCGTCGAGCGTGGCGATGTGCCGCCTGCCGTTCTCGCAACCCGTCAGCTTTCGGGCATCTGTCCGGCATCGGCCACGATCATGAAACGCAATAGGCCTCCGACCTAACCAACGGAAGACAACCATGACCGACAAGACTTACAACGTGCTCTTCTTGTGCACGGGCAACTCCGCACGTTCTATTCTGGCCGAATCCATCCTCAACAAGGAAGGCGGCGGGCGCTTCCGGGCCTTCTCCGCGGGCAGCCAGCCTAAGGGCGAAGTCAATCCACATGCCCTGAAAGAACTCGAAGCACTCGGCTATGCGGCGACTGGCTTCTCGTCGAAGAGCTGGGATGTCTTTGCCGCACCAGGCGCGCCCGAAATGGATTTCATCTTCACCGTCTGTGATAGCGCGCATGGCGAGGCCTGCCCGGTATGGACCGGGCATCCGATGATAGCGCATTGGGGTGTCGAAGACCCCGCGGCCGCTGTCGGTTCCGAGGTCGAAATTCAACGCGCCTTCGCGACGGCGGCCCGTTTCCTGAAAAACCGCATCATGGCCTTCATCAGTCTTCCTTTGGCGTCGATCGACCGTCTGGCGCTCGAAGCGAAGCTCAGCCAGATCGGTGCGATGGAAGGCTCGACCGGAAATCAGCGGAAGACGGCCTGATGTCCACGTTTGAACGCTATCTCACCATCTGGGTCTTCCTCTGCATCGTCGTCGGCGTCGCCCTCGGCCATCTGATGCCTACCGTTTTCCAGGTCATCGGCGCGGCGGAGATCGCCAAGGTGAACCTGCCTGTTGCCATCCTGATCTGGCTGATGATCATCCCGATGCTCATCAAGATCGATTTCCGCTCGCTGGCGCAAGTCAGCACGTACTGGCGCGGCATCGGCGTTACCCTTTTCATCAATTGGGCCATCAAGCCGTTCTCCATGGCGCTGCTCGGGTGGCTGTTCGTCGGCTGGCTGTTCCGCCCCTATCTGCCGGCTGACCAGATAGACTCCTACATCGCAGGCCTGATCATCCTCGCGGCTGCGCCATGTACCGCGATGGTCTTCGTCTGGAGCAATCTGACGCGCGGCGAGCCGCTGTTCACGCTGTCCCAGGTGGCACTCAACGATGCGATCATGGTCGTCGCCTTTGCACCGATCGTCGGATTGCTGCTCGGCCTGTCGGCGATCACCGTACCGTGGGACACGCTCGTCCTGTCGGTCGTCCTCTATATCGTCGTCCCTGTCATCATCGCCCAGGTCCTGAGAGGGCGGCTGACCGCCGACGGCACGACGAAGGCGCTGGACGCCATGCTGGCGAAGCTGCAGCCGCTTTCGCTTGTCGCGTTGCTGGCGACACTCGTCCTCCTCTTCGGCTTCCAAGGCGAACAGATCATCGCGCAACCGACGATCATCGCGCTGCTGGCCGTCCCCATCCTGATCCAGGTCTATTTCAACTCAGGCCTGGCCTATCTCCTGAACCGGATGTCAGGCGAGCGCCATTGCGTCGCCGGACCTTCCGCGCTGATCGGGGCTAGCAACTTCTTCGAACTCGCGGTCGCCGCCGCCATCAGCCTGTTCGGCTTCCAGTCCGGCGCAGCACTGGCGACCGTCGTCGGCGTGCTCATCGAAGTCCCGGTGATGCTGTCGGTCGTCTGGATCGTGAACCGCAGCAAGGGCTGGTACGAGGCCGCGCCCGCCGTCTCCCGGAACACCATTCCTGAAAGGACATGACAATGGACGTAACCATCTATCACAACCCCGCCTGCGGCACGTCCCGCAACACGCTGGAGATGATCCGCGCCGCCGGGATCGAACCTGGTGTCATCGAATATCTCAAGACGCCGCCGTCGCGCGACGCGCTTGCAAAGATGATCTCTGACTCAGGATTGACCGTGAGGCAGGCGATCCGCGAGAAGGGCACGCCTTACGCGGAGCTGGGTCTCGATGATCCGAAGTTGACGGACGTCCAATTGCTCGACGCCATGCTGAAGGACCCGATCCTCATCAACCGTCCGTTCGTCGTCACGCCGCTCGGCACCAGGCTTGCACGACCCTCCGAGGCCGTGCTCGACATCCTGCCGGATGCTTTCAAGGGCGCGTTTTTCAAGGAAGACGGCGAGCAGGTCCTCGATCAGGAGGGCAAGCGCATTGTCTGAGACCTTCCCCGCCTTGCAGGAACGGCATCTTCGCCAACCGGACCTCGACGCGTTGCGTCCAGCGTTCTCGACGCACAAGCCGCGCATCCTGATCCTCTACGGCTCGCTCCGGGAGGTGTCCTACAGCCGCTTTCTTGCGCACGAAGCCAGACGTCTTCTCGAGCGCATGGGATGCGAGGTGCGGATGTTCGATCCGAGGGGGCTGCCGCTTCCCGACGAGGCTCCGGCCAGCCATCCGAAAGTGCAGGAGCTGCGTGACCTCTCCCAGTGGTCGGAGGGCCAGGTGTGGGTTAGCCCCGAGCGCCACGGTGCAATGACAGGGATCATGAAATCCCAGATCGACTGGATTCCCCTGTCGCTCGGATCGATCCGCCCGACGCAGGGAAAGACACTGGCGATCATGGAAGTTTCCGGTGGCAGCCAGTCCTTCAACGCGCTGAACCAGATGCGCGTGCTTGGCCGCTGGATGCGGATGGTCACGATCCCGAACCAGTCGTCGGTCGCCAAGGCCTACCAGGAGTTCGACGCCGACGGCAGGATGAAACCGTCGTCCTACTACGACCGCGTTGTGGACGTCTGCGAGGAACTGGTGAAGTTCACGCTACTGACACGAGGCGCCTCGGCTCATCTGACGGATCGCTACAGCGAGCGGAAGGAACATGCGACCGAACTCGAAAAGCGGGTGTCGTTGAGGTCGATTTGATTTGAACTGCAAGGCGTCAGGCTTCGCTCTTGACGGGTGAACGCCAGTCCCTTGCCCGCATACTGGCATCGACGTGTTCCGCGAGAGCGATTTGTTCGAAGGCAGCCTGGCGTGGTATAAGCCAAGGTGCAACTCAGTTAAGCGACCACTGGTATTCAAGGTGAGATGAGCAAACGTCCCCAAAAACGGCCTTCATACGATCGGTGTGACGAAGACGCCTAGCCAGAGGCGTTCCGCAACCCTCGTTTAGACCTTTTTTGGAGACAACCATGCTCTCGCTGTCGCCGCGTGTGGCGATCGGGGCGTGCCTGTGCTGGGCTCTTGGTACGATCCTCAGCAAGGCACTCCTCTCGTCGTTTCCACCTGTCACAATTCTCGTCTTCCAACTGACACCGAGCGTAATCGCGCTTTGGCTGGCCGCGGTTTTTGCAAGGCCGGACATTCCTGCCGCACGCTTGTTCGTACCCATCGGGCTACTCGGCCTTCTCAATCCGGGATGGGCCTATACGTTCAGCATGTTCGGCCTCTCGAATACCAGTGCGAGCATCGCGACATTGCTCTGGGCATTCGAACCGATCCTCATTCTCGGCCTCGCCTGGGCATTTCTCAAGGAACGAATTGATCGCCAACTGGCCGGTCTCGTGGCTCTTGCCGCCAGCGGGGTTTTTCTGGTCAGCGGCCTCCTCACGGGCGAACCGTCCTCGACCACGGGTCTGGGGGCAGCTCTGATTTTGGCCGGAGTGTTGTGCTGTGCGATCTACACCGTCTTAGCACGCAATCTGAAAGCCAATCCGCTGGTCACGGTCGCCATACAACAGAGCGTCGCACTTGGTTGGATGGTCATAATTTGCACTCTTGCACTGGACGCGGTCGCCGCGCCTGGCATTGCGACCGTTCCGATCCATGACATTGCGATGATTGTTCTTTCCGGGCTGCTCTACTACGGACTTGCCTCTTGGTTGTATCTGCATGCGCTTCGGTCAATGCCAGCGAGCGCTGCAGGCTGCCGCCGACGTCCACGGCCCCATCGCGGTTCTCATCAACAATGCCGCCAATGATCAGCGGCATGACACGCTTGCAGTCGACGAAGCCTTCTGGGAACGATCGATAGCCATCAACCTGAAGGCCTATTTCTTCGCGTGCCAGGCGGTAATTCCGGGCATGCAGGCGATCGGCGGCGGATCCATCATCAACTTCACGTCCATCAGCTATATGTCGGGAAACCCAGGTTATCCCGTCTATGTGACGGCGAACGCGGGTATCAACGGCATGACACGCGCGCTTGCCCGGGAATTTGGGGCCGACCGCATCCGTGTCAACGCACTGGCACCGGGTTGGGTGCTGAATGACAAGCAGAAACAGCAATGGGTGACGCCCGAGGCGCTGTCTACGCATCTTGGCCGGTAATGTCTGAAGGACACACTGGCACCGCAGGACATCGTCGGTGGCTGCCTTTTCCTTGCTTCTTCCGCCAGCCGGATGATGACCGGCCAATCGCTTGTTATTGACGGTGACGTTGTGACCACGGGTTAGATAGGGTCCGCCACACGAGCGTCCAGTTTCGAGGATAGGAGCAATTCCTCATATTCGCAGAGTTGCGTAATGCAATGCTCAAAGATCGACCGCCCTTCGCTGATCATCCACGGCGATCACGGCCAATTCTTGGTTGTCCAGGCATCTCACATCAGGCAAAGGAGACGTGATCCTCAACAGCGTGGCCCCTGAAGACGTTCAAATAGAGAGTAGGTTCACCACTCCTCCTCCTCGCTGAATCATCGTTCCTCTCTTGGCGCGCCTTCAGTCACGGTGGCGGCAATCTCTTGTCTCCTGAGTGGTCAGGCTACGGCGGTGCGCAATGCCACTCACTCTTCTTCGTTGAAGTAATTGTTCACCCTATCTTGGTTGACGTCACAATTTCCGCGCTTTAGCATTTGATGATGTAAATAAGAGTTGCAATCTCTGCCTTCCTCACAGATGCATCGCTCACCAACAGGGTTATGGGGAATTGTCGATGCAACGGTTTATCCTTCGGCAAAACATCCATCTGTACGAAGCAAAGCTAAGTACCGTTCCAACGGAAGGCGAGCGCACAATTTTGGAAGCGATGCTGGCAGCGTCACGCGAAGAACTCGTCTTTCTCGAACAGCTTTGGCGCCTATTATGGCCCGAGCTCGATGCCCGACCATCCTTCGTATCTCAAATAGAGGATATACTTGATCGAGCCGTGGCAGCCCATGGCGCGGACTTTGGCAGTTGCCAGATCTGGAACGACGTGGATGGCTCGCTCGCCCTGTTTGCTCAATGCAACTTCGACAGGCAGTACGCAACCAAGTTTGCGCATATCAGGGATGGCGATGGGACCTCATGCGAAGCAGCGATAAAGGGCCTTAAAGCCGTTTGTATCGAGGATCTCGAGCACGACAATGACTATCCTAATCTACATGGCTGGGCACGCGACAGGGACATTCGCTCGATCACGTCTATTCCGATCATGTCCCCCGCCGGCAAGGGTATTGGCGTCTATTCACTTCACTACCGCAATCCACATGCGCTTTCGTCAGTCGAGTGTTTGTTGATCTCAGCATACCGCCCTCAGTTCGCGGCCGTCTTTGAGGGAATTCTGGGGCGGTAAATTCGAACCTCGACAGGATCCGGTATGCATCTGGTGAGGACCGGGGCGTCGTGGTCGTCAAGGGCGACGAGGCCCCGATCGTGTTGTCGGCCATGAACCGACGGGATGCCCCGATAGGCCAACCTGCCAGAGGATGTCAATCCAACGTCAGCGGCTTCGACTACCTGCTGCAATTGATGCCAACCGGCCGAGTCCAGTTCTACCGTCCAGCGGCTTGACTTGGTTCGGCGCTTTGCCCAGCTCACGCGACGAGGTGTCTAGGAACAGGGGCGAGCACGTCAGCCTCCATAATGTGCACATTTAAACGCGGAACAGGGAACCATTTTTGCGGACCAGCATTTATCGGCCGGTTAGGCTAAACGTTATGAGATGCTCGATATGATTTGGGACCAGGCCCTCGTCGTTCTACTTCCCGGTATGTCCCGTGCGATGGAGATCGAGGACCCGCGGAGCGCCATGTTCTTACTGGCTGAAAAGTGGCCGGTGACCCATGGACGCGAATTTCAGCGGGCGCTCGCGTTTTGCGCCGAGGCGATCGAAGGCAAATGCCCTCCGTCAAAAGCCCGATTGGCGTTCCTTGCGGCCGCCCGCAGGGCTAACGTCCTAATCGTAGATAGCGGGTCACCTGCTGCTAGCAGAAAATCGCCTGGGGATTCCTTGATCTACCCCTCGCGGCCATCGACCCCTAACAGATTGATCGCGAGCTAGTGGGTTTTCGCTGCCAGCGGATACTTCTTCATCGCCGATTTAGCACCAACTGGCGGCCCGGCTTCTCGCAGAAGCCACCGGTCAGGACATCACTTTCCTAACGCTTGTCGAAGACGGCGAACGCGATAAGCTGCGCAGTTACGGCTGCAACGACACGTGTGTGGAGTTCGGCCTCCAGCTCGAGATCAACTCGCACGACGAGGTCGGCGTCGCGCTGCCTGCCGTTGGGACTATCAGTGGGTTATCTGCGTTTATTTCCGCCATCTGGGCTCTGGAGAACGCCGAACAGTTCCATCTGGCTTCATCCTGTATCCAGCCCGTTCCCAAAGCAGGAGGCTTGGTGTGGAGCCGCTTTCTCGTTTGGCGGTAGTGGGCTCCACGCTCTTTTCAGTCAGCGCGTTTGCGGCCCGTGATCATCGCCAGGACAAGGTTCTCCTTATGCTCGACGCTAGCGAAGAGGACGCCTGCGATATGAAGGGCAACGAGAGCAAGCGTAATGTTCACGAGCACCTCGTGAACCTCTTCCACCCATCCCACGCCCCAGTAGGTGTTGGTTGTCATCATGTATCCGGTTGCCGCAATCCCGGAGATGGCGGCCAGCATGGCTATCACCATCGCGCCGCCGGCAGGATTGTGCCCAATGTATCGCTTGGCGCGCATCCGGATGCTGTCCCGGATGAAGCCCAGCGTGGTGGCCGGGCTGTAGATGAAGCTTGAAAAGCGTGCGTGATGGCTGCCGATGACGCCCCAGATGATCCGGACGATCAGGAGCCCGATGATGGCGTACCCGGACAGCAAATGGGCCTGCTTCCATTCGTCGCCAGTGAGATAAGAAAATGCGAAAAGCGCAACTAGGCTCCAGTGAAACACCCGGATCAAATGATCCCAGACCTTAATCTGCGACGGCGAGGCCATGCTCGCCGTTTTGCGTTCTGTTCTGTCCATGGTCATTCGCTCTCGTTGCCGACCGGTGCGCCAGTTTCAGGGTTGAATAGTGTCTCGACCTTGTTGCCCTTGGTATCAATCCCATAGACTTCGTAGCAGCTGCCCTCGGTCTTGACCCGGCGCACGTCAATACCAGAGGCTTTTGCCGTCTCCTTGATTGCGTCCTCGCTCAGCCATTTATCCTTAGCGGCTTGCGTGCAGTTTTGCCCTTCCTCGGCACGGGCGGCGCCGACCAGGCCCGTCGTTACAAGGATAGTGGCGAGAATGATCTTTTTCATGGGGGTCTCCGTTACATGCCAGGAGCGGTGCTGCTCTTCTGGTCGGTTCGCAAGCTAGGAGGGGCCACCTGACGATCACCTGAGCGAATTTGTCAGCTTCTTGTCATCTCGGTAATGCTATTGATCGACGATGTGTCTTTTTCGCAATCTTAGCCTGGCGTTGCTCGTGGCGGGCCTGTCACTTCAGGCGCCGGCCCTGCGCGCCGACGACGATCGCCCTTCCGGCGTAAAATCGGGGGTGCCGTCCAACGACGAACTGGCGCGCCAGGTGCGTGAGGGAAAAATCCTGCCCCTCAGCGTCCTAAAGGCGCTGGTTCTGCGCCGAATACCCGGCGAGTTGATCAATGTCAGTGTCGACCGTGAGGACGAGCGCTTAGTTTACGAATTCCGGGTCTTAAGAAGCGGCGGCCAGGTCACGGAAGTCGAGGTGGATGCTGCCGCGGGCAAGATCGTCGAAATCGAGAACGAATAATGCGCGTGTTGCTTGCCGAAGATGATGCGCTTATCGCCCGAGATGTGGTCACCCATCTCACGAGGGCCGGGTTCAATGTCGTGCACGAATCCGATGGTGAAGCTGTGCTGTTTGCGGGCGAGCATGACGATTTCGCGGCCGTCATCCTGGATCTTGGCCTACCCAAGGTCGACGGACTTACGATCCTCAAGAAATGGCGATCGAATGGCCGCGATATGCCCGTTATCATCCTAACCGCGCGCGGTAACTGGGAGGAGCGCGTTGAAGGCATCAATGCGGGTGCGGATGATTATCTTGGCAAGCCGTTCCGCATCGCGGAGCTTTTGGCCAGGCTAAACGCTGTCCTTCGGCGATACTCTGGTCAGGCCAGCGCTGTTCTCTCGTCAGGCGCCATTTCCATCGACACGCGCCGAAGGACAGTTTTGGTCGATGGCCTGCCTGTCGACGTCACCCCACTTGAATACAAGTGCCTTTCGGTCCTCATGCAGAATCGACACCGAGCGGTTTCACAGATCGAACTAACAGAACAGCTTTATTCCCAGGACTTCGAGCGGGAAAGCAATTCCGTCGAGGTTTTGATCGGACGCCTGCGAAGGAAATTGGGGCGGGACGCCATCTTGACGCGTCGAGGCTTCGGTTATCAGATTGCGACGGACGAGACGACATGATGTCGCTGCACGGGCGTTTCATCTTGGCGTCTTTGATCGCGGTGTCGATCTGTCTCGCGGCGGCATCGATGGCGCTGGTCCAAATATTTGCCGATAGCTACAGCAGCCGCATTCAGAATGAATTAACGGGACATATCAACCGGCTTGCGGCTGTTATCCGCTTCTCCGCCGATGGACGAATACAGGTTTCCGCAAATCTCGAAAGCGACCGTTTCCTGCTCCCCTATGGTGGGCTCTACTGGCAAATCGACGATCCCTCCAAGATGGATGTGCTACGTTCACCCTCGCTTTTCGACTATGCCTTGCCACTGCCGGTCGAACCGCATCCCGTTGGCGTCATGCACCAGTATCGCCTTCCGGGGCCTGAAGAAAAGGATGTCCTCGTCCAGGAGCGTGCTTTGCTGTTAGCCGCGCCTGAAGGCAAAAGACCGCTCCGTATTGCGGTTGCGATCAATGCGGACGAGGTTGATCGCGCTCGCACAGCGTTCGCTCTCGATATCCTGCCCTACCTCGGCATTCTTGCTATCCTGCTGGTACTTATGTCCGTAGGTCAGCTTTGGGTGGGATTGCGACCTCTCGACCGCCTCGGGCGGGACCTGGAAGCCGTCCGTAATCGCAAGGCCACCGGTCTGACAGGATCGTACCCGCGCGAAGTCAAACCGCTCGTCGATCGGGTGAACGCGCTGCTGGAAAGCCAGGCCGGGGCGATCGAGAAGGCAAGGGGCAGGGCAAGTGACCTTGCACACGGGCTGAAGACACCTCTGACCGTGCTTGCGAACAATGCTCTCACGCTTCGGGAGAAGGGTGAAATTGAAATCGCCGATGAACTCGACCATCTGGCGGAAACCATGCTTTCTCATGTCGAGCACGAACTTGCTCGCGCCCGGATCAGCCCCACGCCGGACCAACGAAGCGGTGACGCCGACGTCCAGAAAATCGTCGGCGAGATCATCCGGATGCTGCAACACACCGAGGCGGGAGAGCGGCTGAGTTGGGAGACCGAGCTGGAAAAAGACATCATGGTACCGATCGACCCGCATGATTTCCGGGAAATCGCAGGCAACCTTCTTGAGAACGCGTCCAAGTGGGCCAATAGCTGTGTATTGGTCACTGCCGCATACGGTGGCGGCCAGTGTCGCCTGGTGATCGAGGACGATGGGCCGGGTGTTTCGAGCGAGCATCTGCCGGAACTCCCTGGTCGAAGAGTTCGACTTGACCGTCTAAAGCCCGGCTCGGGCCTGGGACTGGCAATCGTGTCGGAAATCGCGAATCTCTATGGCCTGAGCCTGATTTTGGAGAATCGTCTCGAAGGCGGATTCCACGCGGAAATCATCTGTCCGGACGCAACCTCCTCTGTGGAGACCTGACGCATGATACGTTCGGCTGAAGATTGGTTCAAAGCCAGTCTGCTATTGTTCGCATTCGGCGGCCTGGTTGTCGGACTTGGGTTCTATTTCACGGGTCGAACGGAGGGCGCGCAGCTCGCGTGGACCATCGCCACTCTTCCGGTTCTGGCGGCCCTGTTCGTCGAGATAGTGCGAAGCTTGTGGCAAGGAGAACTCGGCCTCGACATCGTTGCGGCGCTGTCGATGTCGGCCGCGCTCGCGTTCGGCGAAACTTTGGCGGCCACCATTGTCGCGCTTATGTACACAGGCGGCGCCTTCCTCGAAAGTTTCGCCGAGGGAAAGGCACGCCGCGAGATGCACGATCTGCTCTCGCGGGTTCCTCGAACCGCGACGCGCTACGTCGGCGAAAGCCTCCAGGAGCTTTCCGTGGATGCCGTGCGGCGCGGCGACCGGTTGCTGATCCGCCAGGGTGATGTCGTTCCTGTCGATGGTACTATCTCGTCGGGGAGCGCCTTCGTCAACATGTCGGCGCTGACGGGGGAATCGCTTCCTGTTTCGTTGACCAAAGGCGCCACGGTCCTCAGTGGATCGGTGAATGCCGGCGATGCGTTCGATATGATCGCACAGCACGAGGCGAAGGACAGTACTTATGCCGGCATCGTTCGTCTGGTAGAAGACGCCCAACGTTCGAAGGCTCCGATGTCGAGACTGGCGGATCGGTGGTCAGTTGGCTTTCTGGTCGTGACCTTGCTGATTGCTTTCGCCGCCTGGTGGTACAGTGGAGATCCAGTGAGGGTGGTTGCGGTTCTGGTGGTGGCAACGCCATGCCCGCTCATCCTTGCCGTACCGGTTGCCCTTGTGGCCGGATTATCGCGTGCGGCGCATTTCGGCGTGCTGGTGAAGGGTGCTCGTCCGCTCGAGAGCATGGCCCGCATCCATACGCTGGTACTGGATAAGACGGGCACCTTGACCGACGGACGGCCCCAGATCGCCTTGATCCACGCACAGCCGGGGTTCAGCGAAGAAGATATACTGCGGCTTGCAGCCTCCATCGACCAGGTATCGAAACATCCGATGGCACAGGCTCTGGTCACGGCAGCTCTGAAACGAGGACTGGACCTTGTCTTGCCCGCAGACGTCACAGAATTTGCTGGCGACGGAGTGACAGGGTATGTCGACGGCCGGGCGGTGGCAGTCGGTGGGCACGATTTTGTTCGGAAGCAGTCCGAAGCCGTGCAGATGGAAATTCCGGACACGGAAGCCGGTTCAGCTTTCGTCGCCATGGCAGTGGACCAGAGGATAGCAGGATATATCGTCATGGCTGACCCCGTGCGGACCGAGGTCGGGGCGACCCTTAGTGGTTTGCGCCAGGAAGGCGTGAAACGCATAGTCCTGGCAACGGGCGACCGTGCTGCCGTCGCCGAACGAATTTGTGAGGGGTTGGCTCTCGATGCGGTTCGCTCCGGTTTGACACCGGACCAGAAAGTTCTGACCGTCTTGAGCGAGCGCAAGAA
This sequence comes from Ensifer sp. PDNC004, assembly GCF_016919405.1. NCBI lineage: Bacteria > Pseudomonadati > Pseudomonadota > Alphaproteobacteria > Hyphomicrobiales > Rhizobiaceae > Ensifer > Ensifer sp. PDNC004. The sequence continues at coordinate 569,939 of NZ_CP070354.1, forward strand.
CGGCCCCGTGATGATGGTCGGCGATGGCGTCAACGACGCGCCAGCGCTTGCCGCTGCCGACGTCGGGGTTGCCATGGGTGCTCGAGGAGCCGCAGCGTCCGCGGAAGCGGCCGATGTTGTCCTTCTCGTCGACAGGATAGACAGGCTTCTCACCGGTATCGAGATTGCCAGGCGATCACGGCGTATTGCGATTGAAAGCGTCGTGGTTGGTATCGGTCTCTCGGTCGTCGCGATGGTGGCGGCGGCGTTTGGCTATCTACTTCCTGTTGAGGGCGCGTTGCTCCAGGAGGCCATAGACGTCGCTGTAATTTTGAACGCACTTCGTGCGCTGAGGATTTCACCGACAATTGCCTGACGACCACACAATTTGGCGCGAGTTTCCATCTGCTGATGGTTGTTCGATTTTTTGACGACACATTCAAACAGTATGCCGATTTGCATGTAGCCCGCGAGTTGCGCGGAAACGGGAGCGAGTCGAACACCCAACGCATCGCCTGGCGTACGCGCAACGCTCAGTGGTTGGCCCGACGGTAAATTCGCGAGGCCGTTTGCGGATAGCGCTCGGGTTCGAATGAATGTTCGGTTTTGCCAACTTCCGGCCACGGGGGCCATTACTGGACTATGACAGCCAATCGACAGGTTGTGCCCCAGAAAAGGCTCGATGTCATTGCGTCCTCGTCTGCGTGGCTCAATCGTCAAAATATGTAAAAGGAAACCAAGAATGCAGTTTACGCGAAGCAAATTGGCCGTACTTACTTTTGTTTGCATGGCGTCGCCCGTGTTCGCGGCGACGACCGTTAAAGTCGTTCAGGGCGGAGAGGGCGGCGGTCCGATGACGCTCACGCTCGACCAGTCAACCGTAAAGGCCGGTGAAACAACGTTTCTGGTTCACAATGACGCCGCAACCGAAGAGCACGAGATGGTCCTGGTCAAGCTGAAATCTGCCGACCAGAAGATCGATGTCGTCACGAGCAAGCATCGGGTCGACGAAAAACAGTTGGAGAGCCTTGGCGAAGTGTCGGAATTGAAGCCGGGTGCCGATGGTCAATTGAAGGCTAAGCTCACGCCAGGGTCATATGTTCTGCTCTGCAACATTAAGGGGCACTTTGAAGCTGGCATGCATGCGAAGCTAACGGTGACGGAATAGCGCGTTCGCAAGCCGCCAACTTAAACCCTTTCCTTATCGGCGGGCGGGAATCCCTTGGGGCTAAGCGAGCCACGTGCTCTCCGCGCCCGTCAAGTGGCTCCCGTCCGACACGGTCCCACACGTATTGCTGCCCGGCATGCAGAACACAACCTCAGAGACAAGAAGGGCGGCATCAGGGGCGCACTCCAGCCGAGAGGGCAGTTGCTGCACCCGGTTACTGCCCAGCGCCGCCTGAAAATTCGGTCTTGCCCTTATCGGGCGTAGCTATGGTCAACTGAAAGCCGCCCGTCGCGACAATCGCGACCCCTACTAGAGCCTCAGCGGCCGAACTCGATTGCTTACTAACTTGACGCCCGGCTTTCAATCGCGGCCGCATCTATAGCTCGTTTCGGTTGTTGCTGATTGACCCGATGCTTGAGCAGAGAGGCGCTGCCGGATTGGCGCTTGTAATTATTATGGTTTTGGCTCGCACCGATGCCCGTGTAATAGTCTCCGTCGCACTCCTGTGCAAAAGACGAATGGGGTGGAGCGGAAACTACAAAGACAACAAATGCCGCCAATAACACTCTATATCTTTGAACCATTTATACCTCCATCAATCCTACATAGATCTGTGAGTAAGCGCAGTTGACAAATCGCGGGGCACAGATCCAAACAAGTTAATCACCCGCTCGGGACTATGCGAATTTGTCAGCATAAATAGGCGAATTCGAGACCTCTCCTCTGAATGTTCCAACGTAATTAGCGCCAGTCACTGGCCGTAAGTGTGCGCATCACCCAAGCCCAAACAGCTTGCGGCGCCTGGCTGAGAATTATGACCAGTCCGATGCCGGCATTGAAACCCGTCAGAACCGGGCTTGAGATGAATTTGGCGATAGAAACGGAACCGAAAGCTTCGCTAGCGACAACAGCGCAGCCACGAGGGTTGCCAGGGTGGCAGTTGCTGTCAGCAGCCGCGCCGGGTTTCCATCGGTAACAACCCCGCTGTTTGCGGTGCCCGTCAGAATGTTTAGCGTCGCAGTGGAATTGGCGCCAACAACGCAGGACGAACCAAGCAGGCCGTAGACGGTCATGGGAACGAGGGCTGTTTGGAGCCCGACTCAACCAGAAGGTCAGCGTAAGGGCGGTCGTTACTGCGGGCTGCGCGAGGCTTGAGCCTGCTCGTAGATACCGCATCGAGAGGCCGTCACCCGGAGATGAATTGGCCCACGCCCCTGTAGATCATGTAGCCTGCGACTATGAGGATCAGTGAAGCGAACAATTTGTTGAGCACGCCTTTCCGCGCCGAAAGGTGGGCTGCGACGAATGCGCCAAGCGCACCGCCTGCGACGCCGCCGAGGACAAAGGCCGCTGCCAGCGCCCAATCGACATAGCCGGAAAAAGCGTAGTTCAGGGCCGTCGTCAGCCCAAGTGCGGTGACGGCGACGAGGGAGGAGCCGATAGCATTGATGATCGGCATGCCTGTTGCCGCAATGAGCCCTGGGACGATGAGGAACCCGCCGCCAATTCCAAAGAAACCTGACAGAATGCCCGTCATCCCGCCAAAACCCAGGACTTTAGCGGCATTCTCGGGATTGCATTGGGCTTGGGGATTGCCTTCGGCATCCCCCCGCTTCAGCATAAGCGCGCTGATCACCAGCATCACGAGGGCGAACAGGATCAGCAAGTGCTGGCCGTTGACCATCTTGCCGAGCGTTGAACCGAGGAACGCCCCTGCGACTCCGGCGGCACTGTAGACGACGGCACAGCGCCATTTGACATTGCCAAGGCGCGCGTGAGCGATAAGGTTCGCGAAGGCGTTGGCGGCAACCGCGAGCGCGCTGGTACCGATCGCCAGATGCGCGCTTGGCACGCCGACCAGATAGACCATCAGCGGGACGGCGAGTATCGAACCGCCGCCGCCAAACAGGCCGAGGGCGAAGCCAACCAAAACGCCGGATAGCCCGCCAAGAAAATATTGTAGAGGATCGAGATACATGGATGCTTCGTGGGCTAGGCTTTAGTGCTCGCTGGAGAGTTGGTTTTCAATGCGCCGCCGAGCGAAAAGCGATAGGCCGACATCCCGACCATCATGGCTGCAACGAACACTGCAGTCTCCCATCGGCCGGTCGACAATGCGGCGATCGCCGGACCGGGGCAGAGCCCCACCAACCCCCAGCCGAGCCCGAAAAGGGCCGCGCCAGTCACCAGCTTCCAGTCGATAGAGGCATTTTCTGGCACATGGAAGCGGCTGTCGAGCAGTGGCGCCGCGCGGCGAGCGCGGATGATGTAGGCGGCGCCGGAGGGGATGAGGGCGCCTCCCATGACAAACGCCAGCGACGGATCCCAGTTGCCGGCGACATCGAGGAACGCCAGCACACGTGCGGGGTTGATCATGTCGGAGACCACCAACCCCGCCCCAAAGAGGAGGCCACAAAGAATGGATGCCAGGATACGAGCGCTCATAATTGACCTCCTAGAAGATGGCGGGTCACGAAGACGGTAATGCCTGCAGCGGCCATGAAGATTGCTGTTGCAGCGAGCGAACGCCGCGAAAGACGCGCGATGCCGCAAACGCCGTGACCGCTCGTGCAGCCGGAACCGAGCCGTGTGCCATAACCGACGATCAGTCCTGCGGCGATCAACAACGCAGGCGAGGAGGTGATGGCGACGTGGGGTTCTCGAACAAGGAAGGACGTGAACCAGGCGCCGGCGATGATGCCTGCGAGAAAGCCCAGTCCCAACTTGTTGATCCCGCCACTTGTCAGGCCCGCTGCCGCGGCCGTAAGACCGGAAACTCCGGCTATCCGGCCGTTTAGCAGGAGGTAAAGGCCCGCCGACAGGCCGATTAGAAGGCCACCGGTTAATGGCCAAAGATAGTTGAGCTCACTCATCGCTGTCACAACCTGTTGACGGGGATTTTAAGATAGTGCACGCCGTTGTCTTCTGCGGGTGGCAGCCGGCCTGCGCGCATGTTGACCTGCACTGAAGGCAGGATCAGGTTGGGCATCGAAAGTGTCGCGTCTCGCGCAGTCCGCATTTTGACAAATGCGTCCTCATCAACGCCCTCGCGAACGTGAACATTACCGGTTCGTTCCGCGCCAACGGTGGTTTCCCAAGCAAATTGCTCGCGGCCCGGTGCCTTGTAGTCGTGACACAAGAGCATGCGAGCCTCGTCCGGGAGATGCATCAGTCTTTGGATCGATCGATAAAGCTGGCGCGCATCGCCGCCCGGGAAGTCACAGCGTGCCGTACCATAGTCGGGCATGAAAAGCGTATCGCCTGGGAACACGGCGTCGCCTATGACGTAGGCGAGACAGGCGGGAGTGTGTCCTGGAACATGCAAGACCGTTGCCGCGAGGCCGCCAACCTTGAACCGATCACCGTCCTGAAAGAGCCGGTCGAATTGGCTCCCGTCTCGTTGGAACTCCGAGCCGGCATTGAAGATCTTCCCGAAGGCCTCCTGCACCTGAGTGATTTCTCGGCCGATTGCGAGTGCGCCGCCCAGTTCGGTCTGCAGCAGCGGGGCTGCAGATAGGTGATCTGCATGGGCATGCGTCTCCAGAAGCCATTGCACTTCGAGACTTTCTGATTTTACGTAATTAATGAGCGCCCGTGCAGAGTCATTCATTGTTCGCCCGGAGGCGGGATCGTAATCCAGTACGCTGTCGATAATGGCACAGGCGCTCGATACCGGATCGCGAACCACATGGCTGACGGTGAACGTTACGGGGTCGAAGAACGACTTTATCGCTGGCCTCTTCGTTGGTTCGCCTTGGGCGGCGAGGATAATTCCGCGTGCGTGGGAAAGCGCAACATCCGTCATGGACTGATCTCCTAGATACGTCGATAGATATCTAGTTACAGTAAATATACAAGTATGTGTAGATGGAATTGTTAGAGTTTATGGGCTATAGCCAGCCAAGCACACATCGTTCAGGACGTTCGAAATGATAGACAACGCTCTTCGACCCGAGGCACGCTCTTTAAGGATCAATGATGAAGCACCAGGCTTTTCGGCCCGGTCGACGGCAGGAGAGGTGTCGCTTGCCGACTATCGGGGACGTTGGGTGTTGTTCTTTTCCCATCCGGCCGATTTCACTCCGGTCTGCACGAGTGAAATCATCGCCTTTGCGCGTGCAAAAGAGCGTTTTGCTGCATTCGATTGCGATCTCCTGGGCGTCTCAGTGGATGGCCTTTACTCGCACCTTGCCTGGTTGCGCGATGTCGAGCGGACCTTTGGTATTCAAGTGGAGTTCCCGTTAATCGAAGATCCGTCGATGGCCATCGCGCAAGCCTACGGCATGCTCGATAGCGCTTCGCCAAGCAGTGCTACCGTGAGGGCCGCATATGTAATCGACCCCAAAGGCGTCATCCGCGCCATTGTCTGGTATCCGACCAATATTGGTCGGTCCGTAGACGAACTGCTGCGCCTTGTTGAAGCCTTGCAAGTCTCTCAGTCCGAAGGTGCTTCCACGCCTGAAGGTTGGCGATCCGGAGGCGTGCTCTTGGAACTGCCGGCAACGACCATGAAGGAAGCGGCAGCAACTGGTGAGGTAACGGGGGCCTGGTACTATAGGGAGCGAATCACGTGAGCAGGAAGAACATTCCCATTGAAACGCTTCAGAGCAAGGCCGCCGAGGCAGCTGAATTTATGCGCGCGTTCAGCACGCCAAGCCGGCTGATGCTGCTTTGCCACATTGCCCAACAGGAACGTTCGGTTGGTGAAATCCAGAATGAACTCGGACTTAAACAGCCAGCACTTTCGCAACAGCTTGCGGAACTACGCCAGGCAGGACTGGTTAAGACGCGCCGAGAATCGAGGGCAATCTACTATTCCATCGCCGATGGACGAATTGAAGCGGTTATGGACCTGCTCCTGACGCTCTTTTGCGCGGACGACGATATGCAAGATCATCGCCGCGGACAATTCCCTGCCGATGCAACGCCCGCCTCTCACGAGATGGAGTTCGGCGAGGCTGCACAATTCGCACGGCTGGATCCGATCCGGTAGACGCTGATGATGTGACCGGCATTCAAATTGCTCACAAACGCCTAAGCTGCCGTCAGTTAGGGAAGCTCGCCAAGCCTCCAGATAAAATCGCTCGTTGTACCGTCCGCGACAACTCGACCAGATCCGTGAGGAGCTGGTCGCGCCCTTGATCATCCGACCGTGACCTGCTTTTGTTACCTCCCGGCGATAGCAATGGTCGAAGGTTTTGGGAAACGCCTGTCGACGACTGAGAGAGTTAAAGTGAGGCGTTGAATGTGGTTCGCTGAAAAGTGGACGTCACGGACAGGTGGTGCATTTAAGTTGCTCTCGACCGGTCGAATACGGGCGTTCGTGCGACAATCCGAGCTTGGCCTTCTCTTACTTGGGGTCGCCAGCGGTATCTGCGCCGGTTTGGTCGTGGTCGTCGTCAGCCTCACGGCGCAGACTATGCACGCGCTCATTTTCGAAGTTCCACTCGGCGAGCGTCTAAGCGGCTGGACGGATCTTGATCCCCGCATTGCTGTCTCGGCGCCCTTGGCAGGCGGAGTAATCCTAGGGATTGTCATGCTCGTCGTGGCACGGTGGCGTAAGCGCCCGATCGTCGATCCTATCGAAGCGAACGCGCTTCATGGTGGGCGAATGTCCGTTACTGACAGCGTCATCGTCGTCGTTCAGAACCTGATTTCTAACGGTTTCGGGGCTTCGGTTGGACTTGAGGCTGGTTATACACAGCTATCGTCCGCCTTCTCATCGAAGGTCGGCATCATCATGAAATTGCGTAGGGGGGATCTCCGGTTGCTCGTCGGGTGCGGATCCGCAGGGGCGATCGCGGCTGCGTTCAACGCACCCCTGACAGGGGCCTTCTACGCGTTCGAGTTGATCACAGGTTCCTACAATATTGCGAGCCTCGCACCTGTCGTTGTCTCCGCACTTGTTGCGACAATGGTTGCTCGCGTCTTCATTCCGAGTGGCTTCATTATCGATGCCGAAGCGTTCCGCTCTGTCGCCACCACGGATTACCTACCAGCCCTGCTCCTGGGCTTTTTCTGTGCGGCGAGTGGCATCCTGCTGATGAGAGGAGTTTCACTTGTGGAAGAAACCGCCCGCAAAAGCGCTGTTCCTCCCGTTGTCCGCCCTGCGCTGGGTGGCATTGTCGTCGGTATTTTAGCGTTGGTTTCTCCGCAGATCTTGTCGGGTGGGCATGGGGCACTTCATCTGACCCTTGATCAAAAGGTCGGAGTCTCGGCACTTGTCTCATTGTTCTTGTTAAAGGCCGTCGCCTCTGCCGTTTCCATTGGTGCAGGCTTCCGCGGCGGCCTCTTCTTCGCGTCACTGTTTCTGGGTGCTCTCCTTGGGAAAATCTATGCAATCGGCGCCAACCTGTTGTTAGCAAGCAGCGCGCTTTCCGAAACCACCTATGCCGTCATGGGAATGAGCTGCCTTGCGGCGGCAGTCATCGGTGGGCCGTTGACCATGACGTTTCTCGCGCTCGAGGTTACCGGAGACTTCCCGATCACGGCCTTGACCCTTGCTGCCGTGATCACCGCGTCAGTAACGGTGAGGTCCACCTTCGGGTATTCGTTTGCCACATGGCGCTTCCATCTGCGTGGGGAAAGTATCCGCAGTGCCCATGATGTGGGCTGGATCCGAAACCTGACCGTCGACAAAATGATGCGTTTGGACATGAGGACGGCAAACGCTGGAATGACAGCGGGTGCGTTCAAGTTGGCGTTTCCGCTTGGATCAACACAGCGGGTCATCATCCTCGACGATCAGGGCAAATACGCTGGTCTCATCATTGTGCCCGATCTATTCTCCGATCCGGAAATTGAGCCGGAGCAGCATATCGCCGACTTCATCCGGCACAAGAATGCGTTCCTGTCACCTAACATGAACGCCAAGCAGGCCGCAGCGATTTTCGACGACGCCGAGAGTGAAGAGCTTGCGGTGCTCAACAACAACATCGAGCGAAGGGTGGTCGGTCTTTTGACCGAAAGCCACACGCTTCGCCGATACAGCGAAGAGCTCGAGAAGCGACGGCGCGAGGTCTCTGGAGAAGTCTGAACCTTGGCTTTGAAATTCGTCTCTTAACTTCTGACCTTTTCCCCAGAATAGCAGGGAGCCGCTCAGCCAATCATTGAGGCATCTTGGCTGGGCAGAAAGCCGAAAAGGCATCGAATTCAGTGCTTGGTCGGTTATGTGTATTGTGGTGCCCGTCAACTGGATTGCATCAAAGCAGACGGTCCGGCGCTGCTTTTCGTTGCGTACGAAGCCGTATCCGCCAAAAGCACGCGTACGGAACTGCCCGGGGTTGACACTTATCTCAGCGGGGCATGCCGCGTGCAACGGCTGGAGCAGGGCAGGGAGGCGTCGGATCTTCGTCTTTGGCGGCAGTCGTTTTAACGCCAAACGAACTCACGCCGAACTCCCCTTTCGGACGAGGAGCTTCCCGGCGGTACAGTGATCGTATTTTGATATAGACGGATACCCACTTTAAATTGGCCGTCGATTGATTTAAATTTAGACGCATGACCAATTTAAATCGTACGCAGACATTCATCAAACGCAAGGCCGTCTCGATGGTGGAGACGGCGCTGTCGGATACGCGCGTCGTTCTGGTTGCAGGACCAAGGCAAGCAGGCAAGACGACGCTTGCGCGACAGTTCTCAGGGCCGGAGCGGCCGTACTACACGCTCGATGACGCCGGGACGCTTAGCGCCGCCAAGTCCGACCCGATAGGCTTTGTCCGCGGCCTCGACCGCGCGGTTATCGATGAAGTTCAACGCGCGCCCGAATTGATGTTGGCGATAAAGGAAAGCGTCGATCGCAACGGTGAACCCGGCCGCTTCCTGCTCACGGGCTCAGCGAACCTCGCCACCGTGCCCGCGGTTGCAGATTCTCTTGCTGGGCGCATGGCCCTGGTCTCATTGCTCCCGTTTGCGCAGGCAGAAATCCGATCTACACCGGGCCACTTTCTCGATCGCATCTTTGCGGGAGAGGTCCCGGCGATAGCGGACGAACTTGCTCTGGGCGACGACCTTCTTGAGGTCGTTGTACGTGGGGGGTATCCCGAGGTCGTACGAAGGACACAGCCCGCCCGACGCACCGCATGGCTTGAAGACTATGTGACACTTATCCTTGACAGAGACGTGCGCGACATTGCCAACATCGATCAGTTGGGTAGGTTGCCGCGCCTACTTGATGTCTTGGCAGAGCATGCGGGGCAATTGGTCAATCACAGTGGATTCGGCTCGGCTCTCGGACTATCGAGTGTCACCGCTCAAAAGTATGTCGCGATCCTCGAACGGCTCTTTCTTGTCCGAACGCTCGCGCCATGGTCCAACAATCGGCTTAGTCGCCTGGTGAAAACACCGAAGTTGCATTTTCTTGACACAGGCTTGCTCGCAGCCCTGCGCGAAGACGATGTAAACCGCATCCGCGAAGACAGGACGCGTTTCGGTCCATTGCTCGAGAGCTTCGTGGTATCCGAGCTCATGAAGCTTGCATCTTGGTCCGACCGCCGACTTTCGTTCTCTCACTATCGAACGAAGGATCAGACCGAGGTCGATGTTATTCTCGAGGACCGGCGCGGTCGGGTCGTGGGCATCGAAGTCAAGGCATCGTCGACGGTCAGGGCTGAGGACTTCAAAGGACTGCGGCAGTTGCAGGAGGCGGTGGGCGACCGCTTCCTACACGGCATCATTTTGCACGATCACGACCGCGTGACGCCATTTGGTGAAAAATTGCATGCTGCCCCGCTTTCGGTCCTGTGGACGATGTAAAATCGCGTAACAAGTATTATGGAACTTCGGCATATCGGCGGAGCGAGACTTGAATCGCCCTTGCTTAAGCCACGATGAGGTTAGCTGTGGGAACCCGAGGCGATGGCTGATCATCGGGCGAATTTGCGGGGATGTGCGGTCAGAAATTCTGCCAGCCATCCGCGGCCGGTGCCGCAGCGAGGCTCGTTCGTTGGCCGCCGCGTAAGGCGCGGGCGATGGCGTTCAGGCGTGACGGCTGCGCGCGATCTTCGATGTGGCGGTTTGCGTCGACGACCTGGGCCTGCTCGCCGTAGCGGAACTGGCGGAGCAGTTCGTGCAGCGCTTCCGCCTCGCGGGCCATGGCGTGGCTGGCCGCCGTGCTTTCCTCGACCATGGCGGCGTTCTGTTGGGTCGCCTGGTCCATTGAGTTGACCGCCTGGTTGATCTCCTTGAGACCGGTCGACTGTTCGCGAGCGGCTTCGACGATCGCCGAGACGTTGGCGTTGATCTCCTGAACCTGGACGAGGATTTCCTCGCGAACTGCCCTAACTTAGCGGCTCTCCGCCCACCGAGGAGCGTTGAGGGTGCCTGCGCAGGCTCATGCAGTTAAGCGAATTGGAGGCGCTGTAACTGAAGAATGCGCGTTTGCTCGCTGCGGCGGCAACGGCCCGTAAGTCACGACAGCTTCCCTCGCCCGTTCCTGAATGGTTGTCTAAGTCTCAAGACAAACTTCTTTGCAGATCGAGGAGCATCGCCAGTTGCCCGTTCAGTATTTTCGCCTTGGCAACGTCGATCCCAAACCATTCAGCTTTGTCCACTTCTGGAAATGAGGCGATACGGCCAGATTTCGGCGGCCACTCCATCTCAAATTTCCCGCCCGTAATCGCCGTCGTGTCTATCTTCTCCGCCATGCTGACCGACCAGGCGAACACGACCTTGCCGCTTGGCTGCCGATACTCTCCGAGCCATACGAAGTCGCCTTCTATTCGTACGCCGAGTTCTTCCTCAGTTTCGCGGATCGCCGCCGCCAAAGGCTCCTCGTTCTGCTCGATCAGTCCTTTGGGTATGGACCATGTGCCGCCGTCTCTTTTTACCCAAAATGGCCCTCCGGGGTGGGCCAATAAAACTTCCAGATCTTTCCCTTTTCCATGATGTAACAACAGACCGGCGCTCCTTGGTGGCAATACTTTTCTCCCTTGGCTCACGGGTTCTGCTGCCGGCTTGCTGGGCTTGCCATGGTTCACCTGTGTAAATCCTCCTGACACGCCAACCGGCTGAGTGGAATTGAACCATGGCCAGTTCTTTCTCCCGATGAACAATCGCCTTGACGACCACTCTTAGCGTATCGCGCGCTGAGCGAAGCCTGCGTATTTGTACCCGGGCACTCTTCTCGTGGTCCAATAATGCCATGATCGCTCGGACATGTCCGCATCGGCACGGCTAGGGCGGCGATCACCGACCTGCCTGGTCACTCGCCCTGCCGGGCGTAGCGCTGAATACGGCGCTCAACGGTCGCGGCATTGTTCTTTCGGAAATGGATCAGCCGAGACTCAGTCAAAACCAGCCAGCCTGGATACCTCTTTCGACAACGTCGCTCAGCAACAACCTCAGGGTTGTCTTAACGTATTTGCGGCACCGACGGCAATCGTTGGTCCTGTAACCTCGATCTTGTTTGTCACTCCACCGACGCCAGCGAGCGCGTGCGCGACATTCTCTGCAGCGACGCTCTGATCGAGGTTGTCGACCGTACCCACAAGCGTCACCCAGCCCCCCTCCACCTTTATCTGCACAGTGTCGCTTGGGACAATTGCGTTGCATGCCAGTGCATTGACCATCCGTCTGGCAATCTCCTCGTCTGTGGTGCGAGTAACGCCTAAGGGGCGGACTTCAACTTCCTCTGCAATCCCCCTAACGCCCCTGACCTTGCAAACGAGACTTTCCAGCAGTGCCTTCTGCTCGGATGAGAAAACGCATCCGGTCAATGTCACAATCCCGTCCTCCACGGCAACACCGATATGCGAGCCGTCGATAGCGGATTCAAAGTCAAGCTCGTCAATGATTTCCTGCCGCAACACTGTGTCGCTAATCATGGCGCAAACCTTTCGATTCCATCGGGACCATCGCCCTATCTTGCGCAGTCTTGTCTCGCCCGGCATTGACGGCCATCAATCTTGCGTGCGAGCGTCTCGTTCAATTCGACGGAAGATGCTCGGCTACGTCGAGCAATGAGCCACGTCATAATCTATCGCTACTCGTAGCTTTCGGGTGCCACTTTCCGTCCGCCAGCGCGGAGCAAATTCGGCGGCAGGAATGGTGTTATCCTTGATACCCGTCAATGCAGAAATTGCCCACCGTGGCAGACTGAAAGCAGACGGGAGGATTCGATGGCACATCTCAAAAGCAGCCACGTTGAACATCGAGGCTACAGCTTCGAACTGATTCACTACGGCGCGGGTTGGCGCCTGCATATAATGCCAGGCCCGCGCCTTCCTTCAACGAACCCAGACCATGTCCTGGCCGACACTGTGGAGGATGCATTGACCAAAGCAAGAGCGATCGTCGATCATCACTTCCAAGGCAGAGGTTGAAGGCGTCTGCCCCATTCAGTGCGTCGTTGCATAGATCGGCATGGGGCTGGCCGGTTGGGAGAATATGCTGTTGGCTGCAGGGCTCTATTTGCTGCCGCCAGGCGAACAAAAGGCGGCGCTTTCGACGATGGAACCAGTAGGTTCGACCGACCAATTCGTCGAACCTCACTCCGGTAGAATGGTTCGTCGTCTCCCAAACCGTCCGGGCATGATGCACCGTTCGTTCGTGCCGTTCATGGACCGACCCACGGTGGATCTCGATCCCCAGGCGCCGAAAACCTTATGGGATCACATGCCTGCAACGCCGCCCATGTTGTCCTGCCGCTTCATCGATGAAATTGAGGAGCTTTTGCGACCGCGAGACCTTCATGACCCGGGACACGATTTTGGCGCCAGCTACACCTTGACCCAGAGGCCCGGCTCGCTTGGCCTCGTCATCGATATTGTTGTTCTCGCGACGCTCTTGCGATGTCGATAGCGATTGTCGCGCGTCTGTGGCTACGACCATTAATTTAGGGCCGTCAATCGGTGAAACACTGCTTGGAGGAGAATAATGGGTAGCATGCCGGCGAAACGACCGAATACAGCGCGGCAAGTCTCCGGCAGCGTGTTCGGTATATCCTGCTGTTGAGGCGCTGCCTTGAGCAACGGGGGTGATCGAAACGGCCAGGAGGCAAACGGACGGCAGGAAATGCCGCTTCCGGAAGCGGCATTTCGTTTCGTAGAAGATGGGCAGAGTGGCCTTACCATAGCAGTTGGCTGGCTTTCCGGGGTACTTGTTCTTGGCGTATTCATCACATTCGCCCTTCATTTCGCCGACGTGGCCATCTTCCTTTCAATCGTTAAAGGCGCCGCCCCGATCTGGCTGGGAGCAGCGGCTGTCTGTCAGTGCGGCACGTATGCTTTTGCCGCAGCGGTTTGGTTCAGAGTGCTATGCCGGGCAGACGTAAAGCAGCCCTTCTTAGGTCTCTTCAGACTTGCAGTCGTTCAACTCTTCGCCAATCAGGCCCTTCCTTCTGGCGGGCTAAGTGGCGCAGCGATCGTGGCGCGTGGTCTGCTCCGTCGGCGTGTTTCCCCATCCCTTGTCACGACAGCTATCCTTGTCGATAGCTTTACCTACTACTCCAGCTACTTGCTCGTCGCCCTAGTCGCCTTTGCAATCGTGTCGAGCAGCGGGGAGCTTGCTGCGGCCTGGCTACGTCTCACAGCAGCGTTCATAGCTGCTCTTTTGATATTCTTAGGCGCTGCCTTTCTATTGATCAGGCGGCAAAGCCGCATCATCCCAAACGCCGCCCTCAGTTGGGCTCCTGCCGCAAAGCTGTCGGCAATCCTTCGAAGTGCCCGCACGGATCTGCTTCGAGACGTGGAGCTTGTAAGTGAAGGCATTTGCTTGCAGACCGGAATTTTCCTGCTCGATGCGGCCTCTCTTTGGATCGCGGCCCGTTCGGTCGGGATAGACGTCGATTTCGTTGCAGCATTCTCAGCCTTCGTACTGGCCTCAGTCGTGGCGACTCTTTCGCCAGTCCCGCTTGGACTTGGCACCTTCGAAGGAACATGCACGGCATTGCTCCATATCATGGGCAGCAGTATCGAAGGCAGTCTTGCCGCGACGCTTATTTTTCGTGGCTTTACGCTTTGGTTGCCGATGTTGCCCGGGATTTTGTTAATCCGTAAGGAAACAAATACCCCGATCGATAGTGTTGCGGAAAGCGATGATCGCGGTCCATCGCCCTGATCCGCCGTCACGCCGAATGCTCGGATGATGGCAATTTTTGCTCCGGCCTGCGTTAATAGCTGCCGTTAAGACACTACGGTTCGCAATCGTTTTGCCACAGACGGGCGTAAACGCCGCCAGCGTCAAGCAATTCACCATGCGTCCCGCCTTCAACTGTCCGTCAATCGGCAAGAACTACCAGGCGATCGAGATCGCGCAATCTCAAGCCCATATTTTAGTCGAGGCCCGTTCCCCACCTGCGATGCAGGAAACGCTCCCAGGGCGCAAACAGAATTCGATCTGCAAGCAGGCCGATCAAGACGATCACCATCATGGCTCCGATCACCTGATCCATTGCATTCAGCTCACGTCCATAGTGAAGCAACTGGCCAAGACCGAAACCGGTCAGTATTGTCACGAAGATCTCGGCGGCCATCAATGAGCGCCACGCAAAGGCCCACCCCTGCTTCATGCCGCTGACAAGAAAAGGCAGGGATGCTGGCAGCAGGACCGTCATCCACAAATGCAATCCCTTTGAGCCCATGGTCCGCGCAGCCTTTGCATAGATCGGCGGGATGGTTCGAGCTCCGTGGTTGGTCGCGATTATCACCGACCAGACCGTGCCCATTACGACGACGAACAGCATCGCACTCTCGGTCTGTCCGAACCAGAGCACGGCGAAGGGCACCCAGCACACGCTCGGCAAGGTCTGTAGGCCAAGTGCCAGTGAACCAACCGTGTCCTCCATAGCCTTCGACGAACTTGTAAGAACGCCGAGCGGGAGACCAATTGCCGCTCCGATCACATACCCAAGCAGCAGCCGTCGGAGCGTAACGCGGATTGCTTCAAGGAGCGTACCATCGCTCATTGCGCCCCAGAGATATCGGGCAACGTTTACGGCGGAAGGGAATAGAACTGGTGACCACCAGCCAGTATCGGCCGCCAGCTCCCAAATCAGGAGCAGCCCGGCAAAGAATGCCGTCACGAACGCCGCTCGCCTCATTCCGGTTCTCCGCCTCCCATTGTGCCGCGGAGCGCATCGGCAACCGCTGCCGCGTGTGCCACCAACTCGGCATTGTAAATGCTGCGAGGGCGCGACAGCGGGATGTCAAAACTTCGCACGATTGTTCCGGGGGCACTCGACATCAGCAAGATGCGATCGCCTAGGCACGTTGCTTCGCGCATGTTGTGCGTCACGAACACCACCGTCTTGCGACTGTCAGCCCAGATCTTCTGGACGTCGTCGTAAAGGTGCTCCCGCGTCATTGCGTCGAGCGCGCCAAATGGCTCGTCCATCAAGAGCACTTGCGGATCAGGCGCCAATGCACGCGCAAGCGCGACGCGCTGCTTCATGCCACCCGACAGTTCGTGGACGTGCGCCTTTGCAAACTTTTCCAGTCCTACCAGCGATAGGTAGTGATGCGCGATGTCCCGGCGCTCGTCCCCACGAAGCTCTGGGCAAAGTCTCAAGCCGAACATCACGTTGCCAAACACGTTCAGCCAAGGGAAAAGGGACGGTTCCTGAAACACGACCAACCGCTCTCGGCCGGGACCTGCGACCTCCTGACCGTCCGCAAACACGTGACCGGCATCTGGTCGCGTCAGCCCAGCGATGATGTCGAGAAGCGTCGACTTGCCGCAGCCGCTCGGGCCAACGACGCAAACGATCTGACCGGCTGCAACCTGCATCGATACGTCGGCTAGCGCGTGCACGCTGGCACGAGACGTTCGAAACCATTTCGAGACGGTTTGAACATCGAGCTTGCTCGTCGCAAGACTGCAATGCTGCGTGTCTGCTGCAACAAAAGGCGCGCGGATGATCATGGCAGTTCGACCAGCTGAGAAAGATCCGGGACCGCATCCAGGAAGCCGACACGTTGTGCTTTGGCCACATATTCCTGCAAAGCGGAAAGCGCGATATCGCTGGTAACCGATATGCGCGGCCATGCCCGAGATGTAAGCTCCGGGGACATCGTTACCCGAAAATCCGCTTTCAGCTCTTCGCGGACCATAGCCTGGGCTTCCTCGGGATGACGGCTGATCCATTCTCCGAGTTCGCGATGGGCCTGAACAAATCGATGCACGAGATCGCGATGTTGCTCAAGAAACCCAACCCTTGAGATGAGCACCGTCGTGATCGCCTGCCTTTCCTCAATCAGCACCTTGCCAGCCGCTTCCAGCTCGAGACGTGAAACCCACGGCTCGACTGTCCAAACAGCATCGAGTTGTCGGGTTTTGAAAAGAGACAACTGCTCCGGGTTTGAAGTCGGCACCACATAGGCGTCCCCACCTGCCTGTGTAATTCGCAAGCCTCCATCTCGCAGCCAAGCTCGGGCTGCGACGTCCTGAGTATTCCCGAACTGAGGTGTCCCGATCCGTCTCCCGCGGAAATCTTTCGGAGCGGCGAGCCTTTCTTCCGGTTGCACGACAAGCGCAGAGCCACCGTTCACGGCGCCTGCCACGATACGGATCTCAGCTCCACCAGAACGCGCATAGGCATTGATTGCCGGGTTCGGTCCGACGTAGGCTAGATCCAGACTGCCGGCAAAGATTGCCTCCATGGCGCTCGGGCCGGCATTGTAAGCATACCATTCGATAACGACGCCCGGTCCTAAGCGATCGGCGAACCAGCTTCGTCCGCGATGTTCAAAGCTTCTGGCCACCAGCGCCTGAACGTGCGTTATGTTCGGGAAATGACCGATGCGGATGGTCACACTCGTTGCGTTGCTCACGGTTGATTCAGCCGCCCAAAAGCCTGTTGCGATCGCCATCGCGAGAATCTGCCTTCGTTTCAGCCGTCTGATAATCATTTGATGAATCCTGGCCTTGAGAAAGCGGAATTTCTTATCGGGCCCCTTCCCTTTCCCATCGGCGTCTCTCAGTGGCGCACGCCTTCCTTTCGCAAAATGGATTATGCGAAGCGCCATCCAAGTCATACTGCCAGCTTTTGGAGGTTTGGCATTGATCCTGCGCAACGTTCAGCGAGCTGGCTGCCTGCCTCGGATCGATCGGATGAGCGTGTGGTTACACTCCAACGGCGGCAAGCGGCGGAGAGCCCTCCCCGCTCCTCATTCGGGTTTACGGCACAATGACGGCGGCCCCGTTCAATCTGCCGCGGCGCAGATCATCGAGGGCTTCGTTCGCTCTTTCGAGGGGATAGACGACGGTGTGGGTCGTCACTTGGGCTTTTTGAGCCACGGGAAAGAACTCACAGGCATCCGCCCGCGTCAAGTTCGCGACCGAAACGATCTCGCGTTCACCCCAGAGAACAGAATAGGACATTCGAGGAATATCGCTCATATGTATGCCGCCACACACCACGCGCCCTCCCTTGCGCACTGCGCGCAGTGCCGTCGGAACGAGCTCGCCCGCTGGCGCAAAGATGATGGCGGCGTCAAGTACCGTTTCCAAGGTCGCCTCCGATCCACCGGCCCAGTTTGCGCCGAGACTGATTGCGAAGCGCTGGGCCGAAATGTCACCAGTTCGGGTGAACGCATAGATTTCGCGACCCTGCCATATCGCGATCTGGGTAATGATGTGGGCCGCAGCCCCAAACCCAAAAAGGCCGATGCGCTTTGCATCGCCTGTCTTCTTAAGCGACCGCCAGCCAATAAGGCCAGCGCATAAAAGCGGCGCGACAGCCACGGGATCGTCCGCAAACTCAAGCCTGAAGGAAAATCGCTGGTCGGCGACGACGTGGCTGGCAAACCCGCCATCGCGGGTAAACCCCGTGAACAGCGGCATGTCGCAAAGGTTTTCTCGGCCGGCACGGCAATAGGGGCAATGACCGCAAGTAAAGCCCAGCCACGGCACGCCAACACGGCTTCCAATAATACTTCGATCAACGTTGTCGCCGACGGCATCGACCATCCCGACGATTTCATGGCCAGGGATCAGGGGGAGTTTCGGATGATCGAGTTCTCCGTCGACGACGTGGAGGTCGGTGCGACAGACGGCACAGGCTTCCACGCGTATTCGGATTTCGCCAGGGCCCGGGCGCGGGTCGGCAAGGGTCTTGAGAACGAGAGGCGTCCCAGGCTTTTCAAGTACCATCGCCTTCATCACGCACCTCAACTGAATTCAAGTCAGGCCAAGACCTCCTGGCGACATTCCGGGCAAGGTCGTATATTCCTGCTCATTCCCGTGGCGCAGAAAGCATAAGCGGGCTCGTCAGGGTTACAATCTGGCGGTGCTCTTCTGAATCCACGATTTCAATACCACTGAGCCCATCGATCTCTTCGCGGATTGCAATGCTGGAGGGTTTGTGAATGAGATGATCCAATCCCTCCATAGCAATCTCCAGCAGATCGCCCTTGGGATCGAAGGTGATGCCGAGTAACGGGACAGATTTCGTCTGTATCTGGTCACCCAGTCGAAGGCCGGTAATCTCGACCTGCGCCCGCTTCCCGCGAAGGGCCTTTGCCATGCTATCAAAAAAAAACCTCCACTCGGACCGATCCAAGATGCGACTGGTCATGTTCATCACTCCCTTTTCATCAATGGCCGGGGTATGGGCAAGCTAGGCACCCCAGCCGGTCAAATCGCTGCTTCACGGCGCCAGGCTATGCCATGCGTGGTCTGTTCCTGGCGCGGGTATCCTGGCGAGAATCAGATGCGTGATTGAATGGCTCGCGACAAATGTCCTGTGGCATGGCCCGGCAAAAGGTGCCTCAGGGCATTAGCATCACTCCACCAACGGTTTGCAGCAAAAATGCCGTTTCACGATTCTCAGACGGACTCACACGCTCGGGTCGACAACTGCTCGGCGTCCCAAGGATTGATGCAATCCTAAACCATCTCAGGTACCTCGGCTTTGTCGGCGATCAAATCGCCTGACCTAAACCGGTCCGCCTGGCAACCAGCCTTCACCGTAGTTCGCAAACACATCCTCGCGCCTGCAGAGCTCCCCTGCCGGCGCCATTACCGCTGCCGCACCGGCGGCAACGCCGAAGCGAAATGCATCTTCCATTGACCCACCTGCCTCAAGGAACCATACAAGTCCACCAATGAAGCTGTCTCCGGCGCCCACCGTGGATTTGGCGACGACATGCTTCGTTGGCACGCGCAAGGTGCCGAAATCGCCTGCGAGTAATGCACCCTCGCGGCCGAGGGTGACTGCGACGAATTGCGAGGCACCGTCCCTTACCAATGCGGACGCCGTCTTTGCGACGCCACCCTCGTCCAGTCGGCAGCCCGCAAGAACCTCAAGCTCCTCAAGGCTCGGCTTGATGAGGAAGACTGGAGCCTTGCCCAGTGTGTCACACAACGTCTTTCCAGGGCAATCAAGGATGACCTTGGTCCCCTTTTTGCCTGCACATCTGGCAATCTCGGCGTAGACGTCGGCGGGCGCGTTACGCGGGAGGCTGCCGCTTGCAACCAGATAGTTTCCCTGGAATTCGTCAACGACCTGCAAGACTGCACGAACGTCGCCTGCAGCAATTTCGGGACCTTCCGGCACAAAACGATACTCAAGCCCGGTTTCTTCTTCATGCACCATAAAGGCGATGCGGGTGGATCCCGTTATTTTTACAGAGTGGATGCGGATGGCCGTTGCAGCGAGAGCATCATTGAGTATCGCACCCGTCGCGCCACCTTGCAGAACCACCAGTTCTGCGCTACCGCCCAGCGTTGCGATGACCGCTGCGACATTGACACCACCGCCGCCTGGACGCTGTTGCACATTGCGTGTGCGCACCTTGATGGTCGGGTGAATGCGCGTTGCATGGCTCGAAACATCGACGGTGGGGTTGAGTGCGATCGCGAGAACGGCCATCGTTTCACCGGTGAGGGCGTGAAATTTTGCAATCGGCCTCGTTGATGACGCGCAGTTCATTTCTCACGCCCCCGATCCCGCATACGGTTTCTGCGGCAACACGAGCAGCCAGGCGTTTGACGCCGCTTTCGACACTGCCGCACAGTGCAACGACACCGCCCTCCACCCTGACGTCGACAGTGCCTGCATCAAGATTGAGATCGGATAGGAGGCGCGCCATTACTGCACGCCTGATGGCTTCGTCACCGGTGGCAAACCGCTCGGGCTTGGAAGAAAGGACAACCTCGAGAATGTCGCGACGGCTCACGATCCCAAGCAGGCGGCCCCGTTGGACAACGGGAACACGCTTGATTGCGTGCGTGGCCATCAGCGCTGCGATCTGGTCCACGGATGCGTCCGCTTCTACCGTAACCGGGTTTTTGGTCATGACGTCTCCGACGCGCCAACTGTGCGTCTTGATATAAGTTTCGGGACCCTGTCGAAGACGGTTGCCCGTCTCTTTAAGCGTTGACGATCCCAACTCCGAGCGGCGTAGCAAATCCCCCTCGGACAGGATACCGACGATGTTTCCTTCGTCGTTGCAGACGGGCAAGCCGCTAACCCGATTGTCGAGCATCAGTCGTGCGGCATGTCGCACACTATGTTCGGGGCTCAGGGTTATGACCCTTCTGGTCATGATGTCCGAAGCATGCATCTGCGACCCCGTAAGAAAATCTCGATCTGCGCAATATATCTCAACGGCTGGCATCGGAGATTGACGCCGATCAAGGAACGCCGAACCCTTTTGATCTTCAGCAAATGCAGCAGCTAGCTTTGATCGCCATCAAAGACGAGGATGGCAGGCTCCGATAGGGTTGAAACGGAGTTTCCCGGCCGTTTGGGCGTCATGCTCAGCCACCGGGACTGGGTCAGCAACTGGAGCGATGCCCATGCAACGAGCAAATCTGCATCAATCGAGCGCGCCTTTTTGGTTCGTTCTCTCCCCATTACCCTCGATCGAAATGATGGGCTCCGTGTGGTCGCTCTGGCATATGCAGGCGGGGTCCATCGAGGCCACCCTTCGTTATCAGATTGAGGCGTTGAAGTTCTTGCAAAGCCGTCTCCACAGCGACTTGTGCCTGTTGGAAGATTGTCAATCGCCCGATCACCAAAACGATCTGTTCGATATATGGTGCACCTACTGGCAAGACGCATTGTTGGACTACAACAGCGCAGGCGCGCGCTTTGCAGATATAGGCTCGGCCATCATACGCAAGGCGGCAAGGCGACTTCACGATGACGAGAAACGTCTGGTCGAAAACACGGCTGCACAGGTGGTACTCTAGATGCTGACGACCTTACCATCGGAGCGAACCAAAGCCTTGCAGGTTGCCGCCGTCTTTTTGTTGCTGCTCGGAGATCAAAGCAGCGCGGCCGATCTTGCGCACGGTCGCGCCATCGCCAATCGATGGTGCAGTGAATGTCACGTGACAGGCCCCGGACAGCAACGCGGATCAGACAATGTTCCCACATTCTCCGAAATGAAAAAATCGGGCAAACTGGATGCTGCCCGCTTGTCGGCATTCCTGTCGGCGCCTCAGCATTCACGGATGCCCGATCTCTCGCTAACACGCGCCGAAATTTCTGACCTGGCCGCCTATATCAAGTCGCAGGGACACTAGGGCCGAAAACCAAGCGAGTGGCGCGTGCTCTGCGCACGCCACTCTGGCGTAAACCGGTGACCGAAGGTGGGGCTAGCCAACAGTCCTCGATTGGCTTGACGCTTTCCTGCGGAAGCGGTCTGCTTCGACTGATGCCGGTCTTCCTTCAGGTTTGAAGCGATACGCCAAGATCTTGATGATAACTTTGATTTCGATCACGGCCGGGTGTGGGGCCGATGGCGGTGGTGACTGCCATTGACGCTTGTTCGGTGGGCGAGCATAATTTCCCCGCCTGGTTGCAACTACGACATCGGTGCGATGCGAAGCTTGGTCATTTCAGCCACAGATAGCGACAACACTAAGCGAGCGAGTGACGCGCCCGTGCGCGCACTTTTTGGTTGTGACCTCTGGAGCCAGCCACTAGGGGATCTCTATATTGCCTTGCAGACCTCTGCCGACGGCCTGAGCACCGCTGAAGCCACCGCTCGAATGTCACAGCAAGGGCCGAACCTCATCGACGAGCCGCGACGCCAACGTTTGATCCTCGGCCTGCTGCGTCGTTTCGCCGATCCACTCGTGCTTATTCTGCTGTTGGCCGCATCGATTGCGGCGCTGACGCATGAGGGGGCCAGCTTCTTCATTATATCGACGATCGTCATCCTGTCGGTGCTTATCGACTTTGTCCAGGAACATCGCGCCGAGGCCGCGGCCGCGGCGTTGCGCCAGCGCGTGGCGCTCAGCGTCCGCGTTGTAAGGGATGGACGCGCCCAGGACTTGCCCGCTGCCGATCTGGTGACCGGCGATGTCGTCCTGCTTTCCGCCGGCAATCTGGTGCCAGCTGACTGCCGACTGACCGAAGAACAAGATTTGTTCGTCAACGAGGCGCTGCTGACCGGGGAACCCTACCCGGTCGAGAAGAACGCGAACGGCTCGTCGACAGGTGAAGTGAACACGGACACACGGGACGACGGCGTGTTCATGGGTAGTTCTGTCATCAGCGGTTCGGCACGTGGTCTGGTTGTCGCAACTGGGCGAGCCACGCGCCTCGGCGCCATCGCCGGCGCGCTGAGCAAAGAGCCGCCGGCGACCGCCTTCACGCTCGGCACTCGGAGCTTCGGCATGCTGGTCGTCCGGCTCACCGTGCTCCTGGTACTATTTGTTCTCCTGGTCAACCTGCTCTTCCAACGGGCACTGATCGAGTCCTTCCTTTTTGCCCTGGCGCTGGCCGTCGGTCTCACACCGGAACTCTTACCGATGGTCATTTCGGTGACCCTTGCGCGCGGCGCCGTCCGCATGTCGCGCGAGCAGGTGATCGTCAAGCGCCTATCGGCGATCCACGATCTCGGCAGCATGGACACCCTGTGCAGCGACAAGACCGGGACACTAACAGAAGCTCGTATCAAGCTCGTCCGTGAGGTTGACATCGAGGGCGGCGAAAGCAACGATGTCCTGCAATGGGCCTACGTTAATGCCGTCTTCGAGACCGGCCTAAAGAGCCCCCTTGATGATGCCATCCTCGATTCAGCGCTGATTGACCCTGCCGGCTGGCGCAAGATCGACGAGGTGCCCTTCGATTTCGAAAGGCGACGTGTTTCGATCCTCGCCGAGCACGACGGACGTCGATTCCTAGTGGTCAAGGGCGCTCCAGAAGACGTGATCGGACATGCATCGACCTATCGGGTCGCCGGAAGCGACGTTGTCAGGCCGCTCGATGACGGCGCCCGCGAAACGGCACGCGCTACCCTCGAGCGGCTCGGAGATGAGGGTTTCCGCCTCTTGGGCGTCGGGTGGCGCGAGGTCGAGCCAGAGCGCGATCATGCCGGCATTGCTGACGAGAGCGAACTAACCTTCGCGGGGTTCGCAGCCTTCCTCGATCCGCCGAAGGAGAGCGCGCGCCAGGCGTTGCAGGCACTCTCAGGCCTCGGCGTAACGATCAAGATCGTCACCGGCGATAACGAACGGGTGACACGGCATGTGTGTGCCGCGCTGGACATTTCAGTTGCAGCCGTTATCAACGGGCCCGAGCTCGCCAACCTGACTGATGAGGCACTCTCGGCGCGTCTCCCCGGCACCACTTTATTCTGCCGCGTCACCCCACCGCAGAAAGCACGCATCATTCGGGCTCTGCACCGCAGGGGACATGTCGTCGGCTACCTCGGCGACGGCATCAACGACGCGCCGTCGCTGCAGGCGGCAGACGTCGGTCTGTCTGTCGACGGAGCGGTCGACGTCGCCAAGGACGCGGCCGCCATGATCCTCCTCAAGCACGACCTCAACGTATTGGTCGAGGGCGTACGCGAGGGACGGCGAACCTTCGCCAATATCATGAAATACGTGATGATGGGGACGAGTTCGAACTTTGGGAACATGTTCTCGATGGCGGGAGCGGTAATCGTCCTGCCCTTCCTGCCCATGCTGCCGGTGCAGATCCTTCTCAACAATCTGCTCTACGATGCCTCCGAAATCGCCATCCCGCTCGATAGCGTGGACGAAGCGATGATCGCGCAACCGCGCCACTGGGACATGAATTTCGTGCGCAATTTCATGCTTGTTCTGGGGCCTGTGAGCTCCTTGTTCGACTTTCTGACTTTCGGACTGCTGCTGTGGGTCTTCCAGGCGAGCGAAGCCTTGTTCCAGACAGGATGGTTCGTGGAATCGCTTATGACCCAGGTGTTGGTGATATTCGTCATCCGCACGCAAGCGCGACCGTGGCAGAGTTGGCCACATCCGGCCCTTGCCGCAAGCTCGCTCGGAATCGTGATACTGGCGCTGGCTTTACCGTTCTCGCCGTTCGCAGCCTGGTTCGGCTTCGTGCCGCTCCCAGCTCACGTGGTACTGACGCTTGCGGCACTGACCACCATTTACCTGATTCTGGCCGAGCAGGTGAAGCGGCAGTTCCTGTCGCGGGTTGGTCAGTCATTCGCTTCCTAACGTGTGATCTTACGCTTCCTCAACGAGGCCAGCTGAGAACGTCTTCTTTAACCTGCCTCCTGGGCCTTGTCTTGGCCCGGCTTGTTCTGACGATCAGCGCCCGAGGCTGGCAACATAGCACACGCCGCCACCGTCCTTGAACGTGATCAGGCGTCGGCCGGCCGCTTTAGGATGTGTAGAGGCTTCCCGCGGCTTGAGAAGCTCAGGGCGATGACCTGCAAAATTCTCTCCTCGTAACTGGTGGTGGTCAGGTCGAACGCAATGTCAGGGTCGCGGCAGATTTTTGTGCCGTAGATATCGCAGTGCGGTTCTGATCGTGAAACATGCCGCGCCGCCGCCAATGGGCGAATACGCAACCGAGTCGGTCGAAAAAGCGAGGCACATATCAACAGCCGCAGTATTTCGTTCCACGTTGAGGCAACTGCGCCGAGCCGGCGTGGGGGCGAAGATCGGCGAACGTGCGCGAATTCCGATGTCACGCTGGAGGGGCCGAACACTGGATCCGACGAGCGGCGGGTTCATGCTATCGAAGTTGGTCTCTTCTGTTCGGCAAGACCAATCCTGCTTGCGATATCGCTACCCGTTCCCGGGCTCCAGGATCTCGGAAACAATCTCGCCAACCGGCCTTTGCGCATTGATTAAGCGCCAGGTTGGTGGCTTTTGCCTACCCGATAACTGCCGGGCCAAGACGCGCAGATCCGCATCGGACGGGCCGTCGTGCCTGCCCGAAATTCGCTGCTGCAAGACCTGGGCGTCAGCCTGTAGCCAGACGGCCTCGCATGAGGTACCTGCGGCCCTGGATGAAATTTCAATAAGCCTACGGTTTTCCGGACGGTCAAACACGGCATCGGCGACAACAGACCCTCCGGCCTTCGTTATCGCCAGACTGCGGCGAACCATCTCGGAATAAACCCTGTCAGAAACGTCCGGTCGATAAGCATCCGCATCGAGATGTACCTCGGCGGCAACGCCGTGCAACGCCTTGCGAATACGATCACTCTCGATAATGCGAGCGCCGGGAGGGGCGCCAAGCTGGGCGGCTAGCGCATCGGCGACGGTCGTCTTCCCCGAGCCGCTGAAGCCGCCGATCACGATAAGACGCGGTTGAACTTTTGTAAGGAGCCTGCGAGCCAACTCAAAGTAGGAACGTGCCTCGGACTTCAGGGCGGCCGCATCTCCGCCCTCGGCAACCTGCGTGGCGATCACGTGGGCCCTGACGGCCGCTCGCAGGGCCATGAAGAAGGGCAAAAGCACGAAACCGTCATCATCGTCCGTATCATCGAGGTAGCGGTTCATGACCAGGTTGGCGAATTGCGCAAATCCTCTGTGCCACAAGTCCATCAAAAGGAACGCCAGATCGTAGAGCGTGTCGATGGTCGCAATCTGATCATTGAACTCGATGCAATCGAATAGACAAGGTTTTCCCTTAATGAGACATATGTTGCGCAGGTGCAGGTCCCCATGGCAAAGCCTGACTTTTCCGGCCGCCTCTCGGTTATCAAGAAGCGGCGCATTTTCTTTCAGGATTTCTTCGAACAGGTGGCAGATCGTTGCCACTTCAGCTTCCTCAAAGACGCGGCTGGTAGCAAAGCCAGCTCTGTTAATGGCCAGCACGGCGCCAATGTTTGCAGATCCTGAACTGCGATGAACGATAGGTGCGCTGCGGTGGTGGCGAGCGATCATGCGTGCCGCTTGGGTCAGCAGCTTCGCGTTCAGCCGTCCCAGCGTGGCCATTTGATCGAACAGTGCTTCCTGTTCGAAGCGAACCATCTCGATAACCGGTTCGACCAGCACGCCGTCGCCAAAGTGAAGCTTGCCCGCCGGCGCGCGCGAGATCGTCCGGATGCCAAGGTATAGACCGGGAGCCGTGACCGAATTCAGGCGAACCTCCCGTTTGCAGGCTTCGAGCCGCAATTCCGGCGTAGAAAAATCAACGTACGGAAGCTTGACGGCGCGCTTCATCTTGAAAGCGCGATCGCGAATGAGAAAAACATGGGAAATATGCGTTTGGATATGTTCGACCTCGTCGCCTCCGTGGGAATGTCGGTCGCTCAGGAATGCGATTGCACGGGTCTGGTCCTCGACGAGCATGTTGCCTCGCTTGAATGGCGGTGTACTGCACCGTCAGAACATTACAATCATGCGCGCCATCTACCGTCGTTGCGTTGACGCTGATCAATCCTTCCTGCGAAAACTTCGGAGCCAACAGGAATAATCCGCCCAACGTCTCGGCGACTTTGACGGTCGTCAAGGCGCTCCGGTGCAGGCGTACGAATATCAACACAACGTAGCTGTGTTGGCACGCGGAGTTGCGCCCTTCATTGTCACAATGGGGCGGGCAAATCTGCGAACTTGGAGAATTCAGATGAATAGAACCTGGGACCTGTCGATCTCGCCCGATACAGTTTGCTATCTCATCATCAAGGCGCGCGAATTCGACGCCAAGGATGTTGCTTCCGAAGTTGACCCTGCCTCCAACGCCACGGACGACGATATGATTTCCGTGCTCGAAGATCAACCGGACGATCCTGTCGAATCCGAACTGGAGAGCACGATCTCGGACATGAACGAGGACGAGCAGATCGACCTCGTCGCCCTTTGCTGGCTCGGCCGCGGAGACGATACGGTAGATGACTGGGAACGAATTCGCGTCGAGGCCGCCGACGCCCACAATGAACACACGGCCGCCTATTTGATCGGAACGCCACTTCTTGCGGACTACCTGGAAGAGGCAATGGCTGCTTTCGGAGAATCTTGCCAGGAGTACGAGAAAGGACACTTGTAGAGCTCGAGGCGAGTAGGAGCATAGCGTGGCAAGAGTGACCGGTCCGGTCGTTTCGGAAAAGATGCGATGCGACAACATGGTGATCGCTGAGCAGTTGCGTGACTACGCAGATCTGCTTGAGGAGCAGGCAGAGGAGACCTTCGGATCGCGCGCCTATCGGCGTGCCTCCGACGTTGTCACCAGGCTCGATCGGCCGATCTCTCGAAGACCCACGACATATGGGTCTCTCGGCCTTCAATCCTCGTTGGCCGATCGGGATAGGACGCCGGGTCGCTCAGAGAGCGGGCCTTTTCATCCGGAGGGGACATGGGGCACACCGTTTTTCGCCTTTCCGACCCAGTTGACGCGAACAGTTTGGAGTGTCTCTCAGGACGACATCAAGCGATGGAGAGAGGTTTCGCGCAGCAGCGATCGGGTAACACCTCCCACCAGCCACTCGCGCAGGCGACTGTGGCCATAAGCTCCTGAAACGATCAGATCCGCCCCAAACTGCTTGGTGATATTGATCAGGGTGTCGCCATCTGAAGGAGCATCGGCGCTGAAGACTTCCCCGCGGGCCCTTGCACCATGATGGATCAGGTGGCGCACAACATCATTCACTGTTTCCGTGCCGCGATGTTTTGCTTGATCTTCGACCGATGCGACAAGTACCTCACGGGCATGGATGAGGAAGGGCAACGCATCTACCACGGCGCGGCGAGCCTCGCGCGTATCCTTCCAGGCAACAACGACCTTGTGGGCTGCGAGCGGCTCAAGATCGGTTCTGGGGATAAGGACGGGGCGGCCAGCCGAATGGATCAGTTCACTGATGTCCACCTGCTCGCTCCCAACATGCGATACACCTGCGATAACAAGGTCGGCCAATCGCGCAGCGGTCGCGAGATCTTTCGTCGGATCACCGACGCTTGTGCGCAGCAGGTCTGCGGCTCCGCCTTCAGCCTCGAACTCTCTCCTGAGCATCTCCAGACGGCGTTCGATATCGATGGCTTCAAGGCGCATGAATTCATCGTCCATGACCACGCCGGGGGGCGCCGCTGTTATGATGCGAACATCGCCGGCTGCGAAACCGATGAGTGTTGCTTCGAAGCGCGACGCCACGTCACGCGCAAATTTCAGCTGCCGTGCAACACTTTCGTGCAGGCTCAAGCTTACCAATATTGTATTGTAGATCATCGCTACGACCCCACTTTGGGACTTCCATCGCTCTATCAAAGCACCGATGCATCGGTTTCGCCTTGACCACCGTCAAAGGTGCGATGGCATGAATGAAGAAGTCTTTGACGCCCATCAAGGCCGCATCCCTCCTCCCGTGCTAGACGGTAGTTGACGGAGGATTGAGACGATGGCGCACAAGCAAGTTCTTTTCCACTCAGCGGCGCGTGAAAAGATCCTGAAGGGAACAGCGCAGCTTGCCGATGCGGTTCGCGTTACACTCGGACCTCGATCCAAGGCCGTGCTGATAGAGAAAAAGTGGGGATCGCCGATCGTTTGCAATGACGGCGTGACGATCGCCAAGGAGTTCGATCTCAAGGACCCGGAGGAAAATCTCGGTGCGCGGATGCTGCGGCAGGCGGCAGAAAAGACCGGCGAAATCGTCGGCGACGGAACGACCACATCGACCATTCTTGCCCATGCAATCTTCGCCGACGGCCTGCGCAACGTCGTGGCCGGCGCAAGCGCGATCGATATCAAACGGGGCCTGGATCGGGCGCTTAAGCGGGCAGTTTTTGAACTCAAACGAAATTCGCGCCCTGTTTCCTCAAAGCGCGAAAAAGAACAAGTGGCAACGATCTCCGCGCACAACGACACGCATATTGGCACCCTCATCGGGGAAGCAATGGAGCGCGTCGGCGACGAAGGGGTCATCAGTGTCGAAGAGTCTAAATCTACCGAAACGGTCCTTGAGGTACTCGAAGGCATGCAGTTCGATCGCGGTTATCTTTCGCCCTACTTCGTCACTGACACGGAGCGGATGGAAGTGTCGCTTGAAGATCCTGTCATTCTGCTTCTTGACCGGAAGATCACGTCGCTGAAGGACTGCGTCGGCCTGCTTGAGGCCGTCGCCAAATCCGGAACCCCATTGCTGATCATCGCCGAAGACGTTGAAACGGAAGCGCTGGCCACGCTGATCGTTAACCAGATGCGGGGAACGCTCCGTAACTGTGCCGTGAAGACACCCGCTTTCGGCGACCGGCGAAAGGCGCTGCTTCAAGACATAGCGATACTAACCGGAGGCCAGCTCATTTCCGAAGAATTGGGCATCAAACTGGAAACCGTGACAGCAGAACAACTGGGCCACGCTGAACGGGTGGTCATCACGAAAGACACGACGACGATCATCGGCGGGGCGGGAGATAAAAAGGCAATTGCCAGCCGCGCCGACCAGATAAGGCGCGAAATCTCCACGACGACGAGTGACTATGACCGAGAGAAACTCGAGGAGCGACTGGCAAAACTCTCAGGTGGGGTTGCCGTCATAAAGGTGGGTGCTGCTACGGAAGCGGAACTCAAGTCGAAGAAGGAAGCGCTCGATGACGCAATCAGCGCAACCAAGGCGGCGGTTGCGGAAGGTATTCTTCCCGGAGGTGGCCTCGCCCTCTTGCGATGCCTAGATGCCGTAACCGATGAGGAAAAGGCTTGTGAAGGCGACGAGCGCACCGGCGTGCAGATCCTGAAGCGCGCGCTCGAGCTCCCGGCGCGCCAGATCGCGGAGAACTCGTCCACCGACGGCGGCGTCGTCGTGGCGAAGATGATTGAGGGGCATGGTAATTACGGTTTTGACGCCGGGCGGAAGGAATATGTCGATCTGGTCTCTGCCGGCATCATCGATCCCACAAAAGTCATTCGCGTAGCGCTTGAAAATGCGGTGTCGGTCGCAAGCATTCTGTTGCTCACCGAAGCCACCATGACAGAAATACCGGAACCGACAAGGGACGGTCTTGTCGAGACTGGCATGCAAGCTTAGTCCCAGAAGATGTCGGAGCATCGCAATGACTGCATTGAACGAGCGTCAAAAGGCTCTTGAAGAGAAGTATTTCCTGGACTTCGCAAGAGCAATCCGGGTTCGCGATCGACGCAATCGCATTCTGGCGAAGTGGGCGGCCCAGGTTGTCGGTCGCGCAGACGTATCGTGCTATGTGGAAGAGGTGATCACTGCTGGTCAAGCCGATCCGGGGGACGATGATGTCTTGCTGAAGGTTCTCGATGATCTGCATGCTGCTAACGTGGCAGCCGACAGGGCCATGCTGCAGGAGAAAATGCGCGCGCTCCTCTATGTAGCCGCCGAGCAGCTCGAAGCCGAGGAATGACGTTTTCCGTTCCGTTTGCCTTGATCCCTACCCCTTCTCCTGTTGCGCTTCCGCAGACGCGACCATTCGTTTGACCACCACGAAGCTGTCGGGGGTGACGGAGATCGAATCAATTCCGCAGTCGACAAGGAAGGCAGCGAACTCGGGGTGATCGCTCGGTGCCTGTCCGCAAAGCCCGATCTTGACGCCAGCCGCCTTTGCGTCGCCGATGACCTTGCGGATCATCCACTTTACCGCTGGATCTTGTTCATCAAAGACGGCTGCGAGGTCCTCGCAGTCCCGGTCGATGCCAAGCGTCAATTGTGTCAAATCGTTCGAGCCGATGGAGAACCCGTCAAAGTGCCGCGCGAATTCCGCTGCCAGAATGACATTGGAAGGTATTTCGCACATGATGTAGATCTCAAGCCCGCTGCCCCGCTTCAATCCGTTCTCAGCCATCGTATCCAACACCTTTTCCGCTTCCTGTGGAGAGCGGCAGAAAGGGATCATGAGCGCGACATTCACAAAACCCATCCGCTCTCGAAGGCGCTTCACGGCACGGCACTCCAGCACGAACCCATCTCTGTAACGGGGTGAATGATAGCGGGACGCTCCACGAAAGCCGATCATCGGGTTTTCCTCCAGCGGCTCAAACTGCGGCCCGCCGCAAAGACCCGCATATTCATTCGTCTTGAAATCGCTCATGCGAACGATGATCGGTTTGGGAAATGCGACTGCGGCAAGTCGCGCCAGCCCGGCTGAGAGCTTGTCCACGAAGTATTCGGTCTTGTCGCTATATTCCCTCGTGAGGCTGTCGATTCTTTCCCTGGCGGCCTGATCTCGCAAACCGTCGAAGTGGACAAGCGCCATCGGATGAATCTGGATGGTATTCGTTATCACGAACTCCATGCGCGCAAGTCCGATGCCGTCGGCCGGTAATCGCCACCACCTGAATGCAGCCTGCGGATCGGCTAGATTAAGCATCACCTTTGTTCGCGTTTCAGGTATATCGGAGAGGATTGTTTCCTCAGCGACAAAGTCCGCCCGCCCCTCGTAGATCGTGCCCTCATCCCCTTCCGCACAGCATACCGTGACCACCTGCCGCGGGTGGAGCAACTGCGTTGCGTTTCCAACGCCGACGATCGCTGGAATACCGAGCTCCCTGCTGACAATTGCGGCATGTGACGTCCGGCCCCCATGGTCGGTGACAATGGCGCAGGCCCGCTTCATCAGCGGAACCCAGTCCGGATCCGTTGTCGCCGCAACCAGAACGGCGCCGTCGACAAAGCCATCAAGGTCGTCAGTGTCCACGACAAGGCAAACAGGCGCGGCGGCTACGGCGTTGCCGATCGCAAGTCCTCGAGCAATCGGTCTTCCCTTGGAGTTGATGCGGTAGCTCGACAGCAGGTTGGTCGCCGCACGCGACTGCACCGTCTCCGGGCGTGCCTGAACAAGCCAGATCTCCTGGCTATGACCATCCTTCGCCCATTCGATGTCCATCGGACATTCATAGTGAGTCTCAACTGCAACGGCCCAACTGGCGAGCTGGACAATCTCTTCGTCGCTCAAGACGATCAATGATCTCTCCTCGCCGCTCGTCAAGACGTCTTGCGTCGGGGACGAGCCATCGCCGTAGACGAGCTTTCGTTCCTTGGAGCCGCGCCTTTTTCCTATTATCGGCACGACGTCAGGAATGCCGAGCAACGGCTTAAAGACGTGATATTCATCCGGATCGACGGTGCCCTTGACGACATATTCGCCAAGCCCCCAGCTCGCGTTGATAACGGCAACCCTGGCAAACCCGGTCTCAGTTTCGATCGAGAACATGACGCCGGCTGCGCCAAGGTCTGAGCGTACCATCTGCTGGATACCTATCGACAGTGCCACCTTCATCTGCTCGAAGCCGTTAGCCTGGCGATATGCCATGGCACGATCCGTGAAAAGGGAGGCGTAGCAGCGGCGGCAGGTATCCATCAGGGCCCGTTCGCCAGCGATGTTGAGGTAGCTTTCCTGTTGACCTGCAAAACTCGCCGCCGGCAGATCCTCGGCGGTGGCGCTCGAACGCACCGCGACGGACGCAGCCTCGACGCCAAGCCTTTCCGAAAAACTGCGATAGGCCGATATCAGGTCGTCCTCGATGTCGGGGGGCCAGGCACCTTGCAGGATGAGGGAGCGGATCGCTGTTCCAGCTTGAGAAAGGGTGTCGCGCCCCGATTCCCATGCATCCACAAGCGCGCGGATTGGTTCGCGCAAACCGTTGAAATCGATGAAGCGCCAATAGGCTTGCGCCGTCGTCGCAAACCCGCCCGGAACCTTGATACCGCTCCCGGAGAGCACGTTGATCATTTCGCCGAGCGACGCGTTCTTGCCGCCAACGTCGCCGATGTCACCTCGCCTGACGTCTTCGAGCCAAATAACGGATCTCATCCCAAGCCTCCAGCGTTCAAAGCCGGCAAATCTTAAACGTCAAGCCGCGGTCTGACCTTGACGGCCGTCAAAGCGCGTTCGGTAAGCTTGCCGCACAATGTCATAAGCGAGATGGGAGGGCACTGCTGTGGGCAAGTTGGCGCGTCAGGCAATCGTGGCGGAGATCGGCGAAACACATACACGCCTTGCGGTCACGGATTACGACCGACTGTCGATCGACCACTACGTACAGTTTGAAAACGACGCTTTCTCCTGCGTGACCGACGCGCTGGCCGCCTATATCCGGTCTACTCCCGTCGCGACCTCAGCAATCGGCATTGCGGTCATCAACGGCGGCCCGACTACCGACGAAGATCGCCTTCATCATGATCTGGCAGAACAACTCGATTGGGGCACTAAACCCTCGCGAGTTTTCAAGGTCGAGGCGCTCGACGCGCTGGCATTGGTTCTCCCACATCTGACTTTGCACGACACAAAACTGATCAGCGGACAAAAGGTTGAACCTGACACGCCGAAGGCGATCATCAGCGTCGGGCAGGCGCTCGGCGTTACTTCGCTGACGCCGGGCGATGGCGCATGGACCCCGCACCGAACCCATGCGGGAAGTATCTCCTTTGCCCCCCAGACGCGTGGCGAATTTGACATTTTCGAGCGCATCCGTTGCGCGACCGACTACGTGTCGGTCGAGAACCTGCTGTCGGAGGCCGGTCTTTGCCATCTTCATGAGTTGCTGCTTGAAAGTGCGGGTCAGGCCGTGCGCGGCGCGCTGGCCTCCAGCATCATCGATGCGGCACTAAGCGGGAGCGACGCGGTGGCCGCGAAGGCTGTGGACAATTTCGCCACCTGGCTGGCCAGGTTCGCTGGTGACATAGCTCTTCTCTATGATGCCAGGGGCGGCATTTATCTCTGGGGGGCCATTCCGCGAAGAATGGAACGACGGTTGAAGGCCGATCTGTTTCGAGCAGCTTTCGAAGCGAAGGGCCGGCGGTCCGCCTGGCTTGCGGAGATACCAATTTTCATCATTCGTAGCGACGACGCGATTTTGAAGGGCGCGGCTTTGGCACTGTCTGGGCGCCTAGACTGAGCCGCTTGTTCGACAACGAGGCAACGGGCTCGGCGGTGTAGGTAGTCTCCGCTATCAGGAAGCCGCGTCGGTGCAACAAGAGGCGACCAACCCTTGAGACGGCCCGATACGCATCTGTCTTTCTTTGAGAAGGCCCTCCCTTATCACGACAACACTGTAGACCGAAGCGATCATGAGAACGATCAGGATCAGTAGAAGCCAATTCGACAGGACCACCTGTATCCTGTGCCATGTGTCACGCCGGGCCATGTGGAAATCCCTGAACGTCGCGCCTTGGTGAACAAGAAACACGGACGGCAATGCTTTGCATTGCTCTGCGTCAAAGCGGCGACGGAGGCAGCTTTGACGGGCGTCAATGCGACAGCTTGCAGATAGCGGTCTAATTGTCCGGTCTACTGGTCGATGGGCCAAAGGAGTTGGAGGGACGATCCGGCTCCTTCTCATGTTCATTGTCGGCCGCCGGCTAGGCCCCACGTCTACTCAAAAGGAGAACCAGTCATGACTGAGACACCGACGAAACTCCCCGTCAAGCAAGAAGAAAAAGCGCTCCGCCCCCGCGCGCAATCGTGGATGCCCTTTGAAGGTTTGCGGGCTGAAATTGACCGCCTCTTCGACGACTTCACTCCGAGCTTCTGGCGCCGTTCGTTCGATCCTGTGCATATTCACGGCTCAACCGTCCTACCGACCTGGGCCCTCGCGCCGGCGATTGATCTCGTCGAAAAGGAGGCGAGCTACGAAATCACCGCTGAATTGCCAGGGATCGAGGAAAAGGACATCGAGGTTAAGGTCGCGAACGGAAATCTGACGATCCGCGGAGAAAAACTGGAAGCCAAGGAAGAAAAGGACAGGGAGTACGTACTGTCCGAGCGGCGCTACGGCTCATTCCAGCGCACTTTCAAGATGCCCCAAGGCGTAAAAGCCGAAGACATTGCGGCGACGTTTTCGAAGGGCGTGCTGACGGTCACGTTGCCAAAAACCAAAGAAGCTCAACAGAGCGATCGCAAGATCCAGGTGAAGGCCGCCTAACGAGCTCGGCGCTCCGCTCCGCAAGGGCTCAAGAGCTTCGCGGAGCGCTGGTCGCCAAAGGGAGGATTATCATGTCATTTAAAACAATTTTGAACGTGGTTGCGGACGGAGGAGCCGCCGAGGATCTCAAAATCGCGATGAACCTGAGCGGTGAGGTAAACGCACACCTCAGCACTCTGGTCGTCACCATTGCCCCCATGCCCACCGGACGCTATCAGACGCTATCGCCGAGTTGGCTGGAAATACGCGAGCGCAACCTTCAGCGGATTTCCGAACACCTTGTCGGTATCCGCGAGCGCCTTGCATCGGCCGGACTGTCATTTGATGTCGATAGCTTGTACGCGGAAGTCGCAGGCCCCGCTTATGATATCGGCGAAAGAGCCCTCTACGCGGATTTGCTTCTGGCCGGGCCTAGCGTATTTGCGAGCGAAGAGCTGAGGTCACAAATTGTCAGCGGCGGGCTTTTCCAAGCGGGTCGCCCAGTCCTGTTCGTTCCACCCGGCGCGAACGTGACATTGCGGCCGAGAGTGATCCTTCTTGCGTGGGACTCGCGTCCAAGCGCGGCCCATGCGGCCAGGGACGCCCTCGAAATAATGAAGATGGCGCAGTCTGTTCACGTCACGATGGTGGACCCCATTGCGGCATCCAGGGTCAGCGGTGATGAGCCAGGGGCCGATATCGCGACGTATCTCGCACGCCACGGCATTAACGTCTCGGTCGAGACCCTGCCAAGTTCAGGCCGCTTCGTGACTGATACCTTGCTGAGACACGCGTTGGACATCAACGCCGACATGATTGTCATGGGCGCGTATGGGCACTCCAAACTGCTTGAGCTTATCCTTGGGGGGGTTACGAAATCGATGCTCAAGCAGGCCAATTTGCCAATTCTGATGTCCCATTGAAGAGACGCCAGAGCCTCGAATGGAAAGGACAAACCGATGAAGCCGAGAATTCCACACGATTGCTGGATTTTGGCATGCGACGGGGGCCGTGCGCTTGTTTTGCGCAATGATGGAGATGTTGAACGTCTCAATCTCGTTGTTATGGATTCAATCGTAAACTTGGAGGCGCCGACGCGCATGCTGGGGAGCGATCGCGAAGGAAGGGTCTACCAATCGGTGGGCGGCGCTCGCAGCAAGGTTGAACAGACTGATTTGCATCAACAGGCCGAGGATCGATTCGTCTCCAGCCTTGCCGGCAGAATGTCATCCCTGGCACACGAAAAGAAAATGAAGATCCTCGTCCTCGTTGCACCTCCACGCGTCCTTGGCCAACTGCGTCGGCAACTCGACACCCACACCCGGTCTGTGGTCAGCGCAGAACTGGCAAAGGACTTGGTCAAATTCGATGTAGCGGATATCGAAAGCTATTTTGCGCAATAAGGCGTGCACGGAACGTCCGGCGTCAGGGTCGATCGAAACACGGATCGATGAGCGCACTAGCGTCAATGTCGACGGGTATGTCGAGCCAGTCGTTGCGCAGATAATTTCCCTGCCCGACCCATGGCCCGCAGCTCTTGAATGCGCTTGTGATCTGTCTGGGACGTTTGGTTGACCCCGCCCGACCCGACGAATTCGTCGTCAGCGCCCTTTGCAGAGGTGCATGGGTTGACGCCCGGGGACAGTGTTGAAGTCATTGCAAGGTCGAGGCGCAAGGGGCTGGTGCCTGGAGAGAAGGTCACTCTTTATCCAAGTGATTGCATCGCCGACGGGGACTCCGTGGTCGAGCGATAGAACGCGACTTGGTGGATCAGTGCGCATGGTGATGGCGGCCGCGGGGTTTAAAGCTTTCATCGGCGTAGTGGAGCATCATCAATTCTCCAATGGTTTCGTAATTAATCAGGCCCACAACGCGCTCGCTGCTATCCACGATGGGAATGGCAGATGCTTGCGCTTTCTGCATGAGCTTCAAACTCATGTCGATCGGGGACTTCTCATCCAATGCGGGGATGTCGCGGCGCATAACGTCGCTTACGGACGCCCCCGCCCCCCTTTCCTTCATCGCACGGACAATGCCTTCTCGCGTCATCAATCCTTCGAACCGACCAGCCTCGTCAACAACAGGAAACTCGCTTTGGCTGGTGGCAAGAAGGAGCTCTACTGCCTCACCGACACGAGCCTGAAGGCCCAGTGTCGCGAATTCGGTGATCATTACATCACGGATGCTTGTGTCGTCGGAAATGGCTTGAAGGTCGCTGCCTTGCGCTTCAGTCTCCGCTGCGAAATAGACGAAGATTGCAATGAGGATAAGCAACGGGTTGAAGAAGACGCCAAAGACACCCATGGCTAACGCGATGGATTGTCCGATCCGAGCCGCAATTGAGGTAGCGCTCGCCCAGGGCAGATGCCAGGCAAGGACTGCCCTAAGGACACGCCCGCCATCCATCGGGAAGGCTGGGATCATGTTGAACACGACAAGGAAAATGTTGACCCCCGCGAGCCGCGCCAGGAAATCTACGCGGGGATCCTGCGGTGCCAGCAGTTTTTCCCAGCCCAGGGCGCTTCCAAGCACCATGACGATGAGGCCAGCAATCACGACGTTTACAAAGGGCCCTGCGATGGCGATCACCAACTCCTCAAGCGGTCTGGTGGGGTTGCGTTCCAACCGTGCTATGCCGCCGATTGGCAAAAGAGTGATATCCGGTGTCTGGATACCGAAATGCCGAGCGGCCGCGATGTGCCCGAATTCATGAAGCACCACGCAGAGGAAGACGCAGATGATAAAGGCGACGCCTTCATAGGCGGCAGTCGGACCGCCGATCCGGTAATGCATCACCCAGATCCAAATGAGAAGAAGGGCGAAAGTTACGTGCACGCGGACTTCGGTCCCTCCGATGGTGCCCAGTTTCAAGGACCATTTCATGATGTTGTCGCTCCGATACTCTTTTCCCAAAGCCGAACGTCGAAGAGTTCCGTCTACGGAACCACAAATCGATATGCTGTGCCTGCGCGCAGGATATCGAACGAAACTTTGCCATCGGCGGCGTCCAACAGGTCCTGAATCCGCGACGCCGAGACGGGGGGCTCGCCGTTGATCGATGTCAGGTAGTCACCCGATCTCAGCCCAGCTGCATAGGCGACGCTATCGGATGGTACTTCCATTAGTACCGGCCCTTTGGGCGTACATGCGCGCGAAGCCGATGAACCCGGCAGGGCAAGGGTCACGGTGTCCAGCGCGCCCTGGCCCGGAGAGCCCTGCACGTCTACGGGATCTAGAAGCTTCAGCTCCAGCCGTTGTGACCTGCCCTCCCGGCGGATATCGAGAGTAACCTGCGCATCGGGCGCAAGCAGACTGACTGCATTCTTGAAGGCAGCCTCGGTCGAGACCGCGTGACCGTTAAGCGCGGTCACGGCATCGCCGAGCCTTACCCCCTGGCGCTCGGCAGCCGAGTTGCAGGAGAGCCGGTGGACGACCAGGTCCCTGGTCTTATCGTCTGCCTGTGAAAGGGTGACGGACACGCCGAGCCATCCGCGCTTTATGACGCCGTCCTTTATGAGAGCGCGAACGATCTTGGACGCGAAGTCGGAAGGGATAACAAAACCGACGCCCTGAGCTGCTTCGTTCGGCGGCGGCGCACCGCGCACCACTCCCAAAAGCTCGCCTGCCGCATTGACAAGCGCGCCGCCGGAGTTTCCCGGGTTAAGTGCGGCATCTGTCTGGATGTAGTCCTCATAGTCGTCGATCCCAAGTCCGGATCGGCTGAGGCCGCTTATGATACCGAAACTTGCTGTTTGCTCCAAGCCAAGAGGACTTCCCACCGCCACCACGAAATCGCCAACGTTCAGAACGGACGATCGCCCCCAGCCAAGTGCAACGAGGCCCCGCGCCGCGATCCTGATCACGGCAAGATCGGTGGGCTGATCGCTGCCGACAATTTCGGCCGGCAGAACGCGGCCATCGTTAAGCGTGACGGCGATGTCATCGGCATCGGCGATCACGTGGCTGTTTGTGACGATGTAAC
The DNA here is from genome assembly GCF_016919405.1 of Ensifer sp. PDNC004. Lineage (NCBI taxonomy): Bacteria > Pseudomonadati > Pseudomonadota > Alphaproteobacteria > Hyphomicrobiales > Rhizobiaceae > Ensifer > Ensifer sp. PDNC004. Next base: position 609,035 of record NZ_CP070354.1, read on the forward strand.
CCTGTTCGGCGTCGATGATGATGCCGGATCCCGCAATGGTAGAACCGCTCTGAACGATGAGGACATTATCGGGCAGGCCCAGGATCTTTCGAACGTTCGCATCGTCCAGCAAATCGTTCGTCAATATACGGCTGGCGGTACTGCTAATGCCAACGACCGCGGGCCGGACCCGAGACAGGGCATCAGAGAACCCTGTGCCACCACTTGCCGGGGCGGCTGGCGAAGCGGCGAACGCATAGATCGCGGTGGCAAGCAGGAAACATGGTAGATTCTGCATATCCTGCACTCCTGAAAAGAAGTCAGGATCTCATCTGTGCGCGCGCGCGCATTGACGCGCGTCAAGGAATATCGAATGTCAGTAGGCGATCACCTTGACGTCAGCTGCAGCCAGACGGCGATAGAGCCGGCCGCGTCGCCTGATTGGCCACCAGTCGTAGAGAAAAATCTCAAGCGCCCTCTAGTTTGCCACCCAAACCGAAGATGACCAGGCTTTCACTGGCGACAGAGCGTGCCCTCACCCGACAGATTGGCCACGAGCTGGCTTGCGATCAAGCTGAACGCGAGGATCGGCACGCCGATGAATAAGGCGCGCCGCCCCTCCCTTAAGAGCTGCCGCAACTCGCGACTGGCTTGCTTGTCACGGCTTTCAAAATTATAGCGCATCGCGTCCTGGACAATACGCGTCGAAGCCATGTCAGCTTCTCCCGACGGCAACTGCACGACGATCGCAATTGCTTGATCATTGGGGGGCGTCCTCCGCCAATCGACAATGAAACGCTCGGCGTCCTCGTCCAAATCGCGCTCATGAAACGGTGTGGGATCGAGCGAATTGAAGAGCCGAGCAAGTTGGTCGATGCGGATCGGGATCGTATGGCGTCCGCCGGTTGATGATCTCGTGTCCAACGTACGTGCTCCACACTTCGCCGCTGGCATGCGGAAGGGGTCAAGCGTCCTCGTTTAGTGCCCGCCGCACGCGGCGAATGACCACGGCCCGGGCTTTGTCGTCGGCTGCTTTTGCCAATTCCGCTTGCAAGTCGAGTACCAGCGATTGCAGATCGTTGTTCCAGTCCATCCGCCCCGCGCGAAGTGGATCGATGCGTGGCGGGGCGACGCCTTCAACTATCTCGACGGCTCCCTTCGCTTCCAGTCGGAACGAGGCATCCAAACGGGGACGAACCACCTTGTCCGGTCGAAGGAACGTCTGAAGCCGCTGTCTCATTCCCTCCAGAGCCGCATCCTCCCCATGCACAAGAAAGACCCCGGCGCCGATCGGCTCGCGCGCCTGCACCCATTCTGCCAGCTCCCTGCCATCGGCATGCCCGCTATAAATATCCAGCTTCCTGATGCGTGCACGGACGCGTATGTCCTCGCCTTGGATGCGCACCACCGAGGCCCCGTCCTCAAGAATGCGTCCCAAGGTACCGGCGGCCTGGTAACCGACAAGGAGCACGGTCCCCTCGTCTCGCCAAAGCCAGTTCTTCAGGCGATGCCTTATGCGACCGGCCTCACACATTCCGCTGGCGGCAATCACGATGTGAAAGCCTTTCATGAAATCGATTGCTTTCGATTGCTCCGGGGTCTCGGTGAAACGCACGTTCTTCGCTTGAAGGGCCTTGGCAAGCAGCTCCCCGTTCTCCAGTTCCCGCGCATGCCGTCGAAAAATTTCGCTCGCGCGTGTCGCCAGAGGCGAGTCGATGACGATCGGACATCTCTCGATTTTGCCGGTATCCATTAGATAAACGAGATCTGTGAGAAGCTCCTGAGTTCGTTCCACCGCGAAGGATGGAACGATCAAGGCGCCGTTTGGATGGGTCGCCTCCATGACCACCGTACGCAAAATGCGCCGTCTGGTTTCGTCGGTTGCATCTTCGCGCTCGACGTCGCCGTAGGTGCTCTCGCAAACGATATAGTCCCAGCCGGTCGGCGCGGCCGCGTCGTATTGCAGAAGCTTGTGACGTGGGCCGATGTCTCCGGAAAAGAGCAATCGGAGAGGCGTCGGTGCCGTGTCGAGCTCGACTTCGACGGACGCCGAACCGAGCAGGTGACCCGCATTCCAGAACCGAAACCGTATTCCCTCGGCCGCCGTCTCCCATTTGCCAAGCAGAACTTGCCTGAAGAGCGTGACCGCCGCTGCTGCATCATGGGCATCGTAAATTGGCGTCACAGGTTGCCGCCCGCGTCTGAGGTTTCGGCGGTTGAGCTGATCGACTTCACTTTCCTGAATATGCGCGGAGTCTGGCAGCATGACGGAACACAGATCGGCCGTGCCCGGCGTTGCGAAAATCGGGCCGCCGTACCCAAGTTTGGCGAGCTTCGGCAAGAGGCCGGAGTGGTCGATGTGCGCATGCGTCAGGATCACAGCGTCGATGCTGTCGACATCGAAGGGCAACGGACGATAGTTGAGTTCTTTTTCGGTCTTCGACCCTTGAAACAGCCCGCAATCGATCAGAACCTTCGTTTCGCCGAACTCAAGCAGGTGGCAGGAACCGGTGACGGTGCCTGCGGCCCCGTGAAAATGAAGGAGCGGTTGAGTATTCATCGACATGTGCCTTGTTCTGATTGCGGGGTCATGTGCCATGAAAGGTCTTCCGTTCAGTCGCAAGTCTGTAGATTAGGCCGGCGGCTCTGATGGGCCCCGTCGGTCGGCAAGTGTCGCCACAAGAAGCGCCTTGGCTGCATGCATGCGATTTTCAGCCTGATCGAAGACGATCGAGGATTTGGATTCAAACACACCGTCGCACACTTCCATGCATTCGACGCCGAAACGCTTGGCGATACGGGCGCCCGCCTCGTCTTCCCGGCAATGCCAGGCGGGAAGACTGTGCATCAGCTTCGTTTGTGGGTTATCGGTCGCCTCCATAACATTCTCTCTGACGGCAAAGGGCGCAAGCTGTCTCACCCGTTCGGCCCAACGCACGTCCGTGTCGCCAAACCACGGCGCCGTGCAGATAAAGTCTGCCCCGAGAATACCGGTGCCGACGTGCTCAAGTACCGCTATCCTGCCGCCGCTATCCCTTGCAGCCGAAGTCACATTTTCAATGAAGGACGCCTCCGGCCAGAAACTCGGCGGTGAAACGATGCGAAGGTCGATGCCGAGTTTTGAGGAAGCCACGGCCAGTGATCGAGCGACGTTGCTGCGTCCATCCCCAAGGAAGGCCACGATCATGCCATCGAGAGGCTTCTCACTGCATTCCTGCATCGTCACGAGGTCGGCCAAAGTCTGGGTGGGGTGTGACGTGTCGGTCCCTCCATTCAAGACGGGCACACACGCCCATTTGGCGACCTCTTCGACGACGGATTGGGAACGCCCAATATATCCGATTGCATCATAAAGCCGGTCGAGAAAACGGGCCGTGTCCTTGATCGATTCCCGATAGCGCGTGTGACCGGCTGATGGTCCGATCAAGGTCACGTTGGCACCTTGGTCGTAGGCAGCGACTTCAAAGGCCGCGCGCGTATGGATCGAATCCTGTTCGCATAACAGAACGACGTTCCTGGTGCTCAGTTGCTTGAGCTCGGTTCCACTCCGCCTTTCTTCCTTGAGGGTGCCGGCAAGCCGAAGCAGATAGTGGATTTCATCGGCAGTCAGGTCGTCAAGGGAAAGCACGCTACGACCACGAAGATCGATCGACATGGCGCATTCTCCTTTTTGGGCGCGCTCCTTAAGATAAATAAAAGACAGATATCCGCTACCGGCATTGATGCTCGTCAATGACGGCTCGCCTGCCGACGGGAAAACTCACTTCATAATGCCATGCCGCCATAATCGGGGAGAGCCTACAGTCGTGCGGCACAAAGCTCTGGACCCGGCCGGCTCTTTAATTCCGACTGACTCATCGGGAAGGATATCATGGCTTGCGCCTATGCCGTCGCCCCAATCAAAGCATCACAGGTCGAACGGGCCTATTTCCTGATCGGCGCGGTGGGCTACGACGTCGACCCTTGTGCATGGCGGCAGGTCTGTGCAGCGGCGCTCATGCGCAGACACCCCTCCCCCTTTGTCAAGGAGATTGCGGTTGTCGAGGATTCGCTCGGCTACATCAGGGGGATCGCCATATTGCGCGTGAGGCATCATGAAAGACTGGGCCGCCACCTCTCGGTGCCCGTCTTTGTCGTAGCCAGCGCCGGCGATCCGCGCGGTGTCTGCGACGCCCTGCTCGAATATTTGAGACTAGCGGCATTCAACAGGCATTGCCGCGCCATTCATGTCGCAAGTCTTGCGCCGGACAGGTGGCCGGGTGCGGACGGAGAGGTCGACGGAATAATCATACCGCTGCGTTGAAATCTCCAGTGAGCGTCATCGATAGGCGACAGCCCTAAGCGTTCTGTTTCACGGTGCGCGCACTGAATACATAGCCCACTCCGCGGACGGACTTGATGAACTCGGGACGGCGGGGGTCTCTCTCGATCTTCCTGCGTAACCGCGCTATCTGGGCGTCGATTACGCGGTCGAAGGCCTCCAGCGATCTGCCGCGCGTCAAATCCATCAACATATCCCTATTGAGGACGCGGCCGGCATGTCTCACGAGAGTGCACAGCATGTCGAACTCGGCCGTTGTCAAGGCGATCTCGCGACCGTCTTCAGATGTCAACCGACGACGGGAAACGTCGAGGCGCAAGCCTTCGAAACAGAAGGTTTCGCTTGTTTCATTCTCCTGAATCGACACGACTCTAGGTCGATGACGGCGAAGTGCACCTCTTACGCGTGCCAGAACCTCACGAAGGTGGAATGGCTTCGTGACATAGTCGTCGGCCCCGATTTCCAGGCCAACCACACGATCAACCACGTCGTCCCGGCCGGTCAGCATGATGATGGGAATATCGGAATGGGCGCGAAGCTCACGGGCGAGCGACAGCCCATCCTCTCCAGGGAGCCCCAGATCGAGCAAAACGATGTCCACATGGGCCTTATCGAGCCTGTCTCGCATTTCGCGGCCATCACCGGCAAGGCTAACCCGATAGCCTTCCCCTTCGAAGTAGCGTGACAACATCTGCCTTATGCGTGGATCGTCGTCCACAACCAGAACGAGTTCCGGCTCGCTTCTAGCGTTTGCCATACCTTTCCCCGAAGTTGGTCCACCGACATGCTGTTACATTCCGTTACACTATAGCACTATTTGTGGCAGATGCGTCGATGCCGGTTCACGCTCGGATGTTGAAATCCTCTACTCAGCGCCAGATGGAGGATGCGCGAATGACCCTTCAATCAGTTGCTATCAATGGCGGTCTTGGAGCGTTGGAGTGCTCTCCTGCTGTCCCGGATCTATCGTCGGTCTTCAGCTTCCAGCCGATCGTCGAAGCTGCGCCGGGTCAGGCGGTGTTTTGGGAAGGGGACGATGCCGGTTATGTTTTTCAGGTCGAAGACGGCATGCTGCGCGCATTGCGGCTGCTAACCGATGGTCGCCGGGTCATTGTCGGCTTCCTGCATCCCGGTGATCTCCTCGGCGTTTCTCTCAAGGACCGCTATCTCTATACTGTCGAAGCGATAACCGAGGTGAGATTGCGGCGATATCCCCGCCGTCGCTTTGAAGACGAAGTGGCTCGTCAGCCGCACCTTCGAAACCAGCTGTTTTCCAAGCTATGCGATGAAATGACAGCGGCCCAGGACCAGGCGGTGCTGCTGTCGCGACGTAGCGCCGACGAGAAGGTTGCCAACTTCCTGCTTCTTATGGCGAAAAACCGGGACGGCGCAGCCACGGATCTCGTCGATCTACCGATGACGCGGCTCGATATTGCGGACTACTTGAACATGACAATCGAAACGGTATCTCGAACCATAACGAAATTTGCAGGCATGGGCATCATCGCTGCGCCCGACCGGCGCTCGATCATCGTCTTGAAAAGACATATGCTTCAATCCATCGCGGATGGCGACGGTTGCGATCTTCGCCCAGATGCGATGTCGAATAGAGTTAGGCGAACTGATCTCGCCTGAGAACGTGGCGGTTGATGATAGCGCAAACTGTGGTCGGGAAAATCGTTGGTCTTCTTGAGGACGCGAATCTGATCGTCCATGGGACCGGCGGGCACGTCGGTCACTGGAGCAAGGGCTGCGAGCGACTTTACGGTTGGCGCGAGGCTGACGCGCAAGGTGAGGTAGTTCACCACCTGCTTGAAACCTCATTCCCCGAGCCCATCGAGGACATCCACGCAAAAGTTCAACGACACGGGTCATGGTCCGGCGAACTGGCACAAAAGCGCAAGGATGAGAGCAAGGTCTTCGTTGCCAGCCTCTGGATCGGCCTCCATAGGCGTGGCAAAGGATCCACCGCCGGAGCGGGTCGCGCAAGGACACGAGACTATTCTCGTTGTCGAGGACGACGCCCGTGTACGCCGTATTGTGGTCGCGCGGCTTTTGGACGCGGGCTATGGCGTTGTGGAGGCCGGGTCCGGGGCTGAAGCGCTTCAGCGTCTCGCCGACCACCCGGAGATTTCTCTTGTGTTTACGGACATGGTGATGCCCGGCGGGATGACAGGCAACGAGCTTGCACACCACGTTCGAAGATTCCGCCCTGAGATGAAGATACTCGTGACATCGGGTGACGCCGCTCCGAGCCTTGCCAAAGAGAGGCTACCGGAAGGCGCCTCTTGGCTGCTCAAACCCTACACGGCGAGAAAACTCTCAAAACGTCTGCGAGAACTGCTCGATTGATACCGTCACTTCAACGGACAACATTGCGGTACGTCAAGCGGATCGGTGCGGGTACAACCCTGCAAGCCACAAAGCGGCGAAATTGTGCCGGTTAAGCTTTTCCTACGACAACATCTTCGATGTCCGCTCTCCCATTCGGGCCTTCCAGCTGAGCATCCCGAACACTCTTTGATTGCCGTCAATGCCGTTTGCCAAGAGGTGCGTAGATTGGCTGGTAGCTCAAACGTGAATTCGGGAGATTGGAGCTATGACATACAAAACCGTACTATTGGTGGTCGATGCCGATAATTATGATCTCGATCTGAGAACCGCGGCAGACCTTTGCATGGCCGGAAGCGCACATCTGTCTGTTCTTCTGGTCAGACTTGCTGCCCCCGTGCCACTTGGCGACTATGCCGCGATGTCGGTTGCGTGGCTTGACGTGCGCGCACAGGATGCCGAGAAACTCGGCGATGCCGTTACGAATTCCCGCGCAACGCTGGAAGGCCTTGGTATCTCGTTTGAAGTCGAGGGCTGCTACCCGGAGGAAGCGTGGGTCGAGGATGACATCGGCGAGCGCGCACGTTACGCCGACATGACACTGATTGGATCAAGCCTCGAAGCGAGCTCCCGGCTTCGTTCGCACGCAATTGAAGGTGCGCTTTTTCGTTCGGCCCACCCAGTCCTTCTGTCGGGCAACCGCCAGTCGGTGACGTTAGCACCGAAAAAGATCCTGCTTGCATGGAACTCCACCATCGAAGCCGCCAGAGCCGCACGCGAAGCGCTTGAGATGATGAAGGCCGCTGACAGCGTCAACGTGGTACTGGTCGATCCCACGGCGGCGCCGGCAAGAAACGGAGAGGAACCGGGAGCCGATGTTGCGACTTACCTCGCCAGACACGGCATTAGGGTCACCGTTGACAGGCTCCCGAGCTCAGGCCGTCAGATCCATGAGGTGTTGATGCAGCATGCGCTCGACACCTCGGTCGACCTGATCGTTATGGGTGCCTATGGCCATTCGCGGGTTCGCGAACGCATGTTCGGTGGTGTGACGAAAGCCATGATCGAGGCACCCGCAGTGCCGGTGTTGATGGTCCATTGAACCATCGAACACAAGAAACAACAGGTGCGCCGCCTGGGAGCGGCACACCTTTCAGTTTTCAAGCTTCAAGTCTCACTCTCACAGCACGCCCGCCCGGTCATTTCAAGGACATCAATACTGAAGAACAGGTGCGGATAATGACCGGATATTTCCTGCGGAGCGGGCTTCAGGCCGCCCGGTTCCCACCAATTTGCTCTCTTTTCGAGAAGCGACCAGGCGTGCAGGTACTCGCGGTGCCACTGACCTGTCGGGGCAAGTTCCTGATAGCGCCCGTATATCACGACGCTTTTCCACTCGTTTCCTGAAACTGCGTCTATCTGCAGGCAAACATTGGGATTTTTACGCATCCAATCGATCTTCCGACCAGGCATGGAAAATGCATAAAGGCAATTTCCGGCGTAAGCATAGGTGATCGGTACGACATAGGGCTTGTTGTTCTCGCAACAGGCAAGGCGCCCCACGCGGCTCTCCTGAACAAGGCTGCTGCAATCGTGACGGGACATTTCCTTGATGATCATGATCCACCTCCTTGGGCGAATGTCTCAAGATTAGATCCATAAACTTCATCCCGCTTTGACGCCCCTCAAAGACCCGTATCCGGCGGAGGCGCATACTTCGTTGCAGACTGGATGAAGAAACCTTCGGAGGCCGTCATGAACGATAACAGTTTACGACAGGATATTCTCGACGAACTCGATTATGAGCCCAGCCTCGACGCCGCAAACATCGGCGTCACCGTTGAGAATGGAATAGTGACCCTGACTGGTCACGTCCACAGCTTCGCCGAAAAACACGCCGCCGAACAGGTTGCTCGACGGATAAGGGGTGTTCGGGCGATCGCGGAGGAAATCGCGGTGCGGTTGCCCGAGCACAAGAAAACTGCCGATGACGAGATCGCAAGCCGTGTTCTGAAGATCCTCGACTGGGGTGCGGCTATTTCCGATCTGAGCGATATTCAGGTGAAGGTTGAAAACGGGTTCGTCACACTCGCCGGCGCTGTCGACTTCTATTTTCAACGTTCGGCGGCCGAACATTCCGTTCGCCAGCTCTCCGGTGTAACGGGGATCGATAACCAGTTGAGGATCCGGCCAAGGATGGATGTCGTCGATATTCGTCACGGCATCAAGCAGGCCTTGCGACGGAATGCCGAAATCGAGGCAGAGGACATCGAGGTTGAAGTCTCGGGCAACCACGTGACCCTGCGCGGGAAAGTCCAAAGCGCCCGAGAGCGTATCACCGCCGAGCAGGCTGCCTGGTCCGCAAAAGGGGTGAGTGGGGTAACCGACTATCTGACGGTGTCCGACAAGTAGGCACTTTTGGTCAGCGTTCCTCCGAGGGCTCATGATAGCCGACACTATCCCACTCAGCCTCACCCGGCGTCAAAAGGAAGACAATGGCTCTACGGGGCTCACGAGCGGGGAGGCCCGCAGCCGGTTGGCCAAGTGTGGTCCAAACGCCCTGCCCGAACCACGGGCAGGGTCGGTGGCCGAAGACCAGCCGCAAACAGGAACGGACTGTTTTCAACCTCCGACACGTACGCAACGATACCGCCAAGTCCGGAAATTCCGAAGGTTCGTATGCCGGCTGTCCGGCTGACTTCCGGCCTCTCCCTCTCGCACCACCCCCGCCTCCAACCCGCCGAGAAGGCCAATTGCAAGTGCGAGCCCGAAACGAAGGAAAAGCGGTTCGATTTGCACTCTCCAAGGCGGCATACGTGCTGAGATCAAACCATCGCATTTGTGCTCAGCTAACTTCGATCATGTCTTTGACGATGATCAATGCTTGCGGTTTGGAAATGTATGAGGCTGTCCTGAGAGGAGTTTTCCATGGATAACCATATCCTGGTTGCAAGCGATGGATCCGATGAAGCGCGCGACGCCGTGGCGATGGCCGCAAAGTTTGCCAAGGCGATCGACGCTCCCCTGACCGTTCTCCACGTTGCCCCACCAAATTTTGCAAGCGCAACACAGAGCCTTCCCGGATTCGGACACGTTCTCCCAGTCGGCAACATGATCCCTGGCATGTCGAGGCCGGCAGGGGAACTTTCACGTACGCCCGGCGATGGAATCGATGAGAGTGCCATGATGCTCGGCAAGACAATTGCGGACGAAGCTCGAAATGTGGCACGTGGGCTCGGCGTCGAGAACGTCTCCGTGCGACTGGAAGTGGGCGACTGCGCCGAGACGATTCTTGAGACTGCAGCGGAGATCAGCGCAAGCTTGATCGTCGTTGGCAGCCGGGGCCTTGGGCGACTGAAGGGCATACTTCTCGGGAGTGTGTCGAAGAAGGTGGCTCAGGATGCGCAATGTTCGGTCCTTATCGTGCGTTGAGGTTTGCGAAGAAGAACGGTTGGCTTGCCGCGCTAAGGTGTCTGCGAGACTGACCACGTTGACGATCTAGGGAACCCGGCTCTTGAGCGCTCATCACACAAATGTCCTGCGGTGGCGAGAAGGCGCCGCTGCCCGCGAGCGTAGGCTCGCCCTCCTCTCGCCGCCCGAACTGCCAGAAATTTCTGACTCCGGCATCACGGGCCGGATCAACGGGCGGGAGTTCGTCCGCCTTCTGATTGACGACAACCATCTCTCGCGCGGGATCTGGATGAGGACAGAGGGAACAATTGCAGTCTCTGTCGCCGAGGATCGCATCGTTGCAGGCGCATTCCTTTTGCCCGACGAAGTCAGGCGGGTAGGCCACGACCAGACGGATGAAGTATCTGTCCGAGGCGGTTGTGAGACTGCACTTTGCCGAGAGGAAGACCGTCTACTGAGGTTGCTCGCGCCTGCGCGATATCAGCCGACAAGAGGCGGCAAGGCAACAGCAGTGTGCAAGTTCGACGTGATCGGGGTCTGACATGGCAACAGCAACAGAAAATCCATCCATGACGCGTTCGCGGTGGAGCTTTTCGAAGACCATGGCGCGCCGTATACGGCCGCTGGCCCCCGCTGTGCCCGTGCAACTGAACGAGACCTTTGGGAAATTCATCTGGAGTGTTACCGGCCTACACCAATTTTATGTCGGCGCGGTCGCCATCGGCGTGACGCTCTTCAACTTCATACCGATCGAGTTGCAGCGCCGGATTGTAGACGATGCCGTCGCCACAAAGGATTTCAGGCACCTTGCTGAACTAGGTCTGGTCTACCTCGCGGTTTTGGGCGCCTATTCCTGCCTGAAGTATGTACTATTTATCTACCAGAGTTGGATTGCCGAAAGCGCGATCAAAACCGCGCGCGACCAACTGGCACCAATTGCTTGCAAACGAGCGAGACAGCCGACTGAAGCAAGCGGGCAGACTGCGAATGTCCTGGGCAATGAAGTTGACACTGTCGGCGGGTTTGTCGGAACCAGTATCTCCGAGTTCGTTGTAAACATTAGCATGATGCTCTCGGTCCTGGCCTATATGGCATATATGGAGCCGGTGATTGCTCTGTTCAGCGTCGCAGCCGTGATTCCTCAGTTTCTGCTCGCCAAATACCTGCAGCAGAGCCTTAACAAGCGGGTCGAGCGACAAATCGGCTTGGTACGAAGGCTTGGTGATCAGGCTGTGGACCGCTCGTCGAGGAGGGCAGCAGTGCTCCATGCTACGCATAGGACCATTCGGACGATCTTTCAAAACCGGATGCAACTCTACCTCTTGAAATTCGGACTGAAGACCGTTCTCAACATCGCAAATTCGCTCGGCTCCCTGATGGTGCTTCTCGCCGGCGGTTATTTGGTGATCACGGGACAGACGACGATCGGCACAGTGATGGCTTTCGTTTCCGGGTTCCAACGCCTGTCCGATCCGACAGGGGATTTGCTCGAGTTCTATCGAACCTATTCGCAAGCCAAGGTTCAGTATCGAATGATCGTGGAATGGGTAGCTGAACCGAGCGCCTCTCAGGCGTGATCGAACGCTGGAAGCCTGTTTCGGTGGCCGCCCGCAGCTCGCGCCCTTCGATCGAAGACACTCCGTGAAGACACTCCGTAAAGGTCACAGGGTTGGCCGCCCACCACTTCCGAATGATCACGGCCTGATAAGTGCACTCTTGATCTCGCCCATCCGCCGATCGAGGGTATTATGTCCAGCTTGCATGATATCAATGTCGAACAGGTGACCGACGACCGCCAATTCTTTCATCAGATCACCAATAATGAGGTCGATCCGCCTCGTGGCCCCTGGTCCCACCGACGACACGTCAACATCATGATCAGCTTCCTGATCAAGTGCCCGGTTGAGTTCCAGTGCGGCGGCCAGGAACCTCTTTTGACATTCGCCAAGGTTGGTCACCGATGTGGCACCACTGCATGCCACCGTCAGCCGAACAGCCTTGTTCTGAAACTCGCTCATTCTTTCCTCTCCGATTTATCCGCCAAACGTGAATTGAACCTCGTTCAAAAGGGGGCGCTTTCCTGCCGCGTGCCATGCCTTCGACCCAACATTCCGACAATCAAATCGCCATAGTGGCGACCCGGGGAATGAACCAGAGCATCGCGCTGGTGCCGATGCCGTAGGCTATTGCCTGGCGCGCCAAGCTCGTATTGAGAACGAGCAACGCGCGGGCAACCCAGGCAATCGCCAGCGCCGTGACGACGAAGATGATCTGTCCGGCCTCGACGCCCAGGTTGAAAGTCAAAAGGCTGATCGGCACATCCGATTGCGGCAAGCCGATCTCCTTCAGCGCGCCGGAGAAGCCGAAGCCGTGCAGCAGGCCGAAGGCGAAGGCAACCACCCAGGGATAGGCTTCGGAGAGACGCACCTCGTTCGGTCTTGCCTTCAGCAGTTCGCTTGCGACGAAGGCGATGCTGAGGGCGACGGTCGCTTCGACCGGCTTCTGGGGAAGGCTGAAATAACCGAGCGATGCGCCGGCGAGTGTGATGCTGTGGGCGACGGTGAAGGCCGTGATCGTCTTGAACAGCATAAAGCGATCACGGATCAGCAGCATCAGCGCAAGGACGAAGATCAGATGATCGAAGCCGAGCATGATGTGTTCAACGCCGAGCAGGAAATAGGTCCGGGCGACTTCGAGGCTGGTCTGCGCGCCGGCCACCGTGAAAGAGGGCGCATCTGGCATCAGGCGCCCGACCTCGGAGCCACCGTTCTGATAGCCAATGCGCACCAGCGCCTCGGTCAACGTCGTCTTGAGCCCGTCGATGGCGATCTGACTGTTGCGCAATCCTCCCGCGCAGTCGACGGTCCAGCGCTCCAGATAGGCGCTGCCTTCGAATGACCGGACCGGCCTGGCCCTTTCGATGCATTGCCTCGGCAGGCGCGCGTCAAGCGCCAGCCGCATCCGGCCCTGCGCCGGTACCTTCCAGAGCACCGCAAAGGCATCGGGCGCGGTTTCGCGGATGTCGAGAAAAGCAGGGCGAACCTCATGAGCCAGGGCTGGGGCGCCAAAGAGCAACAGGAGAGGAAAAGCGAGAAGGGCGCCAGACTTTCTCAACGGCTCTCTCCCGCAGCCGTGGGGGCTTCGATGCTGATCTCATAGTGCGCCAGCAACGCGCCGAAGCGTTGCCGCTCGAGTTCGGTGCGTCTCGCGTTTTCCCATTCCCGTGTGACTTCGTCGCGGATGCCCGCGAGTTGCTGCACCTGACCCGGCGTGCGCTCCGTGACCCTGACCAGATGGAGACCGAAGCTGCTGGCGATCGGCCCCGTCCACTTGCCGATGGGTACCGTTTCGAGCCCATCGGCAAGCGCGCCACCAAACATCTGGTCGATCGCCGCCCTGTTTGTGAGTTCGACAGTGGCAGGCAGCAGCGAGGTATCGCCAAGGAGGGCCGGATCGGCCGTGTCGTTGGTGCGGAGTTCCGCAAGGAGGGCCTCGGCGTCTTTGGCGATCGTATCGCCATGGCGGGACGGATTGAGGAAGACCTGTTCAAATGCCAGCGTCGCAGAGGTGGTAAAGGCTGAGGGATTGGCCGCGAGATAGGCTTCCAACTCCGGATCTGTGGCTGTCAGCGGGGCGGAGTCGGCGGCGCTGAGGAATTCCATCTTCTGGCGCAGACGGCGGCGCACGACCGTGTCGCCTCGGTCGAGACCTAGCTGTAGCGCCTGGCGCACCAGGATCTCCTCCTTCACATAATCGTCGATCATGCCTTTCAGCTCGTCTTTATTGGGCGGACGCTGCCAGGTCTTGGCAAAAACCGTCGCCATCTGCTCGATCTTCGCGACACTTACGACTATTTTGTCCGGCGCATCCGCACCGCGGCGCAAAAGGTCGTGGGCCGCGAAAATCAAAAGCGCCACCACCAGGAAATGGAACAGGGGCTCTCGGCGGATGCGCTTCAGCATGCCGTTCTCCGTTCGCTTGACGCATGGCGATGGGTGCACGAACCTCGTGCACCCGCCCACGGGTCGTGGTCCATTTTCCGGCTCACGGCGTGTACCAGATCGGCGAGGTGTAGGCGCGCTCTGTCACAGTCATGCGCGTGCCTTCGAGCGCCTTCGTTCCGAAACGCTTGCCATCATAGGCCGTCCAGCGGGGGGTCGGGATCTCAAGGACGCGGCCATAGTAGAACGCCTTCTGGTTCGGGTCGAACTTGGGATCCTTCCAGACCGCGATCAGTTCGGGCGCGCCGATCGTATTGGTCCATGTGGCGTTTGCGACGTCGACCGTATCACCGACCGGTGGGACCTTGCCGTCCGCGCCCGGCTTGCGGCCCGCACTCCAGGCGACGTCATAGACCTGTTCATGTGTCTCGCCATTGCCGTCGAGCCAGCCTTTGACGATCTGGTAGCGGTCGAGATTGGCGCCGATCGGGTCCCGAAGCGCGGCGACGAGGAATGTGGGTGCCTTGCCCTCGGGCGCCTTCGTCAGGTCGCCACCCATCGGCACGCCCTTGGCATAGCCGATAGCCCCGGGATTGCGGCCTTCGGCATCGGCCGGATCGAAGTCCCAGCCGGCGAAGAAGCGCACGAGCATACGCGGCCCAGTCGTCGCATAAGTCTCCTTGCGTTGCATGGCGTCCCAAATAGATTCGCGGGTATTCTCTTGTGCCCATACGGCCGCGTAACCGGATGCCCCGACTTCCCAGTCCATCACTGTGATGTTGGTCTTGGCGTCCTTAACGAAGGTCGCTGTCAGCCGTTCAGGGCTAGGTTCCTGCGGGGTCGTCTTGCCGAAGAAGTTGTCTTCTTCCATAGCCGCCAGACCTGTATGGGAGTCCGAGCTGCCCACCAGTCCGAACTTGTATGGGTTGGTGCCAAGCTGAGCTTCCAGCTTCAGGCCATTCTTGAGGGCGGAGCGCGCATATTCGAATTCGAGCATCTCGGGTGTCTTGCGCTCGCTGGCATCGAGATTGCCGAAGTCCCAGATCTCGAAGCTGGCGAACTCATCATTGGGCGAAAGCGCCGGGTGCGCCTCGCCGGTGCCTTTGGTTTGGGTCGTCTCATAGAGGCGCTCCCAGCGGGAGCGTTGCTCGACGTAGTCCTTGTCCACCGGTTTGCCCGTGAAGGATTCGATCATTCGGAACATGCGCCCGTTGGACAAGTTACCGTTGTGTGCGATCGCCAGCACATTGCCGCCGGTCTTGTCCTCGTAAGCCTGCATCCACTTCCACAGGTCGCGCGGGTTGTCGCTACCGAGTGGTTTTAGCGTCGTATAGGGTACGACCTGGCTCGCCTTGTCGGCGTTGTCGCGGAAGATGACGTTGCGGTGCAGGTTGTTGCCGGCCGTGTTCGAGGTCCATTCGTAGCCGATGAAAGCGGTAAAGTGGCCGGGCTCGTTGTATTCTTCGGCCGCCTTGATCGTATCCTGCCAGGCATTCTTGTAAGGGCGCGTGTCGGGTCCATAGATCATCGACGGCGGCAAGGTCCCCTTGCCGAAGCTGAAGATGATCTCCAGCGCGGCTTTTGCGCCCTGGCCGGACGTGATCATCTCGTACCAGCTCTTGGCCTGAGGGTCGGCGATGACGTCCGGCTTGCCGGCAAAGAGGTCTGGGAACATGCCCATATTGTCAGAATGATCGGCGACCACAAGGAAGTCCAGTGGACGTGACAGCTTCGCCGGCTGACCACTCGACGCCATGATCTCCTCGCCGCGGGCAAAACGATAGGCATCGCGAGGGGTCAACCGCGCGCCAAAGGCTCCGGCGTCGAACGAGGCTCCGGTGTGAAGATGCGTGTCGCCGAACAGGGGGCGGGTCGGAAAACTGCGACCCGCATACGGCGAATAGAGGGGTTTTCTGGCGAAAGCCTTTTCGGCTTTGGCCACATCCAACGTACCGGTGTCTCCATGTTCCTGCGCTATCGCCGGGAGTGCTGGACCAAGGCTCAGCACACTTGCGAGGATGAATTTCGCAGAGGTGTTTTTCATTGTTACCCTCCATGCCGGCACGATCGTATCGCGAAAGCCCGGCTCTCCGCCTTCAACGATCTCACACAGGGGCAATCACGACTTTGACGCCGATCAAAATCACGCTGGCCGGATCGCTGGCGACGCCTTGTTGCGCGCTAATGCCACCTTAGTACTCGAGGGAGCGTCCATAACTTGCAAGGCCGCGGTCCACTGCCCGGCTAAAGGAAATGTCGGTTCCAATTCCCGCGCCATGTGCGCCGTTCGTTTGAACTTTGACTGGCGTCAAAGCAGGTTTCCGGCGGCGCGCGCACAATTGTAGATGTTTTCGACCCCAGCTTGCGAAGGAGAAATTGATGAAGGCGCTCGTCTATGAAGGACCGGGACGCAAGTCGCTCATGGAGCGGCCGATACCGACGATCGTTGCTGGAACCGACGCCATTGTGAAAATCACGAGGACGACGATATGCGGGACGGATCTGCATATTCTCAAAGGACACGTGCCGAGTTGCGCAGCCGGCCGTATTCTCGGTCATGAGGGTGTGGGTATCGTGGAAGAAACAGGGGGCGCGGTGAGCCAGTTCAAGAAGGGCGACCACGTCCTGATCTCCTGCATATCGTCTTGCGGCAAATGCGACTACTGCCGCCGCGGAATGTACTCCCACTGTACCTCTGGCGGATGGATTCTCGGGAACACCATCGACGGTACCCAAGCCGAGTACGTCCGCATTCCGCATGCCGACACCAGCCTTTACCCGATTCCAAGAGGTGCTGACGAAGAGGCGCTCGTTATGCTCAGCGATGTTCTTCCAACCGGCTTCGAATGCGGCGTGCTCAACGGCAAGGTGGAGCCGGGTGCGACGGTTGCCATAGTCGGTTGCGGGCCGATCGGATTGGCGGCGTTGATAACGGCGCAACTCTACTCACCAGCCGAACTCATTATGATCGACGTTGACGAGAACCGCCTCACAGTTGCACGCCGTTTCGGTGCGACACAGACAATACAGGCGAGTGGTGACGTTGCCTCGCGAGAAGTGATGAGGCTGACACAGGGAAAGGGTGTCGATACTGCGATCGAGGCGGTTGGGATCCCCGCCACATTCCAACTCTGCCAGGACATCGTCGCACCCGGGGGCGTAATCGCGAATATAGGCGTCCACGGCGCCAAGGCCGATTTGCATCTGGAGACGCTCTGGTCGAGAAACGTCAAGATCACGACGCGACTAGTCGATGCGGCAACAACTTCATTGCTTTTAAGAACCGTACAATCTGGAAAAATCGATCCCAAGGACCTCATTACACATCGCTTCAATCTCAGACAGATTAGCGAGGCATATGAGACCTTCGGGAATGCCGCGCGCACGAAAGCGCTTAAGGTGATAATCGAGACGGATTTTGCTCAAAGTCTGCAGGCAGTCGTTACGACAGAACAGCAGACCAAGAACTCGACTGCAACAGACGTTTGGAGCTGCAATCTCATCACGCGGAGCGGTCTTGTCCTCCATGTCCGTCCTGTTCGTCCTGAAGACGACGTACGTTTGGCCGAGTTTTTCACCCATCTAACGCCGCAAGATTTGCGCTTCCGCTTTCTCGGTGGGGTCAGGGAGGTCAGCCGCGAGCGTCTCCTTTCGATGACAAATGTCGATCACCGCCTGACCGAAAATTTCCTCGCATTCGGTGATGATAGTGAGAAGATCATCGCCACCGCCATGGTAGCCCGCGACGCTTCGACGGAAAGGGCAGAAGTTGCGATCTCCGTTCGTGCTGAACACAAACATATGGGCGTCGCTTGGGAGTTGCTGCGCCATGTCGCTCGATTTGCGGAAGCGTCGGGCGCCAAGTCCCTAGAATCGCTCGAAAGTCGAGCAAACCATGAGGCGATCGAACTCGAACAGGAACAAGGTTTCGTGGCAATTCCCTATGAGGATGATCCGACCCTCGTCCTCATTCGCAAAGATTTGCGACAAGGCTAGTGCGCAGCAGCCTGTTAGTCGGCGGCGCCTTCGAAATTGTGGGTCTCAGCGGGTAGGCAAAATGGCTTGCGGCCGGAGCGCAGTCGCTATGCGAACCTACATCGCTATGCAAACTTCAACCCGAATTGCGGAGAGAGGGCGGGCCATCAGAGCCCGCCCCCCCATCGCGAGTGCAGTTCACAGCGGACTGCCATATCCTGGCCGCGCTCTGGTGCATGGAGTAAAGTTCGAGACGATAGCGGATCACGTTAGCGTGTCCAAACGCCAGGTTGTGCGGATTTTCGCCCACGGCTGCTACTTTGGCATGACAATGCATGCCCGGCGGCATTCGAATGGACATCGTCTGACTTTATTGATCGCGCATGAAGCCCTGTATTTCCTCGGATGTTACCTTTCCGTCTTTGTTCACATCGACAGCGTCGAAGATCCGCTTATGGATCGCGGTGATTTCGTCGAAGGACAGCGCGCCGTCGCCATTGACGTCGGCAACGGCAAACATGATTTTCATCATAGGACCGTGCATCATGCCCGGCCGCATGTAGCCCCTGAAGCGGTTCCACCCTCCGCCCATCATCGCCCCGGGCATCATTTCGTAGGCGGGTTGTTCATCTCGGTTCTCGGCCGGAGGCTGTTGAGCGAGGGACAGGGTCGGACTGGTTGATAAGAGCACCGCCGTAATTGCTGCATATGCGCATTTCGCCGTGTCCATGGGATCCTCCATCAATTGTTGGATGTTTGCGGCGCAAGACGCAGATTTGCTTCGCGTGTTGGGCTCACCGCAATCGTATCAATAAATCTCAAGTTACCTCCAGAATGAGACGGCGTCCTTGCGCTGCGTCAATACTCAGTCAGGATGTGCAATGGCTCTTCCGACAGCGGTCGATAAGCATGATGTCAAGTGCAAGTAGCTGTCTCGGATACAACAACTTTCGGTGTTCGCCGGGGTCAACCAACCGCGGCATTCCCGAGGCACGGTTGCTTGTCATCGCCGTAGCGCACGCCACCTGGGGCAGACTTTGAATGGACAGAGCCTGTCGTCGGGGATCATCGCAGGACCGCCGGGCGGCAAGTTTGTTGGAAATCAATGCGTATTGCGACGATTTGCTGCAACCTTTCTGACGGAGGTACAAAGATCCAGGCCGCGAGCGGTAAGACGAACCGGTTCAGCCTTCGTGCCGCCGGCTCCAGCGCCGTCTGATCCATCGGTGAAAGCTGCGGATCTATCGGGTCCGCTTCCGGGAGAATGGCGATGCCCTTGACTGTGGAATGGCCAAAAATGATGTGCCTGCACGAATACATAGCCATTCTTGCAGCATCAAGCAGACAGGATACTCGCGTGGCTGAGACATTGCGACGGCGCTATTTGCACTGTTCCAAGTTTTTCACCGCACTGTTGGTAATTCTTGCTTGCTTTCCAGCTCATTCTTTTGCGCAAGCGACATATAACGTAGCGTTGCCGGAGGTCGAATTTGGTGCGCGAAAAGTTTTCTTGATGCTTTTTCTTATGCTTGGCCCGATCAAGATCCTGGTACCGTTTGTGACGATAACCAAGACATGGGAGCCCGCATTTCGACGCAGAGCCACCCAAAGAGCAATATTCTTCTCCGCCGGCGCACTGGCGGTTGCCGGCCTTCTTGGGCGCACCATGCTTGAGAACTTTGAGATTTCGTTGCCGGTTCTAGCCATGACCGGTGGTGTCATTCTTTTCCTGGTGGCGCTGCGAACCATTCTACAGCAATCAGCAAGTCCAACGGATCACGCTCTTGCACCAGACCGCGCGCCGGACATGAAACTGGCCTTCTCGCCTCTAGCTTTTCCAACGATCGTCACACCTTACGGGATCGCCGCGGTCATCGTCTTTTCAACGCTTGCAGGCAATCGCCAAGCTGAAGGCCTGACCGTGGCTGCTATCGTATTGTTGATCCTTGCGCTCGATTGGCTTGCGATGCTCTTCGCCGATGCCCTACTAAAATGGGTCGGGACCTCGCTTCAGGTTTTGGCAGTGGTGCTCGGTGTCACCCAAGCAGCGCTCGGACTTCAAATCATCCTCCATAGCTTCAACATGATTGAATGGTGAACATTTCTCGCTGATCTGCCTGATGCTTCACTGCAGTTACTCGTTCACCGATCCTCCCAAACCCTGCATATCGGCGATGCGCGCCAAAGCGGCGTCCTCAGGCAGGAGGTAGGCCTTGTCGATCATTCGATCGAGCAGATCGCGCTCAGCCCGCAACGCCTGTCTCCGGCTCTCGGGCAGTACGTTTTCAAGGATGTCGATCATGGCATGAAGCCTCCTCGCGATCTGAAGGTTGTCTGCTCCATAGATCCTGATCTCGCGACACGTGAGCTGGACGAAGTCTTCCCAGTCCGGTGTCGGAAATATCACCCGCAGGCGTCCGGCTCCGTCACGCAGATACTCATTGCGCAGATCGCGTCCACCAACCGTGGTCAGTAGGCGATGCAGTTGGTCGATTGCCATCACGGCTGTCGTAGCGTCGTTGATCGCTTTGGAGAGCGCCTTCGTGGCAATATCGACAATGACCCAGAAAGCGAAAGTCGGGTCCTGCTCGATGGTTCGCTCACGCCCAAACGCAACGCTGCTGCTAAGTTCGCTGGGGGAGATTGTCCTGGCGCCGCCATATAGCCGGAACAACGGCTGGCCACAGGCTACGAAGTCGCCGACGCGTGCGGCAAGCTCGACGACACCGTCTGTCCGCGAGGCCTGGCTCAGCAGGGATTTTACGTCCACCGCAAGAATGATGTCTGATGAGCCGGCGTGTAAGACGACCTCATCCGCCTTTCCGGGAACATCTCGCACCTGCAGTGGCCCCACACTCTCCCTCCAGCGTTCAGGATAAACGCTTTTGATGACGGTGAAGCCTTGCTCGGCGACACTGTGAATGATGCTGACTGGACGCAGCAATCGAGCTGAATGATCAATCAAGTAGAGAAATGCCGCCAGCGAGAGGACGCCGAGGGCGGCCGAGATCCACACTATGGCGGCTGGGGCCGATGAGTTCACGCGACTTATCGCGCCTATGGCGAACAGCAGCGTGAAAATAAACAAGCCGACGGTAAACCGGATAACATTGTCTCGCAGCAGCGTGGTCGCGATGATCCGCGGCGTTAGCTGCCCACTGGCGATCTGTATCGCCACAAGCAGTGAGCCGAATGTGAAAACGAGAAACGAAAGCGCCAGGCTTATGATCGCCTGCATTGCAGCAACCGTGCCATCGATTCCCAAGGGCTAAGCCGGGATCCACCGTATCCATTCCTCGGAGCTAAGAACAGCACGAAAAAATGCCTGCTGCGCAATGAGCGCAAAAAATGGGATAATCCACAAAGAGGCGCGCACGTAGCTCTTGAGTGAATACAGCTTGTTCCAGCTCATCTTTTGTCATGCCCTCCCTTGGACCGACGAGCGTGCGGCGGCTACGCAAGGTCTTGAGGGATTCCTCAGGACATGGGTTGGCCCGCCGCTTCGGCAACCTTTGCCGCTTTTGCCGATTGCTGAATCTGATGAGCGGCAGCAGCCGCAGATTCACCACTTCCTTCCACATGGACTGTCGGCACAGCGATCTTGATGCCATTTTCATCGAACACCTTCTTGATCATCATGAAGGCGCGCCGCTTGATGGCAAACTGCGCGTTGGGTTTGGTCATGAGCTTGAGCCTGAGCACGATCGCGAAGTCGCCGAAGCTATCGACGCCCTGCATTTTCAAGGGCTGCAATGTGTCTGCCGCGAACTCAGGGTCCGCGGCCAATTCCTGACCGACCTTCTTTATGAGCTTGCGAGCCAGCTCTATGTCGGAATCGTAAGTGACGTTGATTGTCATTTTGTCGATCACCCAGTCTCTGCTCATGTTCTCAATGGCGCCAAGTTCTCCGAACGGGACGGTGAAGATAGGTCCGCGGTGATGCCTCAAACGTACGGACCGCAGACTGAACGATTCGACAGTTCCCTTGTAGCTGCCGCTTTGGATGTACTCGCCAACGCGAAATGCGTCGTCCAGCATGTAGAAGACGCCACTTAGGACGTCCTTTACCAGGGTCTGCGAGCCGAATCCGATGGCAACACCAAATATGCCGGCACCGGCAAGCAAGGGTGCAATCTGGACGCCCAATCCAGACAAGATCGTCAAAATGGAGATCACACCGATCAGGACCGCCAACGTGTTGCGAAAGATAGGAAGCAAGGTCCGCAATCTGTCGGTTCGGGCCGGATTGTTTCCTGCATCGTTTGATTGTTCCGCAAGCTCCATACGATAGGCGATAAGCGCCTTGGACGACTGCCAAATCAAGTCTGCCACAAGCAGGATGACGATCGCGTTCGACGCGCCATTGACCACGACCTGGCCGACTTCGCTACCGGCCAGAGCCGCTGCACTGAATCGCCACATATAGGCAAGCCACGCGACAGCTGCGGCGATCACCAGCGCACGAGCGCCTCTGACGATCACCACGTTCAACAGGATCCCGAGAGCTCCACGCAATTGCGCTCGGCTTGCCAGGGTTTGGGCCAAGCGGCCGACGCTGCGGATAACACCAGGTAGGACCAGGGAATAGATACCGACAAACAGCAGGCCGAGAAGTCCGCCGACCCAAGCAAGCCAGAGAAGTACCATGTACACAGACAGCAGCGATCGTACGATGACGGAGGTGGCCACCCTTGGCCGCCGCCAAACCGTCTCAGTCCCGATTCCAAGGATGCCTAAGCCGAGCACGAATGCGGCGAGCTTTGTAATCTCCGCGGAAAAGCCCAATGAGGACATCACGTTCACCGCGACCCATCCGGCCAATGTAAGACCGGCGACGAGATCGATACGGCAAAGCCAGAACTGAGCGACTGTATCGACTTGAGAGATGGATGAAAGATTTTCGGGATCTTCGCTAACGCCGTCAAAAGCCAGCAGCAATCGGCCGATGCCGTGGATCAATCGAAACAGTATCAACGCGACAAGCAGCAGCAGGATCGTCTTGCCAAGTAGAGGGGGCCAATCGAACAACAGGTAAAGACCAGTGGGCGCCAGGGAGAAGGTGACCAGAGCGACGGCGTGCAACATGGTCGCCCGTACCGGGTCCACGCTCGACCAGTCTGTGTTGCGCCTAGCGAGCACACGCAAAATTAGCCGTTCGGCGCCAAAGCCTACCGCAAGCAAGGCCCCAAAGATGATTAGGACGAGTCCGGGTTTGCCTGCGTTTACGTCACGCACAAATACTGCAGAAGAATTCGCGATCTCGTCTGGCACTCGATCGATTGCACCGACGACAGCGGCAACTCTGCCCCTAACGGCTGCTCCCCAATCGGAGATCGCGTCCGCAATCGAAGTTTCTGCGGCTGGAGCCTGCACAGCGACCTTACCCTCCAGCCACGACTTGACCTCCGGGTTGTTTGCAAGATCGAGAAACTGTCGGACTTTCTCAGGCGGCAGGTCCGTTACCCCCGCTGATGGACTGGTTGCTGCAAACGAGATGTCGGGTGCAACTGAAAGGGCGACCAATGCAATAGGGGTGATCCAGAGACGCCACGGACACGAAAAACTGGACACAATCGCCTTCATATTCAACGTACCTGAATTGTTGTCGCGCCCCAGCGGCAGGACTTGGATGGTTCGTGAACTGAAACCGTTGGACGGGGCGTCGACATTCGAGGTGGGCGGCGTTTACTTCGACCGTGTTCGGTCGTAGCGATCAGCGTCACGGCCAAAACACGGGGACCGACGGCCGCACCGCAAGTGTTCTCTAAAAAGATATTTCGAAAACCGAGATCGGACATTGACGCGGATCAATTCAAGCGCGAAGCGGCGCTGGCATAGTAGAGATAACTAAAACTCTGGTGGCATTAGCTCTGTTTTGACGGTCGAGGCTCGCGATGAAGGACGGCGGCAGACAAACGGTCAGCGATACCATTGCAACACCCAAGAGCACGTCGCCGTTCCGACGCGTTCTAGATCCTGTCGACCGCGCAGCTGAGATTCTTTTCGGCCTGATCATGGTGATGACATTCACAGGCTCGCTTGGTGTCGCTCAAGCTGGCAGCGCGGATGTCAAGGCGATGATCGTAGGGGCACTCAGCTGTAACCTGGCATGGGGGATTATTGACGCGGTGATGTTTTTGATGAGTTCGACAGCTGAGCGCCGACTTTCGAAAAAAACCGTTGAGGCAGTTCAAACGGCAGCCAGCCCATCGATCGCGCGATCGGTCATAGAAGGCGCCCTACCGCCTCTGGTCCTGCCAGCGCTCTGTGCTAGCGACTTCGAGCGGATCCGGCTGCATCTGAATAGTCTGCCTGCCGACAAAACGCGCGTTGGAATTCAGGCGCAAGACTTCGTCGGCGCCCTTGCTGTCTTCGTGCTCGTTTTTTCGCTCACCTTTCCAGTCGTCGCCCCCTTCTTTTTCATAGGCGATGTCACAAGCGCTCTGCGCGTTTCCAATGGGATCGCGATCGGACTGCTATTCATCACCGGCTATACCCTGGGGCGTCATGCGGGAGCGCCGCTGCGCATTGGGCTTTTGATGGTTGCGGTGGGTCTGGGGATGGTGGCGATAGCCTTGGTGCTGGGCGGATGAGGCTCCGCTGCGCCAGTCTTTAGGATTCAGCGCCGCAATCCGCCGCCGGCCACCAAGTATTCGATGGTCCTGCATACGGCTTTCAAGGGAGGAATGGCCCCATGTCAAAGAACGGTAAAGGAAAGAACAAGGACAAAACGGCGAAACATGGCAGGGATGTGCGCAAAGCGCTTGAGAACGCAAATTCCGGCGAGCGGATGAGCTCCGCAGCGGTTGCTGACTATGGAAAGGAGTTGCGTCGGCTACAGGTGGAGATCGCACATCTGCAGGCTTGGGTGAAGAAGTCAAAGGCACGCATTGTTATCATCTTCGAGGGGCGCGATGCCGCGGGAAAAGGAGGGGTGATCAAACGCATAACCGAGCGCGTCAGTCCGCGCGTGTTCCGCGTGGTTGCCCTGCCGGCGCCGACCGATCGGGAGAAAAGCCAGATCTATATCCAGCGCTATATACCGCATCTGCCCGCGGCTGGCGAAATCGTCATATTCGATCGTTCCTGGTACAACCGGCCAGGGGTTGAACGTGTCATGGGCTTCTGCAGCGACGAGATGGCACGGCGCTTTCTCGAGCTCGCGCCACGTTTCGAAGCTGCCATCGTCGAGAGCGGTATCATACTGCTCAAGTACTTCCTCGATGTCAGCGAGGACGAACAGGAGCGCCGCTTCCGTCAGCGCATCGGCGATCCGCTTCGCCAATGGAAGCTCAGTCCAATGGACGTCGAATCCTATCAGCGCTGGTGGGACTACAGTATTGCTTACGATGAGATGATCCGGATGACCGACACGGAATACGCCCCCTGGTGGATTGTTCGATCCGACGACAAGAAGCGGGCGCGCATAAACTGTATTTCTCACATCCTTTCCGTCATCCCCTACGAGAAGGTGAAGTTCGATGAACCAGACTTGGGAAAACGTCAGAAGCGACCCAATGACTATGCTGAAAGCCCGCATGTGCGCCATTATGTGCCTAGCGTCTTGTAAGCAAGCGCGCCAATCGTTTGCCGGAGATTAAGAAATGACAGCGGAGATTGAGAGAATATCTCTTGTCGCCAACGATGGCTGGCGGCAACATGCCTCCGAGGGTTCTTTTCTGCAACAAATCTATCTGGTGGCAACGCGACGGCAAACTGTGCGTATTCGCGCGATCGAGGGCCGACACGCTAGGCTCACAGTCAAGATCCGAACCAGCCGCAATCGGCGTGAAGAATACGAATACGATATACCCTATTGCGACGCGCAGGAGATGTTTGGGCTTACCCGCGACTTTCTTCGAAAGACGCGTTACGAGGTAAATGGCTACATCCGGGAAGTCGACGTCTATTCAGGTCAAAATCGTGGGCTTGTTGTTGCAGAAGTCGAACTCGACGACGTCAAGGATACTCCCTCTTTGCCAGAATGGCTTGGTCCTGAGATCACCGGGAATGAGCTCTATTCAAGCCGGAGACTCATAAAGGGGCGGCCGCACGCATCAGGCCTGACCCCGCCCTGCGCGATGAAGTCAGGACTTTACAGACATAAAGTGGATCCAATGTTGGGTCGCCAAATTGCTGTAGGGATAAGCGCTGAGACGTGCCTGAAAGTCACATAAGAAGGGAACTCGCGCGTTATTTATCAACACGCCCGTTCAGGTTTCGGGGCTTCCATAGCGAAAATCGCAGGAGACGCCTCCCCATTGCTGTCAGCGCCGAATTAGATCGTCTGGCCAGGGAACGGCAACTCGATGCCGCGGGCGTCGAAAATCCGTTTCCCCGCTCCGTTGAGCGCTTTTCCAATTTCCCAGCGCTTGCCTCGCCAAGGCTGTGTATCCGAACCAAGCGATGTCGCCGAGTTTGAAATCGGATCCGCTCGCATCTCCTGGAATGCATCGAATAGCGCCGCACGGGGCCTCGACGCCCTCGCGGTACACAATGCGGATGCCGCCGACACGGGACGAGAAGTCGCCCCATTGGCCACCATGTCGATCGCGGGGAATGAAAAACAGGAACATGAGGTAGGCAAGAACGGAATATTGCCACTGCGCCGCGATAAAATCGATCTGGCGGTGCTGCGCGCCAAGGTCTCGCGTTGTAAAGAAACTCGCTTCTGGCAAGCGGTCTGTGCTGCAGACGAATGGACGGCTTCGCGCAATTTTGCATCAGTATTGGCAGAGCCTCGAGCGCGTTTGCCGAAGTACTCATTGACACCTGGCTTCGCTCGTCGGAAAAGTCGCCTTAGAGCTGGAGAGGGAAAAATCATGGCAGAAGAAATCAACCCGGTTGGAACGGTCGCGGCCGTGGAAGCGACTACGCCGGCAGACGTGCCCGTGCCCAAGAAGCGCGGACCGCGGGCAAAAAAAGTAGCTCTGGATGCAACGACGGCAGAGGCAAGTATTGCACCGGCCGCCAAGAGGGGCCGCAAGCGCAAGGAAGCCCCGGTTGAGGCGAAGGCGGCAAACCAGGCGGCGCCTACCGTCAAAACAAGGGCAAAGGCTGCCATCAAAGGCAGTGGAAAGGGGCCCGCGTCGAAGCCGTCGGCAGGATCGACGGGTGCGGTCCTCGACGAGATTGCAGACCTTCTTCAGCTGGAGGAAGAAAATGCACGGCTGCGCAAGGCACTCGCAGATAAACTGCGTGCCGAAAACGCCGATCTGAAGAAGCGGCTCGGGCTTAACTGATCACGCGGTGAAAGGCCTATCGTTCATGCGGTCGGCCTTTGTCATCGCGTCGTTTAGATACGAGCTTGGAATAGGTCCGGGTGACGAGGCATCATGAAATCACCATGGAAGTTCTTGGTTGACCTGGCATCGAGAGGCAGAGCCGTCGAACAGCCGGAGCGCATGCCGGAAGCTGCGCCCGAAAGGCCGACTGAGCCCCCTATGCCGATGGAAGACCCAATCGCCGCTTCAACGTCCGATGGGACGGCAGCGATTGTCGAGACGGCACTGGTTGCGGTCGAAACCGATCCCGTTGCCGGAGAAACGGTCAGCCTCGCTGTTAAAATCCGTGACGATAAAGCAATCGCGTCTGTTGCGTCTGAGCCGGCTCGCGCCACTGAAGCAGTGGTCCCACCTCGCCGAAAACTCTCCAGACGGCACAAACCGAGCAAATCGAAGGCTCAAAACGTTGCGTCCGCTGACGGTGTCGCGTATGAGGTCGGGAACTCCAAGCCCCGCGTGCCGATCGCTTTTGCCGATGAGGTTACAGCGCTGGACGAGGACATCAGACAACTAAGGCGGCAACTGGGACAAAAACTGGCTTTGCAGAACGCTCAGCTCAAGAAAATGCTTGAGCGGTTTTGACGGGTTCCGCCCAGGCCTGCCGCGCTCCCGACCTTGGATTCCGATGAAACCACAGCAGCGAAAGTTTATCGTCGAAGTGAAGCCGTCTCGCCGGCGCTCGGCAGTCCGACCCGCCTCGATATGGGGCGATACCGACTTGAAAGCGTTGGCGCGCGAGGCCGAGAGCCAAGCGCCGCATCTCTTTGAAACGGTCGGTCAAGCCGACGCCGCACCAGCGCCACTGAGTGCCGAGGGCTCTGATCATGATGGCGGCTCAGCCGGCGGTGGTTTGGCAATCGCCGGCCTTGCCGGATCGGAAGAAGTCGCCGTTCTGCCGGCTCACTCTGAAGCCGCTTCACGCTCGCAAGTCAACGTAGATCCTCGGGCCGAGGTGTCTCAGCTTGCGAAACGACCGCGTGCGGCGCGGATAGTGCGCCGTGCACGAAGCAAGATGGTGGCGACGGCCGTACCAGTTGCCGCCGACCCACTCGCTGCGCTCGAAGAAGAAAATCGCAGATTGAAAGAGCTTCTGGCTCGGCGACTTAGGCAGGAAAATGCCTTGCTTTTGCAGATGCTTGAGCGGTTCAGCGCAAACTAGGACGCGTCCGGCTCTGTGTTCTTCCGGGCCCGAGCGACATCTCCCTTCGATATTCAATCCCAGCAGCCTGTCCTTGGCGTTGAAGCGCTTCGCGCCGTAAAGCGCAACCTCCATTCGGTCTTAAGCGGCCTTCGCGTTCGCTACGGCTGGCCCACGTCCGGTTCGTTGCGGCTGGTAGCCGCCGAGGGGGGCTCGGTTCCTTACTTTCTCACGACATATCGATCGCGATCTCAGATGTTTCAACAATGTGTCCATATGGGAAAGCTGCTGGCTGGACCGGGCGCGAACTTGCAGACGTGATGGATTGGCCGGTGGAAGTGCGTCGCATTGTGCTTTGTGAGTTTCGCGCATCATGCCTACGGCGGGGAGATGGCTGACCGTAAAGGGGCAACACGCTCGGAACATCTAGCACATTAGTGCGTTGGAATTTAGAGCAGTCTCAAAGGTGCACTCGCAACACAGGCAGCGTTTTATACACAGCCTGTTGATTGCCACTGAGAACTGAGGCGTTTCCACCGAGAATTGACCCACCTGTTAGGTATGTTTCGGGTCTGTGGTAGTGGTCAAGTTCCTCGGTTTCTCCTTTGTCGTTTTGGGCTCGTGCGCGGAGCTGTTTTTGAAGCGGAAGCTGTTGTTTCCGGTTTCCAGGATGTGGCAGTGGTGCGTGAGCCGGTCCAGCAGCGCCGTAGTCATCTTGGCATCGCCGAAGACGATGGCCCATTCGCTGAAACTGAGGTTTGTCGTGAGGACGGCAATAAGCCTGATCACTGATGACAATTTGGCTTCCCAAGCGGTCGCGCGAAAACTTGGGGCCGCGCTTGAGCGACACGTGGATATCAGTGGCATGCGCTACGGCGTATACCGGCACGTCCTTGGAGATTCGCCGATTTAGCCGTTCAAGGGAGCGCTCATCTGGTTCGGAAAGCTGCCCGCGGTCTGGGACCCGTCGACTTGCAGTCTCCTCTCAATGACCGTTGCGATCGACACTGCCTATAGCCTGGATGCGTCGGCGGCCTCGCGTGTGGGATCCGGCATCGCCGGAAGAAGGAGTAGGAGGACCACCGATAGAAGGTGGATGGCCGTGGCGACGAACGCGAGGGCCGCGAGTCCGGCTGCGATGATGGGGGCGGCGATGACGGTTCCGAGCGTCGTGATCATGAAGATGAAAAAGACGATCAGCGCCGATCCGCGCGCATTGTTGGCGCCCGAGGCAAGGATGCCGCGATAGAAGCCGATGGGGCCACGAAGGCCCAAGCCGATCGCCATGGGCGTAAACAATAGAGGCAAAATCAGCGTGTTGGTGCCGCCCGTGAGCCCATAGGCGAGGAGCGCAAGGGCACTCAAGGCTGCCATGACGGTGCCGGTCAGGATGACGTTTTCAGCGCCAAAACGTTCGGCGATCCGGGCGGTGAGATTGGCGACGATGATGAACCCGGAAATGTTGATCACCTGCATGATGATGAAGTCGTTGAGCGAGCCGCCCATCGACGCGACGATGACCGTCGGCGCGCCGAAGACGAAGGTGAGAAGCCCGCCGAGCGTCAGGGCCTGGCTGAGCGCGTAGCGCATGAAGATGCGATCGGTAAGCAGTTGCCCATAGCTGCCGCGCGTATCGGAGGTCTTTTCCTCCTGGGGCAGCCCGAGCACGAGGATGAGCACCGCGGCGAGCAGTGTCAAAACACCCAACAGTTCGAACGACGATTGCCATCCGAAATGCGAGAGCAGCAGCACGCCGAAGATGGGCGCAAGCGCCGGCACCAGCGATTCCACGCTGCCAAGGAACCCGATTGCGCGCACCGCCGCCTTGTCGGTGAACAGCTGGCGGATCAACCCCGGGCCAAAGACAGGAGCTGCCGCAGACGCCACACCCTGAATGAACCTCAGCGCGATCAGTGCCGTGATGTCCGGCGAGAAGGCGCAGGCGAGCGAGGCGGCCGCAAATGCGCCAAGCGAAGACAAGAGCAGCGCCTTGCGCGAAAAATGATCCGCCAAGCGCCCATAAAGAAGCAGGCCGAGACCGCCACCGCCGACATAGGCGGCAAGCACCAGCTGCGCGGTCGCCCTGTCGGTGCCGAAGATTTCAGGCAATTGCGGGACAGCCGGCAAGATGAGGTCAGTCCCTGCCAGCGACAACGTTGCGCAGAGGATGAGAAGGGAAAACGTGATGGCGCGACGCGAATTTGTCATTGTCCGGGGTGCTCTTGGCCGTTTGATCGTGACCGATGGGATCTGGAGTGCAGGTGCCCTGCCCGCAGGGTTTTGCGAGACGGTGGTTCAGGGCAACTCGTGGTCACGTCAGGCTAACAAGGGCTGCACAGCTTGGACAACGAATGAAATATTCGCGTCTCAGACAGGACCGACGCTGGTTACGAGGCGACCGACACGCCCGTCGGAAATCCCTACTCGTTCCCACCGGATGATGCTTGGGGGGATCGGCATATCGGGGTCGTCGCTGCCATCGGTCGTGAACTGGATGGCGCCCGACCAGACTTCTTCAAACCAGCCGAGTCCCTGCAGTTGAAGCTCTCTCTCGATGATTTCCGCCGTCGCGTATCGCCAGAGCGAGACGCCGAAGAAGGACGCCGCGGAGATCCGCCACTGGGCTTGTCTCGCCGGTGACGCGCTCAAAAGCGCATGCGTATCGTCGCAAACAAGATGAACCGGAAACGGCGCTGTTTCGATGAGCCGCCGCAAGGTCAGGTCTATCCCGACGCTTTCGTGCCGCTCCAGCAGCTTTTCGACCCGAGTCCGGGCCTTTGCCGAAGGCTCATGCCGGCCCGCTTCCCACCGCGACAGCAGACCCTGCGACACGCCAAGATCCGCCGCCAGCGTCTCCTGCTTGATCTGCCTTAGCCTGCGGAAGCGTCGAAGCCGGCATCCGAGCGGCAAAGCGCAAATCTTCAGATCGAGCTCCATATCTTCCTCGCGACAATGGCCCCCTCGCCTCTCGAATAGCAAGGACGCTTGGTCGGATGTCAACAGCGACCTGAGGCTCTGAAGGACAGAGAGCTGACTTAACGGGAAGGACGGGGTGCCAACGGGGTCTCCAGGGGGTAAGCTGGATCTCGATCGATTTTCTTGGCAGCCCGGAGATGTTCGGCGCCACTACGGCTGAAGATCAGGCGATGCTTCGTGCTAGGCAAATCGCCTGATCGGCCGTCATCTGCTGTCAGGGGTCAGACAGCTGCCGCCAGCGCTGCTTCAGCGCGGTGCAACCGCGCCCGCATAAAAACCGCCGTCGCCACCGTAGTAATCCTGTCTGACACTGCTCGCACCGCCGCCGGTCTGGGAGCATCCGGCAAGCGCGGAGAGTACGAGCAAGACTGTGGCGATACGCATTGGGTTTGATCCTTTCTTGGTTGTCACACACATAGTCACAGGCAAACGCCCGGACAACCCGGCGACGACACGACTTTCAACCAAACCCTGTATCCGAACGATCACGATATCGAGACAAAGGCGCACATTCTGGCTCTCGGCGCGCCCTACTTCTTGACTGCCAATATTTACGAGAGAAGTGTCCGCAGCCGGCACGACGAAGACCGAAGCGCTCGCTAAATTGGATCGGCTGGCACGTAAGACGCTGGTTGCCCTGGACAACGAGGGTCGTACCAAGGCGCTGGCCAAGCGGTTGCAATCGTCGCGCGTCGTATCGCTCAACTGACGATCGACACCGCCAATACTACCTGATGTCACGGACAGCGATAGCGTTGCGCGCCTGATCAGACGCGCAACCGAATACGACTTAAGAAGACAGGCAGTGGGCCGCCCGCTTCGTCGCGCTCAGGCCGCTTCGAGAGCGTCGTTAGCTGATCCTTTGTTCTGGATCAGCGTGCGCGCGACGATATCGTGGTTGAGCCACAGAACAGGAGCCGATGGCGCCGAGCTCTCACCAAAGATGAGCTGCCCAACAGCCTCGACGACCAGACGGCTCAGGAGATCGGAGATCAGCGTCTTGCCATCCCTGTGCATCGCCGTGATCTCGCTCGAGGTCCCGATCGTCAGGTCGGACTGACCCGGGTTGTTGGGCATCGGCCAGGACGAAAAGTCGTAGAACGGCCGCATCACTTCGCTCGTCTGCATATCGGAAATCTTCTGCAAGACGTCCTCGACGGTGAAGCCATCTGCCAGGAGATCCTGGCAGGCCTGCCATTGCTTGGCGACCCATTCGCCCCCGCCCTCTTTTTTCAGCGCGAGCAGAAGCGGAATGAGGGGCAGCTCGATACCGGCAAACACGTCGGACGAATTGGTGCGGATTTCAGGGCAATTGTAGACCGTCGCCTTGATGCCGTTGTTCCAGGCATCCTCGGCGATGCGCTCAAGGCGCATCTTGGCGTAGCCTTGGGTGTAGTTGGTGTAGGTCTGCCAGCGATATTCGTTGGCGACGAGAATACCCGTGCCGTGATAGCCGAATGCCGAATAACGCACCTGGCCTCCGGAAGCCTCGATGCGCGCCCGGATGGCTGCACTCAGGTCGATCAGGTGTCGGAACGTGTTGGCCGATACTTCGTCGAAATTCTGCAGGATGAGCTTGCCCAAATCGCTGTCGAGGAGCGTTTGCGACGACATGTGCCGCGCGCCACGTCCCTTGTAGACGCGATTGGCGATGACCATGAACACCTTGGCCTTCGGGATGCCGCCGGCCATGGTATGTGCGAAGAAGACATTCTTGCCATCAGCGATCATGCCGTCGAGGACACTCATGACCTCAGAAAGGGCGTTCTTGAAGCGCTCGACGCCGGCGTCACGGCATTTCTCGATGTGCGACCAGTCGAGCTTCTCGTCTTCCCAGGTCTCGAGCGTCATCTTCGCGAGAAGGTCGGTTGGAGTGGGCTCGCCTTCAGGCGCGTCAAGATCGAAGCCGGCCATGATCGGCACGTTGATGATCTTGCCGCCGAGCCGGGCTTCGGCCGCCGCAAGTTCCTCGGCGTTCAGGGGCCGCAGGACATTGGCTTCGTCTCGTCTGCCAACCGTGATCCCGACAATTTCCATGCCGGCCTTCTTGGCTTGGTCAACCAGATGCGTGGCATAGCCCCGATCGAACAGCTCACCAAACAGAACGAAAACATCGCCTGCACGGAAAATGTTCGTCCGCGGGAAGTGCGTCAGAGGGGTCGGTTTTTTCATATTGCCGGTTCTCACAAGGCTGGGTCGCGGAGCAACCAAAAAAACTACGTGATGAACCACTGCACTGATTGGCGGCAAGTGGGAAGTGACATTAAGTGTCGTTACAATTCAAACCGTGAGCGGAGCGGAACGGCAGCGGCTTCCATTCCAGCCCCTGAGCAGCCTGGAACGATCGATCCTTCCGCCTGGCTTTTCAGCGTTTTGACGCGATTTCTGCCGGGTGATGAGCAGGCTTGGCTTGCCTCAAAATGCGGCAAGCGGACCGGGTATTCCACCTCGCTTGGCCAAGGCGGCAGGGGCTCAGAGCCGCTAGCGCCACAGATCGTTTTGCCGAACCGCGACCTTGCGGCCGGAGTGATTCTCATCGTGCCGAAGAATTCGACACCCTCGACCCGATCTTGCCCTTGCGCCACCGTGACCAGCTTGCTGTGCGCCGTTGACAGTACGACGGCATTTACGTTCAAGCCGAGATGGAAGGCGGAAGGCCGCCGAAGCGAAGCCGCAACCGGTGAGCAGGTGGTCACACACAGGTGCGACTCTCACTTTCGCCTGACGTCGAGGCCCAATGCTTCGGCGATGACGATCGTCTGGTCGATCGTGATGATGGCGTCCTTGAGGAGGACGTTTTCGGGATCGAAGGCGGTGAGGTCGCTGCCCCTGAGGTCACATGTGGTGAAATCGGCCCCATGCAGCCAGGCGCCGGAGAGATCGACGTCCCTGAGCGAGCCGCCTTTGCAGGAGGCGCCGGTCAGGTCCGCTTCCCGCAGTCGCGTTTCCTTAAAGGATGCCCGGCCGAGTGCGGCACCTGGCAAGCCGGTAAAGGACCAGTCGCCGCCGGTCACCTGCATCTGGTCGAACTCGCAGGCGTCGAACATGCTGCCGACGAACTTGCACTCCTTAAAGCGGCTGTCGAAGAACTTGCAGGAGACGAACGTGCAATTCACGAAGGCGCTCGCCTGGTGTGATGAGGCGTTGAACCGGGCGCGCCGGAAGGTGCATTCGTGAAACACCACGCCGACGGTTTGCGCCTCTGTCAGGTCGAGGTCGACGAACAGCGTGTTGTCGTACCGCTCCCGCTCGATCTGGCGACCATACCAGTCGGCGCTCGCGATCGTGCTGTCGGTCTTGGGCGGCGCTTCGCCGTATCGTCGTTCAGCCATATCCATCCATCTGGGGCCCTGCACGAAGCGAGCCGCCTTTCGTTGCGTCGCCGCCGAGCATTTCGGTCTTAGCCATGTTTGGCAATGCGAAAACGAACGGGAACGGAGTCACCGTGGCGCACAATTTCGGAGGCTGGTTTTGGTTTCGGTCGCTGAGAAAAGGGGGAGACATGCGCGTTTCCACCCTTTTGCCGATCCGCGTCGATTGCGAGGGCGCCAGCGATCTAACGCCTGCGGCCGGGCGACGCTATTCCACCAGCCGCACGCCGCCTCCCCTGCCGAAGCTGTTGGGGATGAAATCCTTGCCATCTTCCGCCGGCTTCTTGAAGAAGGCTGTTCCTGACACGTAGAGGTTCAGAACCCTGGTAATCAGTGCGGTGAATTTCGATTCCGAATTGAGGCTGCCGCTGACGTTCCAGTCGATCACGGCATGAGGCAAGTAGATCGCCCCATTATAGAAGCTTCCGGCAGACGTGTTGATGCGGAACTGGACGTTGCTGTCCTTCGCCTGCCGGCCCTGGAACATCAGGATGCCGGCATGCGTGCCGCTGGTCGGTGCCGATACCTGCAGGATCGCCGCGCCGTTCAGAAAGAACGGCGATTGCGCGTCTTCGAAGTAGAAAAGCACGTCCTTGCCGATAACCTTGGCCGATGTGTTCAAGGTCAATGCGCCACGGCGGAACGCGTAGATGCCAGGCTTCAGCGTCAACTCGTCCGTGGAGTTCACGGTCAACCCGCCGCAATAGACGCCTGGCTCGAGCGACGACTTGCCCTGGCTGTTGATCGTCTTCAGGCTTTGGGAAGTACAGGGGGCGTTGGGCGACACCGGTTCGGGCATGCCGGCCAGGGGGTCCGGCACGACGGGCGATCCGTCGACAGGCGGCGGCGAAATCAACCGGCCGGAGAGTTTCGACTGGCCGGTGACTGCGATCAGCGGTGCTGCGAACTTCCCCTGGTTTTCGGCGTAGAACGCACGTTGCGAATGGGACGAGTTCACCTGGAAGCCGCATTCGCTGGTGACCGAGTTCGAATTGATAATCTTCAGCGCATCGGCCCTGCTCGGATCGAGGATCAGGATGCAGGCCGAGCTGCCGGATCCTCGGGCGGCTTTTGCGACGACCGAGATCGGAACCGTCCGGAAGCCGAACATATGCATGATGGCGGTTTCGTAGTCCTCATTGACGGCCACCGCCACCGTGTCACGCTCGACGGTGACCTGATGGTCCCAGCTGGCAGGCTCCTTCAGATCCTGCTTTTCGTTGCTGCTTAGATGGGCGCCGAGAAACCCAGCCGCGATCTCCTTTTCCGAACCGGCGCTTGCTGCTGCTCCTGCAAGTGCCGCGGCATCGGCAGCGCTTTGCATCGCGGCCTTGCGGTTGACCGCGGCTGCGAAATCGATCGCAACGCCAAGGGCGGCAATGAGGGGGATAGCGACAAGCGCTGCCAAGAGGCCGAAGTTCCCGGACCGACATTTCAGCAGGGCCGAGGCGCAACGCCTGATCAGTGGCAGGTTCAGTATGTTCATGGCAGTTTCTTTGCAACTAGATGGAGAGTATCTGCCTCATCGTGCAGGGGGCCTTGCCAATCCTTTAATTTCGAGCCGAGTTAACGGTATGCAGCCTCTCAGGCACTCGTCAGGGCGCCGACAAAGGTACGAGGTGAGGGGTTTCGACGAGATTTTGCACTTTGCGCGTCGTGCGCGGGCAAAATCGGCCATTTGCTGCGATCGTCGGTTCAGAGCGACTTGCATGTAATTGACGGGCCGCGCGCTCGCGATCCTCACTCACAGGTTGTCGATCTTTTGATATCGGCGCTAAGCACTAACCCCTTTTGCGCATCTGCCTAATCCTTGACTGGACCGTGCGCTGTGCGACGCTTGCGGCTTCATGGTTGTACTGCGTAAGGGGCGGACGATGAAATTCTCAAAAGCAAAGAGGAAACATCCCGGTAAAGCATTCAAAATGGGCGGGGCCGACAGAAGCGTTTATGACGGCTTCGTCGGGGCGGCGCGCGCAGCACCCGGCTTTTCCTATCGGGGACGATGGACCAGCGAAGGGTGTCCCGGCACCTTCGAAACATGGCTCGCGAACAAGGGTGTGATGCCCAAGCAGTAGAGCCTTTCATTCCACGCAATCACGATCTGCCGGCGCCGGCGATGGCGCCGGCCGCACGTGTCACGGCGCGCTGCCCAACGAAGTCATTTTGCCTTCGCTTGGGCTTCGATCGCGTCAGCTTGCGCAGGAGTCGATTGGCCGCAACCAGGGAACGCCGAGAATGCAGCGGCGGCCGGTTTGCGTCGACAGGTTGACATCCTTGTCGGCTTTGAGCACCGGTTTCCGTTGGCCTATGTTGCGGATGGTCTCCGAACTACGTTCCCCGCTCAGGCCTTCCCGCTCTCAATCGCACGGGCCCATCCCGCGGCTCGCTCGGCCGAGGCCGCGAGGACCGGCTTCGGCGCCTTGTACCACTCGTCCTTAGGGATATCGCGTTTCTCGCGGACGAACACGATGGCGCGCTCCAATGTCGGGAATTGGTCAGGCAGCGTCAAATGCAGAAACAGCGACACGACGACGACGGAGCGCGAGCGGCCGCCGCGGCAGTTGACGAGCACGCCGCCACGCTCGCGTCTGGGATAGGACGGCTTTTCGGGCAGGATCTGCTCTAGGGCTGCTCGCAGGATATAGTGCGCGGCCAGCATTTGCGTGCCCGGGTTCCCGTCGCCGTCGATGAGCCCGATCTTGTAATAGCGGATTTCCCCCGGGCCATGGATGCTGTTGCGGTGATCCGAGACGAGCTTTGGCTGGTCGACGAAATTGAAGTCCAGATTGACCGCGCAATTGACGACCGTCGTGATCCCACTCTTGCGCAGGAGATCGAGGTCGCTCGCACCTTCCTTCCCGGAAATGAAGATGTCGACGCCATAGGTCGGATGCCTCGGATAGATGAGACTGAGCCTTGGCAATTCGCTGCTGGTCTGTCCGGTAGCGGGGGCGTCTGTGAGATTGTCGAGCATGGTTTCCTCGTGTGCTTTCATGGCGACGGCGCTTTCGCGCTGCGGCCGGCCGAGATTTCGGCGGCGACCCGGTTCAAGGTCGGATAATCGCCGCCGCGGCCATAGGCGACATAGCCCGGGCAAAGGTAGTCGGCTGACCCTTCAGGCACTTTGCCAAGCGACAGCGGCGCATAACGCCCGCCTGCGTTCTTCAGGATTAAAGTCGCTGCTGCCACATCCCAGGCGTTGACACCGAAACCGGCGGCGGCATCGACGAAACCGGCCGCCACATGGGCTATGCTCAAAGCCGCACTTCCGGGACGGCGCACGGTCGAGAAGGTCTCGACCAGATCGCCGAGGCGGGCAAGTGCCTCGTGGCGGCCATCGAGGCGAAAGTCGCGCGAAACCGGGTAGCCGGTGATCAGCGTTGCCCGGCTTTCGTCATCAATGGCTTTCGAGGCAATCACCTTTCCATTGAGATAGGCGCGTTCAAGGTCGCTCGAAAACAGCAGATCGGCCACCGGGTCGTAAACGACCCCGGCCACGACCGATGCGCCTTCGACCGCCGCGATCGATATGCACCAGAAGGCAAGTCCTCGCGCGAAGTTGGCGGTCCCGTCGATCGGATCGACATACCATTGGATCTCGCCCTCGCCGACCTGGCCGCCCTCTTCACCAAGCATGGCCGAGTTCGGCTCGTGCGCGAAGATGTAGTCGCGGATGCATGCCTCGGCTTGCTTGTCGTAGATCGTCACGACGTCGTGGAGATCGCGCTTGTAATCGACGGCCATTTCCGAGCGAAAGGCGGCAAGCAAGGGGCCGGCGGCCGAACGTGCCGCCCCTTCGGCGATCGTCATCAGTCGCCGCGAGTGCTTGCGCATGGCGTCTCTATCGCATTGGCTGCGGCTCGTGGCGGGATTGGCGTCGGTCATTCTCTCTTCCTGTTCATAGCGAAACGGCCGGCGCGACCTGTCCTCGTGAGGTCGCGCCGGTCGGGCTTTTACTTGCTGTAGTTCACACGCCAGAAATCCTGCCACTCCTCGCGCCGGTCGAAATCGTCAAGTCCGGTGGCGGCGTCATAGGGAAAGAGGCGATCCGCTACCTCCATGATCCCCGACGGCTCGTCTTCAGGCATCTTGATGTCAACATTGGTCGGCAGCTTGCCGTCCTTCATCTGCGGGGCGATACCCTCTTCCGTCATCACGTAGTGAATGAAGAGCTTCGCGGCATTCGGGCTCGCCGATTTCGAGGCGATCAGGCCGAGTTTGGTGTAGGTCCAGCCGACCCAGGGGGTAAGTTCCGTGCAGAGCCCAAGCTTGTAGCCCTTGCCTTCGTTGTCGCGGAACTTGGCGGAGCTCAGGAGCCCGAAGAAGGGCTCTTTCTGGCCGGCCGCGCCGACAGCTTCGGCAACCGGATCGTCGCCGTCCGTCACAAGCGGGCCGTTTTGTGCCAGAGCCTTGATCCAGGCGGCCGCCGCACTTTTTTCAGTGGTTTCGAGATCCTTGCCGAAGTGGACCTTGTAAGCCTCCTTCACCTTGGCATCGGCATGCTTTTCCAGCTGGTTGAACCAGTCGGTGTAGGTGCTCTTGGTCAGGGGATCGACGAGTGCGATCTTGCCTTTCCACTTTGCCTCGGTCAGCTCCCAGATGTTGCCGACCGGGCATTTGTCATAGGCCTCGGTGTTGTAGGCCCAGACGTTGGCATTGGTCGAAATCGCCAGCGGGTTCTGGAAAGCGGCCGGTATCTTCGACTTCATATCGCCGGGCAGATAGCTCTCGACGAAGCCCTGCGGCAGAAGCTGGGCGAGTGCCGCCGGCGCGTCGGTGATCAGGGCGACATCGCCCTGGACGTTGCCTGCCTGGGCTTCGCGGATGATCATCTCCAGCTGGCTGTTGGCCGAGACTTTGACACCGGTCGCCTTCACGCCGTATTTGGCGGTGAAGGCCTCGGCCATCTCGACGATCTTGCCGGTGCTGTCATAGACATTGATCGGCTTTTCTTTCCTGGCCGCCTCCACCAGCGCATTGAGATCGAACGCCTCTTCGGCGCTGGCCTCGACCGTGAATGCGGCCGTAAGGGCGGCAAACGCCGCCCCCATGATCAAAACCTTGTTCTTGCTCATGGCTTCCCTTCCCAAGGAGACCGTTTCATATGTTCAGGCGATTACTTCTGGTAGCTGAGCCGCCAGAGGTCCTGCCAGGTCTCGCGTGCGTCCCAGTCGTCGAGGCTCGTTGCCATCTGGTAGGGCATGACCTGATCGAGAACGGCGCCGATGCCCGACGGCTCGTCGGCGGGCAGCGAAACGTCCTTGTTCGTCGACATTTTTCCGTCTTCTGCCTGCGGCGCAATGCCTTCGGCGGTCATCACATAGTGGATGAAGAGCTTCGAGGCATTCGGGCTGTTGGTGCCCTTGGTGATCAACCCGACGCCCGGATACATCCAGCCGAGCCAGGGTTTCAGGTCCTTGCAAAGGCCGAGCTTCATGCCCTTTTCGGCATTGTCGCGGAATTTCGCCGAGCTCATCAGCCCCATGAAGGGTTGCGATTGGCCCGGCGCGCCAACGGCATCGGCGGCTGCCGCATCGGCGTCCGTCAGCAAGGGAGCATTGGCGGCGAGCGCCTTGACCCAGGCGGCCGTTGCGCTGCCGTCATCGGTCTCAAGATCCTTGCCGTAGAGCGCCTTGTAGGCGGCGGCTACCTGGGCGTCGCCGTGCTTGGCCATCTGGTTGAACCAGTCGACATAGGACGGCTTGCCAAGCGGATCCTGCATGGCGACCTTGCCCTTCCACTCAGGGCCCGTCAGCTGCCAGATGTTGTTTACGGGGCACTTGTCGAAGAGCTCGGTGTTGTAGGCCCAGACGTTGGCGCTGGTAACGACGGTCAGCGGGTCCTGATACTCAGTGGGAATGTTGGCTGCGAGATCCGGCGGCAGCCAGCTTTCAGCAAAGCCCTGCGGGATCAGCTGCGCCATTGCGGCCGGCGCGTCGCTGATGATCGAGACATCGCCCTGGATGTTGTTGGCGCGGGCTTCGCGAATGATCATCTCGAGCTGGGCCGTCGCCTTGACCTTGGAGCCCTCGGCGCCGACGCCATATTTCTCCGCGAAGGCCTTGGCCATTTCGACGATCTTGCCGGTGCTGTCATAGACGGTGATCGGCGGTTCCTTGCGCGCAGCCTCGATCAGCGCGTTCAGGTCGAACGGCTCTTGCGCCAGCGCCGGCCCAGTGAAGGCGACGACGGTCGTTGCCAGCAGCGCGCGCCTGATTGTCCGGTACGTCCTTTCAGTCCTTAGAAATTCCATCGTCTGTTGCTCCCTCAGATTATGTTTCGGTTTGTCGTGTCGCGCTAAAGCGCCTCAGTTCAGCGTGTCCTTGCGCAGCAGCGCGTCCGCTTCGGCGATCCGCTGGCCGTCCTTGTTAAAGACGTGCAGCGCCTCAGGCGGCGCAAAGAACGAAACCCTCGCGCCGGTCTCGACGCGCGGCAGGGCGTTGGTCGTCAAGAACAGCGTGTCGCTCTCGTTCCTGAGCTCCAGGATCCAGCTGCCGCCGGTCGGCAGGACGCCTGTCACCGTCATTTCGCCGGAGAAGCTGCCGGCGGACACATCGTCGGTCTTGACCGAATAGCCGATCGCTTCCGGCCGGATGCCGATCGAGCCGATGCCGCGCAGCGACGGGTGGCGCGTGCCAAGATAGGCTTCGGCTGCGCGCGACAGTTCGGAGGCCGTGGCCGATCCGAAGGTCAGGATGTTGATCGGCGGGCTGCCGACGAATTCCGCGACGAAGCGATTGGCCGGGCGATCGTAGATATCGTTGGGCGTGCCCATCTGCTGCAGCGTGCCCTCGTTCATGACGGCGATCGTCGTTGCCAGCGTCATTGCCTCCCACTGGTCGTGGGTGACGAAGACGATGGTCGTCTTGAACTCATTGTGGATACGCTTGAGCTCTGCCCGCATTTCAAGCCGCAGCCGGGCGTCGAGGTTCGACAGTGGTTCGTCGAGCAGAAGCACGCCTGGATTGACCGCCAGCATGCGGGCAAGCGCCACGCGCTGCTGCTGGCCGCCCGAAAGCTGCGACGGATAGCGGTCGCGGTACTTGGCGATGTCGAGCGCCTGCATGACCTTCTCGACGCGCTTTTCGCGCTCTTCCTTCGGCAGTTTGCGCAGCCTGAGGCCGAAGTCGGTGTTGCGTTCGATCGTCAGGTGCGGCCAGAGCGCGTAGCTCTGGAATACCAGCCCCATCTCGCGCTTTTCCGGTGGGATGAACACGCCTGCCCTAACCGAGTCGACCACCCGTTCCCCGATACGGATCTCGCCGTCCGAGAGGTTTTCGAGGCCGGCGATCATGCGCAACGTCGTTGTCTTGCCGCAGCCGGAGGGTCCGAGAAGGCACATGAACTCGCCGTCGCGGATTTCGAGATCGAGGTTGGAGACGGCATTGGCGGAATTGACGCCGTAGTTCTTCTGGGCGCCGCTGAGATTGATGGTGGGCATCAGCTTCCGAGTCCTTCTGCGAGATTGGTCTTGGTCAGCTTCTGGGCTGCCAGGGTTCCGAGGTAGGCGATCGCCGCGATGATCAGCACGACCGCGTTTGCCGCCTGGGTGTAGTGGTAGTCGACGAGCCGAAGTGAATAGGTGGTCAGAACATCGGTGCTCGGCACAGCGAGGATGACAAAGAGGCTCAGGCCCTTGATGCCCGAGATGAAGGGCAGCAGCACGCCTGTCACCAGCGAACCCTTCTGGATCGGAATGACGATCAGCATCATCCGGCGGAACCAGCCGGCGCCTGAGATCTGGGCTGCTTCTTCCGGATCCTTGCCAAGCTGCGTCATGGCCGAGATGCCGGCGCGCGAGGCATAGGGCATCTGGTCAGCGATGAGCGCCAGCACGAGGATGGTGACGGTGCCATAGAGGGCCGGCATCGGCCCGCGTGGTACGGCGAAGAGCGACAGATAGGCGGCGGCAAAGGCGATGCCCGGCACCAGATAGGGGAGGA
The DNA here is from genome assembly GCF_016919405.1 of Ensifer sp. PDNC004. Classification (NCBI taxonomy): domain Bacteria; kingdom Pseudomonadati; phylum Pseudomonadota; class Alphaproteobacteria; order Hyphomicrobiales; family Rhizobiaceae; genus Ensifer; species Ensifer sp. PDNC004. The sequence continues at coordinate 651,705 of NZ_CP070354.1, forward strand.
AGGTGACCTGGCGAAGATAGACCGACAGGGCCTTCACCGGCGTGCGGATGACCACATAGCCGACGAGCAGTCCGAGAATGCCCGAGGTCAGGGACGCAAGGCCGACGATCATCAAGGTGTTTTTGGCAGCCGCCCAGAGATCGGGGCTCAAAAGCACCCCGGTCTGCAGCGCCACCGTGTGGAGGTCACGACCGATCCAGTAGTCGAGCGTGAAGTTGTCGAGCGTGAACTGCGCCGGCAGCTTCATGATGGTGGAGAGAAACAGGGTCAGCAGCGGCAGGCCGACGCTCAAGAGAAAGATGAGCGCTGCAAAACCGGTCGCTGGCAGACGGTACTTTCCGAGGCGGCTTAGGCGGTTCATCGAACCCTTGGAGCCGACGGTGACAAAGCGCCGGGCTTCGCGCACCAGCCGCGCATCGATCATCAGGGTGATGATGCCGATCAGCATGATCGACGCCGCGACGACACCGGCTACGCCGGTCTGGCGCGACGCGATGCTGCGAAAGAGCGAGGTAGACAGCACCTCGAATTTGACCGGCAGGCCGAGCACATAGGGTACGCCGAACTCGCCGAGGCACTTGGCGAAGATCAGCACCATCGAGGACAGAAGTGCAGGACGCATCAGCGGCAGGATGATTTGCATCGCCACCTGGTAGCGCTTGGCTCCAAGGATGCGGGCGGAGTCTTCGAGCTGGCTGTCGAAGCGGCGGAGCGCCGAGCCGAACAGCAGGATCACAAACGGGGTATAGTGCAGCGCCAGGATGATGATGATCGGGAAACGGCCATAGGCGACCCAGTCGGGCGGCGTCAGCCCCATGGCCTCGAACCAGCCCGGCTGGCCGCCGACCGTGCGGTTCTTGAAGAGCGTCGTCCAGGCCAGCGCAAAGGTCCAGGCCGGTAGCATGTAGGGCACGATCAACGCCGTTGCGAACCAGCGCCGTCCGAACATGTCTGTCCGGCTGATCAACCAGGCGAGCACCGTGCCGATAACCAGTGACAGGCTGATTGCTCCGATCGCCACCGATAGCGTGTTGAAGAGCGGCCGCCAGAAGAGGTCGACCGAGACGGGCGACAGGAAGGCACGATCGAGGTAATAGAGCGTAAGCTCGCCGAAGTCCTTGCCGAGCCGCCGCTCGTGGCCGAATTGGACGCGCACGGAATCAAGCACGATCGAGATGATCGGCACGACGATGAGATAGGTAAAGAGAAGCGCCGTCAGGACGCCAATCAGCGTCGTCGGCTCCCGGGAGGCGACCTTCATCCGATAACGCCAGCGTTGCCATGCCGTGGGCGCCATCGCGCTGTCGGGCAATGTTGCCGCCTTGGTTGTTTCACTCAATAAGGCCATGCTCTTCCCCTTGGAACTCAACATGCGCTGCCTGCCCCGGCATCGATGCCGGCCGGAACTTTCAATCTGTCAACGGGGAACAGAAATCAGCACCAGGGCGTGGCGCTGACATACGCATGAAGCCGCTCAATGACGCGAAAGGCAGCGGCTTTCGGGTACTCACTCCTCCCCGTTCGCAGGGCAGGCACAGGCGCCTGCAAGACGTCGGCGCAAGCTCCTCAACCGCGCCGCCATCACCACGAACATAGACAGAACAAATATTCCAATTCGGCTCCGCCTATGGAATGTATGATCCAATGACGGGGCGCTGTTGTCAACAAAAAAATGCACACGTGCGCAATGGCATAACATATTGTTTTTCATCTATATTTTGTGATCATAATGCACTATTTTGCGAACGCGTGATCATTGGGGTCGGGCGAATGGTTCCAGCAGGGCTGAAGAGCCGACATGCATGGAGCGAAAGCGCCCGTTCGCAAGCCTCATCGATTGGTTCACTGAGCGTGTAAGCTCGAACTTTTTCGTTGGAATGGACCTGCTTTTGTGGCCCTGATGGAAAGCATCTGATTCTGCAGGAGAAAGGCATGGCAAGGGGCTTTGTGACGGCCGAAGAGGTTGCAAAACGCGCGGGCGTCTCACGCTCGGCGGTCTCGCGAACCTTTACGCCCGGAGCCAGCGTTTCCCAGGCTGTGCGCCGCAAGGTTCTCAAGGCCGCCCGGGAACTCGGTTACCGGGTCAACCGGCTGGCGCAGGGGCTGAACAACGATCGCTCCAATCTTATTGGAGTTGTCGGCGCCAATCTCAGTGCGCCCTTTCATGCAAAACAGCTCGATCTCTTGAGCATCGGCCTGTTGCGTCGCGGTCTGCAGTGCCTGTTGCTGAATGCCGCGGATGCGCGAAAGGATATCGCACCGCTGATCGAGCTGCTGTTCGAGTTCCGGGCGCAGGCGATTATCGTCCTTTCCGGAGAGCCGCCGGAATCGATCGTCGACCAGTGCATTGCCAACGGTGTGCGCCTGATCCTGATCAACCAGAAAATCGACCGCACCGACACCAGCATGGTGTTGAGCGACGATTCCCGCGGTGCGGATCTTGCCGCGCTGCGCCTGATCGAAGCGCGCTGCAAGAAGGTTGCGGTGATTTCGAGCGGCAGCCAGACCCCGGCGCAGGTTCGCCGCACCACTGCCTTCCAAAAGAAGATGGCGACCGCCGGCGTCGAAGTGGTCGCCTGGTCGGGCGGAACGACGAGTTATGAAAGCGGTTACCAGGCCGGCTGCGAAGTGCTCGTCGACGAGACGATCGACGGCGCGTTTTGCGTGACCGATCTCTTGGCTCTCGGCTTTCTCGACGCGGCCCGCACCGAAATGCACCGTCGCGTGCCGGCCGACCTTTCCGTCGTCGGCTTCGACGATATTCCGCAGGCCGGGTGGAAGAGTTACGAGCTCACCACGGTTGCGCAGTCCTTTTCCGCCCTGACGGAGCATGTTCTCGAAGCGCTGGAAGCAGACGAGATGGAAACGCGACTTCAGGTCGTTCCCGTTACGATGGTTGAGCGCAAGACCGCCCGACGCTAGGCCGGAACACTTAGGAGGCCGCCCGCCGGATGCGGCTGTCGATCAACAGCCCGCTCTGATCAAGAATGGGGTGCGCGACGGTTGCGATATGCGCGTTGATGCGCTTGAGGTCGCGCAGCATGTCGAGATGAAGCGAACTGGTTTCGATGCTTTCGGCGCGGCCATCGCGCAGGCGCTGCAGGTGCCGCTCAGCCGACTGCCGCTCCAATCTGCGGACATCTTCCTTGGCTTCCACCAGGCGCCGTGCCATCGCGTTGTCGCGTGTGGCAAACACGGCCTGGGCCATGCGCAGATTGTTGATCGTGACGGCGAAGAGGCGCGACAGCTCCTGGTGCCCATCGGAGGAGAAAGCCAGGCCGCGGGCGATCTTCTTTGCAAGTTCGGCAAGAAGTCCCTTCTCGATGATGTCGCCGATATGCTCGAGGTTGATTGCATAGTCGACGATGTCCATGGCGCGGCGGCGCTGTTCCTCGGCGATTTCGCACTGGCCGACACGCGAAACATAGACCTTGATCTCGTGTTGCACGCGATCCACGCGTCCTTCGAGCGTGCTGATCGCAGCAAGCCTGGAAGGATCCGTCTGTTGCAGGGCATCGTTTGCTTCGACCAGCATGCGCTCCACCAGGTCGCCGACGCCTAGAACTTCGCGGCTTGCGCCGGCAAGCGCTGCGACCGGCGTGCCGAGATCGTTCTGTTCCAGGAAAAGCGGGCCGTCCGTCGCCTTCGGCTCGTCCGGCAGCAGGCGCATGGTGAGACGCGATAGTGGCCGCGCAAGCGGAGCAGCCAGAAGCGCCAGCGCGAGATTGAAGGCGAGATGCACATCGACAGGCAGATTGCCGCGTGAGACAGGCAACCGGTCGATTAGTGGGGCGACGTATCCGGCGAGCGCCAGAGCAGCCAGGCAGCCAACGGCCCGCACGATCAGGTTGCCAAGCGCAACCCGCCTGGCGCTCGCCGCAGCCTTGAAGGTGGCGAGAACCGGAGGCACAGCACCGCCGAGATTGGCGCCGAGGACGAGCGCGATGAGCAGGCCCGGCGAAAGGCTGGCAGAGGTCGCAAGCGACAGGATCAGCATAACGACGGCCAAGCTCGATGACGCAAGCGCTGCAAGTGCTGCCGAAATGACGAGCGCCACCGGCCAGGCGTTGTCGAGCGTCCCGAAAAAGGCAGAAAGGGCGGCAGAGGTTCGCAACGGCTCGGTCGCGCCGCCAATCAGATGTAGCGACAGCAACATCAGCCCGATGCCGACGAGGGCGGCACCTGATCCCTTGCGTGCGTTTGAGCTGCCGCGCCCGACAACGAAGCCGCAAAGCAGCAAGAGCGGCGAGAGCCAGCCGAGCCCTAGAGCGACGATCCAGGCCGTCATCGCCGTGCCGACGTTCGCGCCGAGAAGCACGATCTGCGCCATGCGCGGCACGACGAGATCACGCTCGACGAAGGACGCGACCATGAGAGCGGTAGCGGTGGAACTCTGGAGAGCGACGGTTGCAATGAGGCCACTTGAAAACGAACGAAGTCCGTCACGCGTCCCGGCCGCCAGTCCGGCTTTCAGACGCCCGCCAAACGCGCGTTGCATGCCGTCGCGAACCTGGCCAAGGCCGAACAGGAGGAGCGCCACTGCGCCGAAGAGGTTGATGCTGACGATTGCAGTGCTCATGGCTCCCTCCCCAATGCTGCTTACTGCCGGCCGCGCAGCAACTCCGCTCGAAAGAGCTGCTGAAAGGAAGCATAGGTGTCAAAGCCGAGGTCGCTGACGAGCCGCATGACCGTCGTCGTCGAGACGCCACTGCGCACGGCGACTTCCCGTGCGCTAGCAAAGGCGACGTCGTACGGATGGGCAAGCACGAACTTGGCCACTTCCAGGCGCCCACCCTTCAGGTGGCGCCGGCCCAGACGGCAAGATTCCCGCAACTCGATGAAGGTCGCCGGCGGCGCGGAGGAAGTGGCCGTGGAGAGCGACTGGTCCATGTCAGGCAGCCTCTTCGGTGTCGGAATTGCTTTCGATGCGGATGCGCCGGCTTCCCGCTTCGGCACGATCGAGGAAGGCGTCGAAGGCCCCGAAGAAGATGGCGAGAAAGCCTGATGTCGATCCGTCCCATCCGGTCGCGGGCTCACGGCCAAAGTGCTTGGCGAGCAGGCGATAAAGCGCGCGGCGCGGCTGAGCGATCTTGTCGAGCGCCAGCACACCGGCTTGGCGCAGGCAGTACCAATCGGCGATCACCTCGATCATGTCGAGGCTGGCGGCGTCCTCAGGGATAGCGATCGATACCTGCCCGGAAGCGCACGTCATTTCACCGGCGTCAATCAGCCGCTGGCAGACGGTAGCGACCGACAGCCCGGATATCTCGTGGACGACATCCCCGGGCCATTCCTTCGGAAAATAGCGATGCTGGACCAGGGTGCGCTTGTGTGCCTTCAGGAAGGAGCCATAGTCCGCTGCGGCAAAGGCTGGATCCGCGTCATCGCCGGCGCGCGCCACCTCGCGACGATAGGCGCGCAGCACGCGCTGATCGACGGTCATGTGTGACAGTTCAACGGTCTCAATGGACGACGTCGATCGAGACGGTTCGACGATCTTGAAGGCCGGCGGAAAGGCCACGAGCGAAGGAACGGCGACATTGATGAGCGAGTGGCCTCCGCGCGTGCGGCGCGTTACGCCTTCGACATGCAGGTGCCCGCTAAAATGCAGCGTCATGCCGGCGGTGATCAGTGCATCTGCGACCGCCTGCTGCGGCGTCCGGCGGGCGATGTTGGTCTCGCCGAAAAGAACGCTTTCGGCTCCGGTTGCGCCATCGAAGGGGTCGAGCACCGGATAATGCGAGAATGCGAGCAGCGTTTTTCCGAGCTTCGTTGCGCGCGCGGACACGTCGGCAATCCAGTCGACGATGAACGGTTTCAGCCTGATAAGCGCGTTCCAGCCCGCGCCGGTGCTGTCGACGAAAGCGGCTTCATCGCCCTCCTCAAACAGGCCGTCGCGTGGTTCGAAGACGTTGGCGTCGATCATCAGCAACCAGAGACCCGGCTCGGGCTCGACCAGATAGGAGGCATCCATCAGCCGGTAGCAATTCCGGCCGTCCGGAGACGAGACCGGGTAGAGCCGATCCTCGACGCGGTCAGGCGCCCCGAACGGGGTTTCCCAATGAAGATAGTCCGGCCGTCGGAAGTACCCATGGGTAGCCACGGGGGCAAGGCCCGTCGGATATCCCTCGCAATACATGCGCGGCGTTGCGTGGCTGCCGGGGGCTGCCTTTCCTTCGTCGCTCGTGACGAGGACCCTCACGTCGTTCCGATCAAGAAATTGCTTGGTGTGGTGCCGCCCCTTGGGCCCGAAGATGTCGTGGTTGCCCGGAAGCGCATAGAAGCGCGTGCCATGGGTGCTCTCGTGCCCATCTAGAATGGTGCGCAGGCGCGCCGTTGTCTGTCTTTGCCCGTCGTCCGTGTAGTCGCCCAAAAGGACGACGTGGCGGATGCCGCGGCGCGCAACCTCCCCAAGCGCCTCGTCCAGGGCTTTGGCGCTTTCGTTGAAGACGCGGGTGGATTCTCGCGTGTCGGTCCAGCTTCTGACCGCCAGTTTATCGCCGTCGATCTCTATCCCAGGGAATTCGAAGTCGCTTTCAAGATCATGGAAATGCGCGTCGGCGATGATGGCGATCTTCGGCAATTCAGACATCGGCTTTCGCCTCCAGGCGGGAGGCTTCGACGAGATCGATCCAGGCCGAAGCGCGGCGCGCTGCTTCATAGAGCATCGGCTTCGGCGTCTCGAACCATTCATCCGGCCGCAGTTCTCGATGCTCGCGGATATGGGCGATGGCCGCGTCGAGTGTGGGAAACAGATGCGGCTGCTGTTTGTGCAGGAACAGCGCCACCAGCGATACGGAGCGGCTGCGTCCGCCGCGGCAATTGACGAGGATGTTTCCGCCATCGGCAAAGGGATAGGTTGCGCGCTTCGGCATCGTCTGGCGCAGTGCGCCGTCGAGAATGTAATAGGCACCGAGCATCATCGTGTCGGGGCTGCCATCACCGTCGATCATGCCGAGCTTGTAATAGCGGACGGCCGCATAGCCGCTTGCACAAAGATCATCATTGATGCTGACCTCTTCTTCGCGCACGAGGTTGATGTCCAGGTTGATCGCGCAATTGACGACAATGGAGATCCTGTGACGCTTGAGCAGGTCGAGGTCACGCGCGCCGTCACTGCCGCCGATATAGAGATCGGCGCTGTGCGGTCCGAGTTCTCTGGCGATCAGGCTGATAGCGGGCCGGGTATAGACCGTTGCGTCCATTGGATTTCCTCTTTCCTATGCGAACGGGTGGAAGGCGTCGTCAGGCTATCGCCGTTTCAGGCCAGCTGGAGCTCGGCGGCTTGTTCGCTTTCCCGCACCGGGATGCCTGAAGCCACACTCACGCCGCTGGCGATCGCCGGTGTCGATGCAAGCACCGGCCCGCCGTCGAGCAGGCTGCCGATCTCCATGAAGGGACACACAGTGCCGCCCGCCTCGGCAACGAGCAACAGTCCGGCAAGGCAATCCCACGAGTTCATGTGCAGTTCGACATAGGCATCCGACCGACCATCGGCGACATAGGCGAGCGCGAGAGCTCCCGAAGCGCCGCGCCGCACATTGGCGCCCTTCTCCAGCATCTGTCGCATCGTCTCCAGATAGGTCTCGTCCGGTACCCGCCGCGACCAGCCCATTTCGACCGACGCGGCATCGAAGGTCGCCGTCGACGAGACCGTGATGGCCTTGTCGTTCAGCGTTGCACCGTCTCCCCGGCGGCAGAAATAAAGTTCGTCGTGGGCCGGATTGTAGATTGCGCCGATCTCTGCGTGCCCGTGCTCGACATAGGTTATGGAAATGCAGAAGTGCGGGATCCCGCGCGCAAAATTCGCCGTTCCGTCGACGGGATCGACGACCCAGACGCGATCGGCAATGGTGCCGCCGCCTTCCTCGCCCAGGAACGCATCGGCTGGAAAATGGGTGGCAATCGCGGCGCGAATATGGGCCTCGGAAGCCGCATCGGTTTCCGTCAGGAAATCCTGCGGGCCTTTTAAGGAATAACCGCGCTGGGCGCTTGCCTTGAAACCGTCGAGTACCAGGGCGCCGGCAGAGCGGATGACATCCCGACACAACAGGGCCCGTCCGGAAAGGTCGTTCGAATAGCGCGGCTTGTGATCGTTCATCGGCGAAACTCCATTGCACACGCGTGCATATTTGCACGCGTGTGCATTTCATGCAAGTCGAAATTGCCGGTTCGTGCCAGGCGCCCGGAAGATTGATCGGTCGTCGCGGCCGCACTCAGGGGGGCATCTGCGGCATTTCTGCAATATCCAAGCAGGCGCCGTCGACGTAGTGTCCACGCGTCGAATCTCAAGGCAGGGTCGAATGACGACGATCACGATACAGGAAGCGCTCGACCGGGCGGGCACGGGCCCCTATCAGCGGCGCCTGATGGGCATATTCGGCCTGGTTTGGACGGCCGATGCCATGCAGGTGCTCGCCGTCGGGTTCACAGCCGCCTCCATTGCTGCAACATTCGGGCTGACGGTTCCGCAGGCGCTGCAGACGGGCACGCTGTTTTTCCTGGGCATGCTGATCGGCGCCGTCGGCTTCGGCAGGCTTGCCGACCGGATCGGTCGCCGGCGGGTCCTGATCGTAACCGTTGCCTGCGACGCGGTCTTTGGCATCCTGTCGATCTTTGCGCCGAATTTCGCAGTCCTGCTTGTCCTGCGCTTCCTCACTGGCGCTGCTGTCGGCGGCACACTTCCCGTCGATTATGCGATGATGTCGGAGTTCCTGCCCGTGCGCAGCCGCGGGCGATGGCTGGTGATGCTCGAAGGCTTCTGGGCTGTCGGCACGCTGATCGTCGCTTTGGCGGCATGGCTTATCTCTCTTGCCGGCCTTGCGGACGGATGGCGCTATATCTTCGCCGTCACGGCCATTCCGGCAGTCATTGGCGTCGGACTTCGCTTCCTCGTGCCGGAATCGCCGCTTTACCTGTTGCGAACGGGCAAGGCGGAGGCGGCCAGGGCGATCGTCGATCGCATGCTGGCAGTCAACGGTCGGCCCCAACTCGAGCCGACCGTTTCGATCGCCCTGCCCGCGGCGACCGCCGCTGTCGGCATATTTTCGAAGGACTTGCGTCGGCGCAGCCTCCTGATCCTTTCGGTCTGGTTCCTCGTCTCGGTCTCCTATTACGGCGTCTTTACCTGGATGCCGCCGCGGCTAGCCGGCGAAGGCTTCGGCTTCGTGCGGGGCTACGGTTTCCTCGTTCTCATCGCTCTGGCCCAGATCCCGGGCTATGCGCTTGCCGCCTACGGCGTCGAGACGTGGGGACGGCGACCGACGCTGGTCGGCTTTTGCTTGCTGTCTGCCCTCAGTTGCCTGTTGTTCGTCGTCGCGGACGCGGCCTCGGTCGTTGCTGCCGCATTGCTGATCATGAGCTTTGCGCTGCTCGGCACCTGGGGTGCACTCTATGCCTACACACCGGAACTCTATCCGACCGCCTCGCGCGCGACCGGCATGGGGGCGGCCGGCGGCATGGCCCGGCTGGGCGGCCTGCTTGCGCCATCGCTCATCGGCTTGCTGGTGGCGAAGGGCTTCGGCCTGGCGATCGGCACCTTTGCCGGCTTGCTGCTTGTGGCGGCGATCGCCGCTGCGTTGATCGATGCGGAAACCCGCGAGGTGTCGCTGACCTGAGGCGGTGCGTTCTTTCCAGGGGCAGTTAGTCACAGTTCGGAAAACGGAACAGCGTTTCAAGGCGTTAGCCCCTCCCTTGCCTGTGAACAACCTGTGGACCGGCTGCGGACAGTGCTCGAAGTCCTGCCGTCCGCTGTTCGATCGTGAAAGCGGTCGTAGAATGGCTGTGCGGTCAAGCTCACGACCGTTAGTGTAGCAACTATCTCATCGGGACCGGCACGTGTGCCGGTCCCGATTGTCTGCCGGGGCGACTGTCCTTGGCGACGTCCCCCTCCTCCCACCGAACGCTCATTTTGGCACCGTTTGGCAGTTCAGGCTGACGACCGCGCTGCACGTCTTCCGTTTATGCATAGCTGCATTGCACAATAAATGTTTTCCAGCTGGTCAAAAATCAGGCATAAAGCACACAGCTGATGCACATGGCGGGTCTCCTCCCAGTCCGCCGCAGCAGCTGTTCCCCTCTGGAGGTTTTTGACCTTCACACCTTTATGGGCCGCGGTCTTCCGCTGGCCCTTTTTTCTTTTCTGCGACCCTTCACCTTCGGCAAGGCTCCACGCCACTCTTACTGCACGCGCAATTGCGTTTCGAAAAGACGTGTTCTGTAATGGGCCGCGTCATTGAGCGATGGAGGCGGGGGACCGGTGGAACCGACACATCTGTTCGAACTGGTGATCGGCATGTTTGTCGCGATCATCGCGCTGCACTACGTCGCGCATCGGCTCGGCCTGCCGCCGTCGGTAGCGCTTCTTAGCGGTGGCGCGATGCTCGCCTTCGTGCCGGGGCTGCCGGCCATCGCGGTCGATCCGGAACTGGTGCTCGTCATCTTCCTGCCGCCGCTGCTCCTCGATGGCGCCTGGACGATCGCGCTCGGCCGTCTGCGCCGTCACCTGATCGGCATCGCCTCGCTAGCGATCGGCGCAGTGTTTTTTACCGCGGCCGTCGTTGCCGTCGTGACCCACCTCATCTTCCCCTCCCTGCCTTGGGCCGCATGCGCCGCACTCGGGGCAATAGTCTCGCCGCCCGACGCCGTCTCGGCACGGGCCGTGCTGCAGCGCGTGAAGTTGCCGAGACGGCTGCAGATCCTGCTCGAGGGCGAAAGCCTGCTCAACGACGCAAGCGGCCTGGTGTTGTTCCGCTTTGCGATCGCCGCCGGCATCACAGGCGCTTTCAGTGCCAGCGAGGCGGTCGGAAACTTCTTCCTGCTGGCGATCGGCGGCGCCCTCGTCGGCGTCGTCATCGGTACGGCCTGGGTCCTGCTTGCCCGCCGTCTCGGGGATGAGTACCTGATCATCGCCGCCACGGCCCTTTTGTCCTGGACGTCCTATCTGCTCGGTGAGTTCCTGAATGTTTCCGGCGTGATCGCGACGGTCACCACCGGCCTCGTCGCCAGCTGGCATCAGCATACCGTGCTTTCGGCCGCCACCCGTATGCGCGGCTCCGCCTTCTGGGCCGTCATCGTCTTCCTGATGGAGGCCGCGGTCTTCATCCTGATCGGCCTGTCGCTTCGCGGCGTGGTCGAGCGTGGCGGCGGGTTCGAGACCGTCGCTGCGACCCTGGGATGGCCGATCCTCATGGTCCTGATCGCGCTCACCGTCGCCCGCTTCCTCTGGGTGTTCGGGTCCGACTTCGCAATCTGGCTCGGCAACCGGCTGGGGCTTAAACGTTATACGCCGGTCGGCGCACGCGGTGCGACCGTGCTTTCCTGGACCGGTGTCCGCGGCGTGGTGACGCTCGCGCTTGCGCTGAGCGTGCCCGAGGGCTTCCCCGGCCGGGACTTCATCCTGGTGACCTCCTTTGCCGTGATCCTCGGAACGGTGCTGATCCAGGGAACGACGCTCGGGCGGGTGATTGCCTGGGCGAAGCTCGTCGAGCCTTCGTCGGAAAAGGCGCCCCTCACCTTAAGCCAGGCCGAGGCGGCGATGGCCCAGGCGCAGCTCGTCACGATTCAAAGCCGCGCCTATGACACGGCGGGCAATCTCATCCATCCGCAATTACTCGACCGCTATCAGCGCCGCGCGGTTTCGATCGTCGACTATGCCGCACGCACGGAGCATTACACGCCGATCCTGCACGCCCATTTCGATGTTGTGCTCGAAGCGGTCGCGACCGGGCGGCGCGAACTCATCCGGCTTCATCGCGCCGGCGAAATCGACGATGAGACGCTGCACGAACTGGAACGGGATCTCGACCTTGAAGAGTTGAGCGCAATATCAGCCAAGGCATGAGGCTCTTGCCTGAACGTTTCTTTCCATTTTGTCCTTTGACCTAACGGGCGGATGTCCTAGATGTCCGCCAATTGGCGCCAAGTATCGAGGAGCTTGAGAGCGATCAAAAAGTCAAAGGCGCCGAAACCACCAAAACCGAAGACACTGTTGCAGAAGCTGGCTGCCTCTCCCGAGAAACTGTTTTCGGGTTCGTTTCGCCAGCAATGCGCAGCACTTTGCTATCGCTTCGCGCCTGACGGGGCGATCGAGATCCTTCTGGTGACGTCGCGCGACAGCGGCCGCTGGCTCATTCCAAAGGGCTGGCCGATGAAGCAGAAGGAACTGCACGAGGCCGCGGCGGTCGAAGCCCTTCAGGAAGCCGGTGTGCGCGGAAAAGTCCGCAAGAAGCCGGTCGGCAGCTATACCTACTTAAAGATGCTCGATGACGGCGACGTGGTGCCCTGTGTGGTCGATATCTTCCAGATCGAAGTCACCAAGCTGGCGGAAAAATACAAGGAGAAAGGCGAGCGTTCGCTCGCCTGGGTAAGCCCCGATGAAGCGGCGCGCCGCGTTCGTGAAATCGAACTTAAATCACTTCTGGTCGACTTCAAGCCACGGTGAGGTCACGCACCGTCCCGGATCATGTGCGTGGACGATAGCCGCGTTGCCGCTTGCTGCGGGTCAGGTCGAGGAAGAGTTTGACCGCGTCCTCTTCCTGCGCAAAATGGTGCACCATCATCTGACCGTGACTTCCGATCCGCCCCCAGCGTCGCGTCAGGCAGGCCTCGCCCAATAGGGACATGGAGATCTGCATGGAGTAGTAGCGCGCCATGTTTCTGGCCGCGTCCCTTCGCTCGACATAGATCTGATACGGTTGAACGATCGTCATGCGCGAAGATTCGGCGATCGGCGAGCATAGGTCCAACGAGAGTTTTGAATCGATAACGGGTGATCGATTCATTTTGGTGATCTGTCACGACCCTGGCCGAAATGGATAAGGGGCCAACAGGCGCACCGCCGAACTCTTCGCAGACAAGCAAAAGCCGGAGCGGCAGGTACCGTTCCGGCTTTCGAAATCGGAGCCTTTGTTAGCCGGCGAACGTGTAGTCTGCGATCGACTGCGGTTTCATCTCGATCGAGAAACCCGGCCGTTGCGGCGGCATATAGGCGGCATTCTCGATCACGCAGGGGTCGAGGAAGTGTTCATGCAGATGGTCGACATATTCGATGACGCGACCATCCTTCGTGCCGGAAACCGCCAGATAGTCGATCATCGACAGATGCTGGACATATTCGCACAAGCCCACGCCACCGGCATGCGGCCAGACCGGCAGTTCATATTTCGCCGCAACAAGCAGCACCGCCAAAACCTCGTTGAGGCCGCCCATGCGGCACGAGTCGATCTGGACGATGTCGATCGCGCCCTCGGCGATGAACTGCTTGAACATGATGCGGTTCTGGCACATCTCGCCCGTTGCGACCTTCACCGGTTCAATCGCTTCGCGGATCTTGCGGTGACCGGCGACATCGTCGGGGCTCGTTGGCTCCTCGATGAAGAAGGGTTTGGCGAAAGCGAGTTGCTTGATCCAGTCGATCGCCTCCCCGACCTCCCAGACCTGGTTGGCGTCGATCATCAGATAACGATCCGGGCCGATCACCTCGCGCGCGATCGTCAGTCGCCGGATGTCGTCGGCAAGATCGCGCCCGACCTTCATCTTGATATGGTTGAAGCCTTCGTCGATCGCCTCCTGGGCGAGCCGTCGGAGCTTGTCGTCGTCATAACCGAGCCAGCCGGCCGATGTCGTGTAGCAGGCGTAACCCTCCTGCTCGAGCGTCGCGATGCGCGCGGCCTTGCCGGGCTCGGCTTTCCTGAGGATCGCGACCGCGTCGTCGCGGGTCAGCACATCCGTCATGTAGCGGTAGTCGACGATGTCGGCGATCTCTTCCGGCGACATCTCGGCGACAAGCCGCCACACGGGTTTTCCTGCTTCCTTGGCAAGCAGGTCCCAGACGGCATTGACGACGGCGCCGGTTGCCAGGTGCATCGCACCCTTTTCCGGGCCGATCCAGCGCAACTGACTGTCGCTGGTCAGGTGCCGCCAGAAGCGGCCGGGATGGGCGAGAATGTCTGAAGTATCCTGGCCGACGATCAGATGCCGCATGGCCTTGATCGCCATGCAGCAGATGTCGTTGCCGCGGCCGATGGTGAAGGTGAGACCATGGCCCGCAAGTCCCTCGCGATCGGTGTCGAGAATGACATAGGCCGCGGAATAGTCCGGGTCCGGGTTCATCGCGTCGGAACCGTCAAGGCTCTGCGAGGTCGGAAAGCGCAGGTCGAAGACGCGCAGATCAGTAATGCGGGTCATGGTCACTCCAGTCTTATGATCAATCGTCCGCGCGCACGGACTGCTTCTGGCTGCCGAGGCCCTCGATGCCGAGTTCGACGACGTCGCCGGCCTTGAGGTAACGCGGCGGCTTCATGCCCATGCCGACGCCGGGCGGCGTGCCCGTCGAGATGATGTCGCCCGGCTGCAACGACATGAACTGCGACAGGTACGAAACGAGATAGGCAACGCCATAGACCATGGTCTTCGACGAGCCGTTCTGCATGGTCTCGCCGTTGACCTTCAGCCACATCGGCAGGTTCTGCGGATCCGGCACCTCGTCCTTGGTCACCAACCACGGGCCCGTCGGGCCGAAGGTGTCGCAGGACTTGCCCTTGGTCCACTGGCCCTGGCGCTCGATCTGGAAGGCGCGTTCGGAGACGTCGTGCACGGTGCAATAGCCGGCGACGTAATCGAGGGCTTCGGCTTCGGTGACGTACTTGGCCTTGCGGCCGATGACGACGCCGAGTTCCACTTCCCAGTCGGTCTTTTCCGAGCCGCGCGGGATGATCAGGTCGTCGTTGGGACCGACGATCGCCGAGGTGGCCTTCATGAAGATGATCGGTTCGGAGGGAACCGTGGCGCCTGTCTCGGCGGCATGGTCGGAATAGTTGAGGCCGATGCAGATGAACTTGCCGGTACCGGCCACGCAAGGGCCGAGCCGCTGGTTGCCGTCGACAGCCGGAAGGCCGGCGAGATCGAGCGCCTTGAGTTCGGCGAGTTTGTCCGGGTCGAGTGCGGCACCGGAGAAATCGGCGACGTGGCCCGAGAGATCGCGCAAGGTGCCGTTCGCATCGAGGATGCCCGGCTTTTCCTGGCCCGGAAGGCCGTAACGAAGAAGTTTCATGTGTCTGCTTCCTGTGTTGTCAGATGGTCCAGCCGCCATCGATGGCATAGGCCTGGCCGGTCGTATAGGTGGCGCCCGCGAGATGGACGGCAAGGTCGGCAATCTCTTCCGGCGTACCGAGGCGCCCCATCGGCTGGCGGGCGATAAATGCGGCGCGCGCCGTTTCATAGTCCCCCTGTGCGCGCATGCGCTCCTGCAGCGACGGGCTTTCGACAGTGCCCGGGCAAATCGCGTTGCAGCGAATACCCTCAGAGACATAGTCGGCGGCAACGGCCTTGGTGAGACCGATGACGGCCGCCTTGGTGACGCCATAGGCAAACCGGTTCGGCACACCCTTGATGCTGGAAGCGACCGAAGCCATGTTGATGATGGCGCCGTCCTTGCGCTGAAGCATCGCCGGCAACACGGCGCGGATGGTGCGGATCATCGCCTTGACGTTGAGGTCGAGGGCGAAATCCAGGTCGGAGTCCTTCATATCCAGGATCGAGCCGGCATGCACGAAACCGGCGCAATTGAAGAGCACATCGACGGCGCCGATCTTGGCGACCAGCGCTTCGACGGCTTGCGTGTCCAGAACGTCCAACTGGTGCGTTTCGACAACGGCTTCCTTGGCGAGCGCGGCAAGCGCATCCGCATTGATATCCGTCGCATGTACTTTCGCGCCGGCCTTTGCGAAGGCCAAAGCCGAAGCGCGGCCGATGCCTTGGGCAGCAGCCGTAATCAGGACGACCTTGCCTTTAAGATCCGCTGTCATTCTCGATCCCTCATGCTTTGCGTTCGACGACCAGGATATGGTCGGCGGCGAGAACGACCTCGCCACGCTGGTTGATAACTTCACACCGTTCCACGACGCGCCCCGCCTTCGGCCGCTTCGGATCGTCCTCCTTGGCGGAAATCGTGACGCGGGTGCGGATCGTATCGCCGATATGAACCGGACGCACGAAGCGCAGACGATCATAGCCGTAGGAAAAGGCAACCGGATTGATCAGCGATGCGGTGAGGCCGACGCCAATTGAAAAGATCATGGTACCGTGGGCGATGCGCTGGCCGCCCGGAAGGGTCTTGGCGAACTCCGCGTCCATATGGTGCGGAAAGAAATCGCCGGTATGGCCAGCATGGACGACAAAGTCGGTCTCGGTGATCGTCCGGCCCGTCGTTAGCCGCTCATGGCCGAGTTCATAGTCTTCGAAATGGATGATCTGCTCTGACATCTCAGCGTCCCGGGAGCGGTGCGATCGCCGTTGCCGGCGTGGCACTCGATTGATAGGCGGCCTCTACCAGGGCCATCGTCTGCCAGGCGTCCTCGACCGAGCCGATCAGTTCCTGGTCCTCGCCTGTCGCAAAGCGCTGCAGGTTGGCCATGCGGTTGACGAAGGCGTCGGGGAACCACGCACCTTCGAGCGGCACGGAAGCCCATTCGCTGCCATCGATCGGTCGGATCCAAAGCTCGTCCGGCTCGCCCTTGGGGTAGTCGAGATTGACGCCGAGCTTCACATAGGCAGCACCCGACGTGCCCGAGATGCGGAACTCGCAGGCCTGGAACTTGCGGCCGAAATCATGGTCGTGATTGACCGAGAGCACGCAGCGTACGCGATCACCATAGTCGAGGATCGCAGCCGTCCGCGTCTGCGCGACGTCGTGGTTCGGATGGCCGATCGTCTTGGCGTGAACGCCTTGAGGGTTGCCGAGCAGGCCGCGCACGAGATCCAGGTAGTGGATCGAGTGCATGGCGATCTCGATGCGCGGCAGGCCTTTGAGGAAAGGCCACAGGCCCCAGGGTGTGGCCAGCGCCAGCCAGGCGTCGAAATCGACGACCTCGCCGAGGTAACCCTTGGCGATGGCATCCTTCAGCGCCAGCATCATCGGCGCGAAGCGAAGCTGGAAATTGACGGCAGCCTTGAGCTTGCGCGTGCGGCAGATTTCGAGGATGGCAGTCGCAGCTTTGAGATTTGAGCCCATCGGCTTCTGGATGAGGGCAGCGGCGCCGACCGGAAGCTTCGCAAGGATGCTGGCATGGGCCGCCGGCGGGGTTGCCAGATCGAAGATCGCATCAGCGACGGCAAGCGCATCCTCTTCCCGGTTGAAGGCGGGAATGCCCCAGGCGTCGGCAAGCTTCGCGGCCTTCTCCCGGTCGGGGTCATAGAGGCCCGCAACCGGGAAACCGGCCTGGCGATAGGCCGGCAGATGGGCGTCGCCGACGATGCTGCCGGCACCGAAGATCACGATCGGCCGGGGCTTTTCCGGTTTCGGCCACCACTGCCTGAGCGTGGCCGGATCGAAGTTGTCAGCCATTGCTGTTGACCTTGCCGTCGTGATGGAAGACCTCTTCCATCATCGCCCACCACTCACCTTCTTGCCGCGTCTCAAGCGGCTTCTGGCAGGGCATGCAGACCGACCACCATTCCTGGTTCTTCGGGTGCGCCGCCATCTTCGCCACGTCCGCCTTAAAATCCGAGCCGACATACTCCCAATAGCCGAAGAGCAGGTTTTCCGGCTCCTTGAGGAAGATCGAGTAGTTGGTGACGTTGCACTCGGAAATTAGTGCGAGGATCTCCGGCCAGACGGCGGCGTGCAGGGCCTTGTATTCGGCAACCTTCGCGGCTTCGAGGCCGATCACCATTCCCATCCGTTGCATCTCGAATGCCTCCTAGCCACGAAACTCGCGGGTAAACTCGTCGATCGAGCGGGCGCGCACGGCATCCCAGTCCCAGGAAATCCCGACGCCTGGCTCGGACGGCGCTAGCGCACGGCCTTCGCGGATCTCCATGCCCTTGGTCGTCAGGTCGTCGAGCTGCGGAATGTACTCGACATATTTGCCGTTGGGCACGGCGCAGACGAGGCTGACATGCAGCTCCATCAGGAAGTGCGGGCAGACCGGGATGTCGAAGGCTTCTGCCGCATGCGCGACCTTCAGCCAGGGCGTGATGCCGCCGATGCGGGCAACGTCCACCTGGACGATCGAGCAGGCGCCCTTCTGCATGTATTCGCGGAAGTGGCGGATCGAATACATGGATTCGCCAACTGCAATCGGCGTCGGCGTCGAGCGCGTCAGCCTTATGTGGCCGTCGAGATCGTCGGCCGGCAGCGGCTCCTCGATCCAGGCAAGGTCGAGTTCCTTCAGCCGCGACGCGCGGCGGATCGCCTCGTCGACGGTGAAACCCTGATTGCAGTCGGTCATGATTTCGAAGCCGTCGCCGAGCGCCTTGCGCATCGCCGACAGACGATCGTAGTCCTGCGAACCGTGCGGCTTGCCGATCTTCACCTTCGAACCGGAAAAACCCTTGGCCTTGGCGGCAAGCGCGTCTTCGACCAGCGCTTCCTTTTCGATGTGCAGCCAGCCGCCCTCGGTGGTGTAGAGGGGGCAGCTTTCCTTTGCGCCGCCGGCGAGCTTCCAGAGCGGCAGCTTCTGCTTTTTGGCCCGCAGGTCCCAGAGCGCCGTATCGACGGCGGCAAGCGCCAGCGCCGTAATCGCACCGATGGTCGTTGCGTGCGTGGCAAACTCCATCTTGTGCCAGATCGCCTCGATGCAATCGGCATCCTCGCCGATCAGGATCGGAACGAGGTGATCGGAGAGCAGCCGCATCACCGAGGAGCCGCCGGTGCCGATCGTGTAGCTGTAACCGGTGCCTGTCGCGCCATCGCTGTCGGTGATCGTGACGATCGGGGTTTCCTGGCTGACGAAGGTCTGGATCGCATCGGTCCGCTTCACCTTCGGCGGCAGATCGACCATGCGCAGTTCAATTTTCTCGATTCTTGCCATGTCAGCCTTCCAGAGCCTTGCCGGTATCGATGTCGAAGAGATGGGCGCGCGACAGGTCGAAGCTCATGCGCACTTTCTCGCTCGGGCCAAGCGGGCGCGGATTGAGCATGCGCGAGACCCAATCGCGGCCGTTGAATTGAATGAAGACGAGCGTCTCGTTGCCGAGCGGTTCGGTGATCGACACCGGCAGCTCCACCTCGTGCACGGCTGACGCATCGCCGGCATGCAGGCCGTGACCACTCGGATAGATATCGTCGGGCCGGAGGCCGAAGGTGACTTTTTGGCCCGGACGCAGCGCGCTCACAAAGCGCGGCGGGATCGGCAGCCGCGCGCCGCTTGCAAACACCAGCGTACCGTCGTCGACGATCGCCTCGTCCATGTTCATCGGCGGCGAGCCGATGAAGCCGGCGACGAACCTGGTGGCAGGACGCTGGAACACCTCTTCGGGCGTTCCCACCTGTTCGATATAGCCGTCGCGCATGATGACAATGCGATCAGAAAGCGTCATCGCCTCGACCTGGTCGTGGGTGACGTAGATCATCGTTGCCTGCATGCGGGCATGCAGCTTCTTGATCTCGGTGCGGACTTGCGTCCTGAGCTTGGCGTCGAGGTTCGACAGCGGCTCATCGAACAGGAAGACATCTGGCTGGCGCACGATGGCGCGGCCCATGGCAACACGCTGGCGCTGGCCACCGGAAAGCTGCGACGGGCGACGTTCCAACAGGTGACTAAGATCGAGGATGGTAGCGGCTTCATCGACCCGCGTCTTGATCTCATCGGCCGAGCGCCCGGCGATCTTCAGGGAAAAGCCCATGTTTTCGGCGACCGTCATATGCGGATAGAGCGCATAGGACTGGAAGACCATGGAGATATTGCGCGCCCGCGGCGGCAGGTCGTTGACCTTCTTTCCGCCGATTTCGATCGCGCCGTCGCTGACGTCTTCGAGGCCGGCGATCATGCGCAGCGTCGTCGACTTGCCGCAGCCGGACGGGCCGACGAGCGCGATGAACTCGCGGTCCTTCACTTCGAGGTCGATGCCGTGGACGACCTCGAGCGCGCCGTAGCGCTTGACCAGTTTCCTGAGTGTGACAGGAGCCATGAACGATTATCCTTTCACCGCGCCGAAGGTGAGGCCCGAAACGAGGTGCTTCTGAATGATGAAGGTAAGGGTCAGCGCCGGGATGATCATCACGACGGCGAGCGCACACATGCCGCGCCAGTCGATGGTGAATTCGGCGGTATAGTCGAGAAGCCCGACCGGGAGGGTCTTGGAATTGACCGAGCGGGTGATCTGCGAGGCAAGCGCATATTCGTTCCAGGAGGTCAGGAATGCGAAGATGCCGGCAGATGCGATGCCGGGACCGGCAAGCGGAAACTCCACCTGCCAGAAGGCCTGCCAGGGCGTGCAGCCGTCGATCTGGGCGGCCTCGGCGAGATCCTTCGGCACCTGGCGGAAGAAGCCGTCGATCAGCCAGATGGTGAAGGGCACGTTGAGCGCCACGTAGGTCAGGATCAGCGAGAAGTGGGTGTCGATGATCCCGGTGCGGGCGTAGAGCATGAAGAGCGGCAGCGAGAGCGCGATACCGGGCACCGCGCGCGTCAGCATGAAGCCGAGGAAGATCGCCGACTTCGCCTTGAAGCGATAGCGGGCAAAGGCGTAGCCGCCGGCCATGCCGATCGCGAGCGCGATCACCGTCGAGGTCACCGAGATGATCAACGAGTTGCGGAAATAGTCCCAGACGGGAACGCCGCCCTGGCCTGCGCCCGAAAACATGGCGCGATAGGCATCGAGCGAAATGCTCTCGGGGATCCAGACCGGCGGTTTCGCCATGATCTCGACGGTCGGGCGCAGCGACGACAGCACGATCCAGAGGCCGGGGAGGCAGATCACGGCCATTGCGAGGAACAGGCCGATCAGGTGCACCGTCTTCAACAGGCGGCGGCGCAGGCGGTGCGAAGCGTTGATATCCATTACCACTCGGCTCCGATCTGCTGGCGCGCCGCGGCGAGCTTGCGGAAGAAATAGACGGTGAAGACGATCGACAGGAGGATCGCGACATAGGCCATGGCGTTGGCGAGCCCCATGCGAGCATCGGCGTAGGCCGTGCGGCCGACGAGCGTCCACAGCAGCTCCGTGCGCTTGGCTGGGCCGCCATCGGTCATGATCTTGACGATGTCATAGGCGCGGGCGACGTCGAGCGACCGGATCGTCATGGCGATGAAGGCAAACGGCATGAGGTAGGGCCAGGTGACATAGCGGAAGGTCTGCCACGGCGTACAGCCGTCGACATGGGCCGCCTCCACCGGATCCTTCGGCATGGCAAGCAGGCCGGCCAGGATCAGGATCGCAAAGACCGCGGTCGAGGACCAGACTTCGGCGATGATGATCGAAAGCAGTGCGAGATTGCCGTCGATTAGCCAGGGGATCGCCTGATCCGTCAGTCCCAGCGACTGCAGCGCATTGTTGACGAAGCCGATATTGTCGTTGAACAGGAACTTGAACTGGAAGCCGACGAGCACGGGCGAAAACATCATCGGAAACATCATCATGGTGCGCAGCAGGCGCTGACCATGGGTGGCCTTGTTGACGAGCAGCGCCAGCCCGAGACCGAGCAGCATTTCGGCGTTGAGCGCCACCGTCAGCAGCAGCACGGTGCGGCCAAACGCGACCCAGAATTCGGCGTTGCCGAGCACGGTTGCGTAATTGCGCAGGCCGACGAAGACCCACAGCGTCTCCGGTTTGGTCAAGCGGAACGGCGTGAAGCTCGAATAGAAGGAAAAGAGGAGCGGCAACACGATCACCGCCGCGAGCACGACAAAGGCCGGAAGCAGAAGCAGGGCCGGTGCTGACAATTTCTTGAGCTTCATCGGGCAGTCCTGAGGATTGCATGAAATGGCTGAGGCGGCGCCGGCGCCTTCAAGGCATCGGCGCCGCCTCGTTGTTATCGATCAGAGCTTGCCCGCGTCTTCGAGAATGCCGGTCGCCTTCTGGGCGGCGGCATCAAGCGCTTCCTTCGACGTCTTGTCGCCGAGGATGGCGGCCTGTAGCTCGGGATAGACGGCGTTGGAGATTTCGATCCATTCGGCCGTCTTCGGAACCGGGAAGGCATGCTTTGCTGCTTCCTGGAAAGCCTGAAGAACTTCGGTCTTGTAGGCGTCGCCCTCAGCTTGCTTGATGTTGTATTCCCAGACGGCAGTCCGGGTCGGCAACGGGCCGGCAGCCGATTCCAGCTTCTGGCTATCCTCGTTGGTCAGCCACCAGACGAGCGAAGCAGCCGCTTCCTTGTTGGCGCAATCCTCGGTGACCGAGAAGCCATGATGGCCCGACCAGCCGGTGCGCTTGCCGGAAGAGCCGGCCGGCTGGACCTTCACGCCGACATTGCCGGCAACCTTGGAGGACTTCGGGTCGTTGAAGAAGCTCGCCCAGCCAGGCCAGTCGAGATTGAGAGCGATCGAGCCCGAGGCAAAGCCCTGGCCGAGGTCGTCCCAGAGATAGTTGGTCGTTCCCGGCGGTACGGCCTTGTCCTTGTAGAGCTTGACGAACCAGTCGAGCGCACGGACACCGGCTTCGGAGTTGAAAGCCGGGCGGCCGTCCTTGTCGAGATATTCGCCACCTTCGGCGACGAGCATTTCATAGAAGCGACCGTTGATGGCCTCTTCCTTGCCGGCAAACTGCGTACCGTAGAAATTTGGCGGGGCGGCGAAGAACTCGGCCTGGTCGCTGACCTGGGCCCAGGTGTCCGGCGGCGCGAGATCATACCCATATTTCGCCTTGAAGGAGGCCTTCTTGGCTTCGTCCTGGTAGAGGCTCTTCTGGTAGTAGAGAGCCGAGACGTCGAACTGGGCGCGCGGCAGCATCACCAGCTTGCCGTCGAGCGTCGAAGCGTCGATCAGCGCCGGCACGAACTTGGCGATCTCCTCCGGCGGCAAAAGCTGCAGCAAGTCGGTGTAGATGTCGGGGTATTGCGGCGCGAAGGAGGAATGGTTGGAGCCGACGCACCAGCTGACGCCGCCGGTCGCGATATCCGACTTGATCTCCTTGTCGAGTTCGAAGTGGTTCTTCTTCGACAGGATGTTGACCTTGGCGCCGGTCGCCTTCTCCCATTCGCCGATCCGCTCATAGAGCTTTTCGTATTGCTGTCCGCCGATCAGCTTGGCGTCGATCGTGACGCCTTCGAACTTGCCGGGCAGTTCTGCGGCATTCGCCGCTCCTCCTGCACAGGCAAGCATAACGACGCCGGCGGAGACGCCGGCAAGCAGCCTTTTCATGTCTACTCCTCCCGTGTTCACGCCCTCTTCCTGACGTGATGTTCTCATTTGTGAGAAACTAATTCATATACAAACAACATTTTTATGAGGCGTCAAGGGAGAACTTTCCTTTGTGGGCGCCTTCGTCTGCGTATATGGATATGAGTATTCACCGAGGAGGCTTCATGGACACCGAAGAGTCAGACCGCTACCGCGCACCGGCCCTTGATAAGGGGCTCGACATTCTCGAGCTGCTCGCCAGCGTCGACGGCGGACTGACGCAGGCGGAGATTTCCAAGCGCCTGAACCGCAGCCCGAACGAGTTCTACCGCATGCTCGATCGGCTGGTGCGGCGCGGCTATGTCACGCGCATCGACGGAGATCGCTATTCGCTGACATTGAAGCTGTTCGGGTTGTCGCAGCTGCATGCGCCGGTCCGCAGGCTTGCCTCCTACGCCACGCCGTTGATGCGCGATCTGGCCCAGCGCTCGAAGCAGGCCAACCATCTCGCCGTCTTCGATCGTGGCTCCGCCGTCGTCATCGCCCAGCAGGAAGCGCCTGATTATTGGGGCATTTCGATCCGGGTCGGATCGCATATCAGCCTCTTCGATACGGGATCCGGCCATATCCTGCTTGCCTTCCGCTCGGCCGAAGAGCGCGAGATGATGATCGCGGAACATGGCAGGAGCAAAGACGAGGTCCCGCGCGGGCCGGAGTTCTACGCGCGCCTCGATCAGATCCGCGAGCGCGGCTATGAAATGATGGCAAGCGCGCAGACAGCCGGCGTCTATAACCTCTCGGCGCCGATCCTGGGGCCTGATGGTCGCGGCATCGCGGCGCTGACCGTGCCCTATATCGCGCTCGTCAACGCGCCCTCGGCGCCTGATATCACCGAAAGCATCGCCCTATTGCTGAAAACCGCCGAGCAACTGTCGACATTGGCCGGTTCGGACGTGGCCTCGACAACAGATTGACGGCGCTTGAGAACGATCATACTTCTTATTTGAATAGATCATTCTTATGTGAGAAGCCGTTCGGAGGAGGCGCGCCTTGATTATCGACACCCATCTTCACCTCATCGACAGGTCGAGGCTTGCCTATCCCTGGCTCGCCGGCGTGCCTGCCCTCGACCAGGACTTTCTCTACGCCACCTACGAGCGCGAAGCGCGCCGGCTCGGCATTACCGCCAGCCTGCACATGGAGGTCGATGTCGATCCTTCGGAAATGGAGAAGGAGACATCCGAGGTCGCGCGGCTCGCAGGCCAGGCGGATAGTCTGCTGAAGGGCGCGATTGCCGCCTGCCGGCCCGAAGAGGATGGCTTTGCGGCCTATCTGGAACGCCAGGAAGCAAACGGCCTGGTCAAGGGCTTCCGCCGCGTGCTGCATGTGATGCCGGATGATCTTTCCGAAGGGGCGACGTTCCGCGACAACATCCGCCGGCTCGGCGGCCGTCGCTTCACCTTCGACCTCTGCGTCCTGCCGCACCAGATCGAAAAGGCGATTGCGCTTGCCGATCTTGCGCCCGACGTCCAGTTCATTCTCGACCATTGCGGCGTGCCCGACATTCGCGCCGGCGCCGAGCACCCCTGGCGCGAGCACATGAGCGAGATAGCCCGCCGGCCAAATGTCACGGCAAAAATCTCCGGTGTCGTCGCCTATGCGGATGAAGCCTGGCAGGTCGAGACACTACGCCCCTATGTTGTGCACACGATTGGTGTTTTCGGCTGGGACCGGGTGGTCTGGGGAAGCGACTGGCCGGTCTGCACGCTCGCCGGCAACCTTTCGACCTGGGTCGGCGCCACCCACGCGCTTCTGGAAGGCTGCAGCGCAGAGGAAAAGCGCAAGCTGCTTTCCGACAACGCGCGCCGGATCTGGAAGCTCGCTTGAACAGACCTTTCTATAATCTGGTCCGGGACGCCTGGGCGTCCCGGAACTCAGAAGTCAGGCTGCAACAAAACTCGCCGCAAACAGTCGATTGAGGTCGTCGACGACCTTTCGCGCTGCCTCCTTGCGCAGGAGGCCGTCATTGATGCGATCGGATGCCGCCTGCTGGAAGGCCATGTAGCCATCGTGCCTCGGACGAACCCAGGCGCTCTCCAGTGTCTTGCGCGTCGCACGATAGAAATCGGAGGTCGCCGCATTGACGGCGTCGTCATCCCAGGCGGCCGCGTGGCCTGGCTGCCCCCCGCCTGAGGCATAGGGGCCGCGCTGGACATCGCCGCTCGCAACGAAGTAGGCGAAATCGATCGCTGCTTCGCGCGCTTGCGAAAAAGCCGAAACCGCGATGCCGGTCCCGCCGAGCGCCGAGCCGACAGGGCCATTGGTTCCGGCAGCCGGAATATCGCCGAACGTCACGAGCGACGGCCGGAAGCCCGCAATCGCGTAGCTGACATAGCCGTAAATCAGCGGCGCACAGACAGTTTTCGACGCTGGATCGCTCATGGCCTCCAGCACGCCGATCGGGTCCATCGAGAAACAGCCGGGATCGATCAGATCCGTGAGCTCGCGCAAGCGCTCGAAGGCATCGAGGCCGGCATCGGTTTCGATCAGCGGCCCGGTACCGTCACTTCGGCAGGGAGAGCCGAGATTGCCGGCAAGCGTGTAGAAGCTCATCAGGGAATGCGGTGCACGCATCGGCAGCGCCACCTTCCCCTTTCGCGCGAGCGCCAGCATGGTGCTCCAGCTTTCCATGCGTTCCGTCAGGTCCGGGCGCCAGGCCTGGACTTGCGTTGCCGCATCGATCGGGAAGGCCCATTGCCGGCCCTGCCAGGTATAGCTCGGATAGGAGCGCCCAACGCTCGCATCCTCAAGCGCTGCCCTCTCCTCTTGATGGCCTTCCACATCAAGCGGCGCCAGGCACCTTTCCTTGGTAATCTGGCCGACATGCGGATGATCGATGACGATCAGATCATAGGCCCGCGCAAGCTCTTCGACCGGGTAGGTCTCGAAATCCTGCAGCGAGCGCTTGTCCCAGTCCACCGTTATGCCGGTGCGTTCCTGCCAGAGCCGGGAACAGGCGATCATGGGGTCGTGGCCGCGCGGGTGGCTCCAGGTCATGCCCTTCAATTTGGTGCTCACAGGCCGAACTCCTTGCGGATCGAGGTGCTGTGTTCGCCGATGCGTGGTGCTGCGCGGTCCACCTGGGCGCGCTTGCCGTTGACCCTGAGCGGTGACCGTGTCGTCAGGATCGAAACGTCATCCTCGCGCACCACGGTCTGCAACATGTCGAGCACCTGGAAACCTTCGCTTTCGAGCAGCTCGTTCCAGTTGAGGACCCGGGCGCACCAGATATCCGCTGGCTCAAGCACGCCAAGCCAATGGTCGATGGTGTTTTCGGCGATCCGCTTGGCGATCAGCGCCTTGATCTTGTCCCGTTCGGAGAACCAGGTGGCCGGATCGTCGCGATAGGCGTCGAGCTCGGGCATCTTCAGGAGATCGGCAAGCTTCGGGATCGGCGTCATGGCGATGGCGAGATAGCCATCCCTGGCCGGGTAGACCCCGTAAGGCGCCGACAGATAGGCATGGGCACTGCGGAAGCCGGACCGGGCCGGCAGCCGGCGACCGTCATTCAAGTGCGTGGTCAGCACTTCGAACTGGAAGTCGACGAGTGCTTCCAGCAGGCTCGTTTCGATCAGGCTGCCTTTGCCGGAAATGCCGCGGCGGACGAGCGCTGCGAGAATGCCTTGCGCTGCCGCTGCACCCGCAAGCATGTCGCCGATCGCAAGGCCAAAGGGCACCGGCCCCTGGCCCTCATCACCGTTCAGCCACATGACGCCAGAGCGCGATTGCGCGAGCAGATCCTGCCCCGGCCGTTTCACCCAGGGTCCCTCCTCCCCATAGCCGCTGATCGAGGCATAAACGATCTTCGGATTGATCGCCTTGACCGCTTCGTAGTCGAGGCCGAGGCGCTGGATGACGCCGGGGCGGAAGTTCTGGATCAGCACGTCCGCCTTGGCGAGCAGCGTCTTCAGGGCCGCGAGGTCGTCCTCGTTCTTGAGGTCGATCGCGAGGCTTTCCTTGGCGCGGTTGATCGCATGGAAGATGGTGGAATCGCCGCCGATCTCGGTGTCGCTCAGATAAAGCCGGCGCGACAGGTCGCCACCGTCGGGGCGCTCGATCTTGATGACGCGCGCGCCGAGATCCATGAGGCGCAAGGAGCAGTAGGGACCTGAGAGAAACTGGCTCATGTCGACGACGACAAGGCCAGAGAGCGGCAATTCGTTGGTTTCGGTCATCGGTATCTTACTTCTCGGTCTTGCCGACGAAGTCGGCGGGGTTCTTGTATTTCACGGTCTGAAGGTGCTCGCAGTAGAGCACCAGCTCCCCTTCGCCCTTGAAGACCTGGTAGCTGGCCCGGATAAGCCCGAGCTCCTTGTAACGGGGCGTTTTGTCCATGTTGGTGCGGATCGTGTAGATCGTGTCGCCGATGAAGACCGGCTTGATGAAGCGCAGCTTGTCGTAGCCGTAGGAAAAGGCGTTGACGCAGTTGGTGGCGACCAGCCCGAGGCCCGCGGAGAAGACGAAAGCGCCGGCAACGAGACGCCTGCCGAAGATGCCCTCTCGCTCTGCAAACATCTGATCCTGCACGTAAGGATGGATGTCGACGACCAGCGTATTGAAGAGGTGGCTGTCACCTTCGGCAATCGTACGCCGCAAGGACCTTATACGCTGGCCGACCGGCCAATCCTCGTAAAACCAGTTTTCCGCGTTCCACACGGGAAGTGCTGCGTGCTCTTGCAGCATGTCCGCGGGATGGGTCGAGGTCACCCCGACGGTGGGCATGAAGTCATCCATTGGTCAGTCCCTGATGCAATAGGTCGGCAATAGCGGGCCCGTTGGCTGGCTTCCGAGCGCAATGTCGCTCGGTCGCCATTCAGACCCTTATATGAATAGTATGTTCACATATGGATTCCGTTTGCAACCGGCTGCTGGCGGCAGCGGCGTTCGCGGCTCCGCGTGGCGCTTTAAGGATCATCATTCAGAAGAGGGATGCGGCCGCTGTCACGCCGACGAGACGGCGACAATCGTCAATGACGTTGACTTTTGTCAGTATAGATGAAATATGTCAGATCCATCTTGCGAAGGTTCCGCCAATGCCCATCCGAGCCACAGACCAGATCATTCACAAGGCCGCCTGGCTCTATTATACGCACGGCTTGCGCCAGGACGAAGTGGCGCAGCGGCTGGAGATATCCCGCGCCTCAATCGCCATGTATCTGCGCAAGGCGCGGGAGAT